>DAWDVX010000035.1:0-26706 GCA_052346145.1 Collinsella sp.
GCAACGACGCCGAGTTCCTCGCCCGCATGCTGTCGGTCGGCAACGTGGTCGAGGTTGGCCTCATGGCCGAGGAGGCGTAGGGGGGCCGGTCCCCCGCACATAAGCCGATCACCCCGGAAGCGGTTTGATCCGAAGCCGTTGAGGCGAACCTCAGGTCCCTTTTCTGCGAGCGCCCAGGGCGCCACACGCGTGCACAGACTGTCGGTTCGACGAAGAAGCCTCAGCCGTAGCAACGGATTGCCCAGCGAGAGATCGCCGCGGGCGGATATTAAACTGCAAAGACGAGCGTCGGGAAGACACGCCGAGGTCGCCGCGGACGGGTTGATATAGGGAGAGGGCCTGACCCCATATCGTTGGGGCCAGGCCCGATTTTGCCTCTTGACAATGTCCTGCTCATATTAAAAGGAACGTCCCCAAGTGCCGCATCCGGGCCATGGCAACGCCGATGTTTTGGCAACGACAGCGAAAGCCCGCCAGAGCGAGCAAGGTGCCTTGAAACAAGGCGGCATTGATCTTCTGATCATGCCGCCGAAGTTGAAAGGCAGATTGCCGCTCTGGCGGGCTTGCAGCGTCGACCGATCCGCCGTTCGTTAGAACGGCGGAACCAACCCTACATCACCATAACGTAGCGCGATCCCACGTAGTACTGCTTACCCATCAAAACCGGCTCGTCATCGGGACCGGTAAAGCCGGCACGCAGGTTGAGCAGCGGATCGTGCGGAGCAATGCCCAGCTCGGCCGCCTGCTCGGCGTTAGCTCGAACGGCCTCGACCGTACGGTAGCCAACCGAGACAATCGGCGTTCCGCCAACACGCTCGACCTCGGCAAAAATCGACTTGTCCTCAAGATCGGCCGTCAACAGCTCACGGTAGGCGTCAAACGGCACAAAGATGTTCTCCTCAAAGATGGGCTCGCCGTCGGCCGTACGCACGCGCTTGATATGCAGCAGCAGTGCATCCTTCTGCAGGCCAAAGAACTCCATCTCGTTTTGGCGCGCCGGAACGATCTGGCGATCGATCACGTGCGCACCGGCCTTCATGCCGTTGCCGGCACACAGCGCGGTAAACGTCTGCAGCGTCGAGGCGTGAAACTGGCGGTTGATGTGCGGCGTGGAGACAAAGGTGCCGCGGCCCTGCTGCTTAACCAGGTAACCATCGGAGCACAGCTCCTCGACAGCGCGGCGCACCGTAATACGGCTCACCTCGTACTGCTCGGCTAGTTCAAGCTCGGACGGAATACGCTCCTTGGGTGCATAAACACCTTTCTCGATCGCATCCTTGATTTCGTCATAAATCTGCTGGTAAAGCGGTGCATTTTTGGGCGCAGGCATATCTGATCACTCTTATCAAAATAGCTAAATTTCTAATACGTATATAACGTCTAGTTTCATGTTACCTCATATTGATAAAACGATACACCCTCCCTACCAAAAAGCGACAGCTTCATTTTGGTAGGTTTTATCTGGGCAAACGAGAGCCCTCGAAAGCAACGGGGCTTTCGGGGGGCTCGTTCGGATGGGTTGCGCAGGACCGGCAAAATGCCAATACCCTACTTGCCGTCGTCCTGCTGCAGGCTGTCCTGTTCGCTGAGGCGCGCCTGCCTGCTGGCCATGCGTGCGGGCTTGTCGGGATCGGGAACGGCCGTGGGCATGGGCTCGTCGACATGACCGCCCCACCAGCCGCCCACAAAGTTGAGCGTGTGGAACACGTTGATCACGGCGCCGGGATCAACGTCGCACACCAACTTGATAATGTCCTGGCTCTCGTAGGTCGAAACAACGGTGTTCAGCAGGTACATCTTTTCGCGGCTGTATCCGCCGACGACCTCGGCGCAGCTAATGCCGTGCTGAAAATGGTTTACGTAGGCAGTCATGACCTCGTCTGCCTTGCGCGTCGTAATCTGCAGCGTCACGCGATCGTAGCGACGATAGAAACTGTCGATGGTCTTGGTCGAAATAAACTGGAACACGATGGAATACGCCGCCTTGTCCCAGCCAAACATAAAGCCAAAGATCGCCAGGATAAAGCAGTTGAAACCAAAGATGACGCCCCAGATGGTCTTGCCCGTGTGGTTGGAAACCCACAGCGCGATAAAGTCGGTGCCGCCGGTGGATGCGCCGGATTTAAGTGCGATGGCAGCGCCCAGACCCGAGACCACGCCGCCAAAAATGATGAGCATAATCTTGTCGCCCAAAAATGGAGCGAAGTGAAAGACGTTGAGGAACAGCGACGAGAGCACGACCTGCATCATCGAGAAGATGACGAAGCGCTTGCTAATGCCGCTCCAACATAGGAGCGCCACGGGGATGTTGAGCGCGAGCATGCCGAGCGAGATGTCGATATGAACGCCACCCAGCGAGGTAACGCGATCGAGTAGGACCGCGACGCCGGTAAGACCGCTCGGAAGCAGGTCGGCGGGCTGAATGAACGCCTGGATCAGAAATGTCTGGAGAACGGCGGAAATGGTGACCGCCACAGCAGTGATGGCGCGGCGGACGATGGTGAGGCGGCCGAGCACGAGCACTCGGTCCGTGAGCTGATCGATGGCGTTCGCCACGGAGGCTCCTTTCGAAGGCAAATCTAGTTGTGGGGCATGCCCGCGATTGTAGCATGGAGCGTGCGGGGGCGCTTCAATTCACCCTCTCCCGACAACCAAAGCGGGACCAGCAACCCCACGACCAAAGGCCCAAATTACAAGTGAGTAGACTTTACGCGACCTGCAGAGCACACCCAAAACCGCCACCCCTGTGACCTGCGGTTTTACAAAGGAAGATATGCATTGTGCTCGGCCTGCGCCAAAAAGTCTACTCACTTAGTCCGAATCGAAGCCAAACGGATCAAAATCTAAACCAAATTGAGCCAGTCCACCGCAAAAAACGTTTGAACCCGTGCTTCTCGCGGCGGATTGACACTACAAAGCGGCCAAAATGTCGGTCAGATTATCAATAACGGCATCGGCTCGCGATTGATCGAGGTTGACGCCCTCGTGCGGACGCAGTGCCAGGACGCGGGCGCCGGAACGCTTGCCGGCCTCGATGCCCAAAGGCGAGTCCTCGATAACCAGGCACTCGGCAGGCTCCGCCCCCAGCGCCTCCATGGCACGCAAGTAAATCTCGGGGTCGGGCTTAAACGCACTGCACTCGTGACCGCTGATGGTGTAGTCCAGCACGTCGGCGATACCGGCAATCTCCACCAGCTCGTCAATCAACTCGCGATAGGACGAGCTCGCGATGGCACACTTCACGCCACGCTCGTGCAGCTCACGCATCACCGGCTCCGTCTGCTCGTTGAGCAGCTCGGCATACGGAACGGGGTGATCCGGGCTATAGACCTGTTTGTACTCCACGCGCAGACGCTCGCGCAGCTCAATATCGTCGGGCACCAGCGCCTCCCAAATGGCGGGCTCGTTAGACCCCGAAAGATCGGGGATCTCGTCAAAGTGGAAGCCCTTCTCCTCCATAAACGCCACGCGGCGACGGTTGTAGAACCACTCGGTATCGACCAGCACGCCGTCCATGTCAAACAGCACTGCTTTGATCATACGCATCTCCTCCCACCTGCCAAAAAGAGACAGGTTTATTATGGTAGGTTTTATCTTGGGTTTTGCGACGCGACAGGCGTGCCCTCCCCAAAGCAAAAAAGGGGACGGGGCGCAAACCCCATCCCCTCTCAATCAACCCGTAAGGTCTACTTACTTGTGATTAGTAGGAAAGCTTCCACATGTAGCGACGCATGGTCAGCGGGTGCTGACGGGCCTCGGCGATCTGGTTGCCGTACTCGCGCATAACGGCGAGGTGCAGCAGCGGGTTGAAGTAGGTGACGACGCTCGCGGGCACGGCGTCAGCCAGGCCGTAGTCCTTGGAGTCGATCAGAGCGACCTTGGCGCCCATGCGCTTAAGGAAGGTGAGGGCGCGGGCGTCCATCGGACGGGTAGCGCCATCGGACATGAAGAAGACGTAGGGCTTACCCTCGGTGGAAACCTCGAACGGGCCGTGGAAGTACTCGCCGGTGTTGTAGGCGGCGGCGTCGATCCACTGCATCTCGGTGAACAGGAAGGCAGCGTGAGAATAAGCCATCTTCTCGGAGGCACCGGAAGCCATGAAGTAGATCATCTTGTCGTCCTTGAAGTCCTCGGCGAACTTCTTGGCGAGTTTCTTGCAGGACTGAGCGGCGTTCTCGCAGAGCTCGAAGACGTTGGTGAGGCCGGTGATCATGTCCTCGTAGTGGTCATAACCCTCGGTCTGCTGAAGGATCTCGACAGCAAGAGCGATGGCATAGCCGGGCTTCTCGCACTTGGCAGCGAAGTTGGCGTGGAAGCCGTGAACGATGACGTAGTCAGCGTCGACGGTCAGAGCGGAGCCAGCCTTGTTGGTAAGGGAGACGACCGGGCAGTTGTGCTTCTTGGCGGTCTTGTTGGCCTCGACGGTCTCGGGCGTGGAGCCACCGAGGGAGCAGGTGATCACGAAGGTGTGCTCGTTGACCCAGGAAGGCGTGTCGTAGTTGAACTCGTTAGCGGTGAAGATCTGAACGTTCAGCTTGTCCGTGTTGTTGGCCAGGAAGTACTTGGCGGGGTAAAGGTCGGACATGGAGGCACCGCAGCCGACGAAGGCGACGCTGTGGATCTCGTGGTTGGACAGGACGTCAGCGACGATCTGCTTAGGGAGGTTAAGGTCGATCTCGTACATCTGACACATTCCTTTCATTTTTTGCGGCGCCACATTGCCGGGCGCTCGCAGGGTTACCGTGGTTTGGACCGAGTCGCCGGCCCATTGAGGATGCGACAAAGGGACTGTCCCATTGTCGCATTTTGGGGATGGAAGCCTGCCTGGGGTATGGGATGCCAGGCAGGCCCCCGGGGGAAAGCGGTTAGGCGCTTAGTCGCGACTAGGCCAGGATGCCGACCGCGGAGAGGGCGATGCCGCCCACAATGGCGATCACGAGAAGCCAACCGGTGTTGACGTTCTTCTTGATGAGCCAGTACATAAGGCCGGTGAGGCCAAGTGAGATCATCTGGGGCATCATGCTGTCCAGGATGTCCTGGATAACGACGGTGCCGTCAGCGAACTGCAGCGGGGTGGTGGCGCCGATCAGCGTGGCGATCATGCCGCCCACGGACATAAGACCCACGATGCCGCAGACATACATGAGCTTCTCCATGAGGTCGCCGCCCTGAAGCTTGCTCAGGTACTCGTGGCCGCCCTGATAGCCCATCTTGGCTGCGAACCAAGTAATCAGCACGGAGGGGACGATGGAGATGAGAAGGGCCAGGATCGGGCCCATGATGGAGCCCTGCTGAGCCAGCTGAACGCCCAAGCCAAAGGCGATAACGCGGATGGTGCCCTGGAAGAAGGAGTCACCGATGCCGGAAAGCGGGCCCATAAGGGAGGTCTTGACCGCGTTAATCGAATCGGGGTTGAAGTTCTCGGGATCCTTGGCGTACTCCTCCTCCATGGAGGCGGCGAGGCCCAGGATGAAAGCGCTCGTCTGCGGGGTGCAGTTGTAGAACGCCATGTGACGGTGGTAAGCCTCTTTCTTAGCAGCAAGCTGCTTGGGGTCGGACTCGTCCGGATAGAGGCGATCGAGCGTGGGAACCATACCGTAGAGGAAGCCCATGTTCATCTGACGCTCGTAGTTCCAAGAGGCCTGGATGGCCCAGGAGCGCCAGAAGAACTGGCTGACCTTCTTGTTCAGGGACACGTCCTTGGTTGCGGTTGCCATAGTGTGTTCCTCCTTAGTCTTCGTCGTCTTCGAGCGGATCGTAGTCGGAATCGACACCGGCGGCTGCATGGGAACCGTTGAACTTGAAGCCCATGAAGACGACAGCCAGGCACACACCGATCAGAGCGACCGCGATGACGGACAGGTTGAGGTAAGCGGCGAGCAGGAAACCGATGAACAGGAACGGAGTCATACCCTTCTTGATCATCATGGTGAGCAGCAGGGCCAAGCCGTAGGCGGTCATGATCTTGGTCGAAACGTTAAGACCAGTGGACAGCCACTCGGGAACCATGTTGACGATGGCCTGAACCAGGTCGGTGCCAACAAAGACGGCGAGGAAGATCGGCAGGAAGTACATGATGGCGTACAAACCGGAGCCGGCGCAGATGTGCATACGGTAGGCGGTCTTGAACTTTCCGTTATCAATCGCGTTATCTGCCACATGGGTGAGGACGGCGATGATGGAACGGAACACGATGCCGAGGAGCTGACCCAGGACGGCGACCGGGATGGCGATCGTCATGGCGGTCTCGGCGGAAGCATCGGTCAGGCACGCAAAGGCAGCGGCCACGATGCCGCCCAGGACCATATCGGGCGGAACGGCGGCGCCGACCTGCACCAGGCCCATGGACACGAGCTCGACGGCGGCACCGACGGCAAGGCCGGTGGGCACATCGCCCAGCAGCAGACCGACGAGCGTAGCGCCAACGAGGGGCTGCTCGAAGTTAAGACGACCGAGCAGGCGGGAGTCCCACATGCAGAACACGCCGACGAGGCCGACGAGCACCGCACTGATGAACGTATTCATACCCTTCTCCTTTCAGTCAGGCAAAAGCCTGGTTGATTACAGCTTGGCGTCGATGTCGACGCTCTGATACGTAGGGGTCTGCTGGACGTAGAGCTTGATGCCCATGTCGAGCAGCTGGTTGACGTCGGCCTTCTGGTTGGCGTCGAGGAAGACGGAGCTGTCCTTGCCGCCGACCTGATCGGCACCGTCGTGGTTGGCGGTGGCGCCCAGGTTGATGGCGTCGAGCTTGTAGCCCTGGCAGAACTGCAGCATCTCGGCCGTGTTGCCAAAGACGAACATGACGCGCTCGCCGAGGGTGTTGAGCTTGTCCATCTTGGCGAGGGCACGCTCGACGGTGAAGACGTTCAGGCGCACGCCCTGGGGCTTGGCCAGCTTAAGAGCGCCCTTTTTGATGTCATCGTTGGCGGCAGCGTTGTCGACGACGATGATGCGCTCGGCCTGAACCTTGGTGGTCCAGGTAAAGACGACCTGGCCGTGCAGCAGACGGTAGTCAAGACGTGCGAGGACGATCTTGGCGGGACCGGAGCTGTGACGGGACGCCTTGGCCTTCTTGGCGGGAGCCGCGGCGGCCTCGACCGGTGCGTTGGGGTTGGTCAGACCGGTGCGGGCCTCGTTGATGAGGGCCGCGAGCTCGGCGCCCTTGACGGGGGCGGGGCTCATGGCAAGCGTGAGCGCCAGCGGGATGTTGAAACCGCTGACAACCGTGAACTTCGTGCCGTTCTTGGAAAGCTCGACCATGCTGTTGTTGACCGAGCTGCCGAGCATATCGGTCAGCACATAGACGGTGTCGTCCGCGTTGAACGTGGCGATCATGGCGTCCACCTTGTTGGTGATGGGCTCCTTGTCGTCACGAGCAAGCGACACGACGTGGACGTTCGACACGTCGCCGAGAACCATCTCGAGCGTGTCTTTGGCGCCTGCGGCCAGGCCGCCATGAGATGCGAGAATGATCTGATTCATCTTGCCTCCTCCTTTTCGTTATGGTCATTATAACGTCTTATACGTTGCTTATATTGCTAATTAGTATAAAGACCGTTCGCGGGTGAAAATCGACCGTTGACGGGTTTAACGTACTTGAAACGTTGGGGCTGGGTAGGTCGGCGCTGGCTTGGCGGTGCCCGATCAAGCGCCCCACTCATCCCCTATCGCACGAAGTACCAGGGGCTTTCCTGCACGGTGGGCTCCAGCGCGATGCCGGTGCGCTCGCGGAACAGATCCATGTCCTGCGATTTCTCCGTCCACCACGCGTTGGGCTTAAAGGTCATGCTCTCAACGATATGGCCGACAAAGGCACTGTTGCGCAGCTTGGAGAAGTTAGTGTTCATGATCAGGATGGACGCGAGCACCAGCACGATGCCCAGGACCTTGATCGCGCCGGCGGGCTCGGCATAGATGCCAATACCGACCAGAACGGTCGCAACGGTTTCAAACGAAGCCACGACCGGCACCTTCGACGTCTCAAGATCCATCGAAAGGCCCTGCATATAGAAGATGTACGCAAGAGCCGTCGGAATAAAGCCAAAGCCCGCGAACAGCAGAATGAGCTGCGGGGACATTGCCGCGGCCACATCGGACCACGGAGCCGAAAGCACTGCCATAAAGCATCCGCCAAAGACAAAGCCCCAAAACGTCACCGCCAGCGGATGCAGCGTCTTGGTAGCCATACGGCTAAACACAGCCAGTAGCGCACCGCAAAGCCCGGCGATCACACCCGACACGACGCCCCAAGCCGAGAAATGGAAACCGGACAGGTCGCCGCTCGTCACCGCGAGCACGCAACCCACAATGTTAAAGACGATGGCGACGAGCTTGTTGGGGGTCACGTCCTCGCGATAAAGCACGCGGCCGAGCACGACGCCAAACACCGGCGAGGTGTAAAGCAGCACCGAGGCCGTGGACATGCCCACCTCGCCCATGCACTCGTAATAAAGCGTGTTAGCGGTGGCGAGGCCGATAATGCCAAGAAGCGCGCAGGGAACAAGCTCTTTAGGACTTGCCTTGAACAGTGCCATGGCACCCGAGGCTTTTCCCTCACGAGCACCTCCCTGGCAACCCATAAATGCCAAGACCGGAGCCATTAAGACAGCACCCGACAACAGGCGAAAGGCCGCCATGCTCTGAGACGAAACACCCAGGGCCGATATTCCGTTAACAAAGATTCCGATGGTGCCCCACATAAGCGCGGCGATCAGCACTAGCACATAGCCCAGATTGCTTTTCTTCAACGCAGCCTCCTCGGTATTGTTTCCAATATGTTTCACACTACGTTATAGTCGTTATATACATTTTTCAAGACACAAATCGGCGAGCGGAAAAATCTGCTCCCCACATACTCATTGAGTAGTCATTGGGGACGCACTTAAATGACTGGTCATTCAAGTGCGTCCCCCAACGACTAGGACTGTCCCCAACTGCCGGCAGAAAAGGAACGTTCCCAACGTCTAAGGCGCCGCTGGTTGAGCATAAGTCAGCGAGCGGGCCGCATTTGAGGCAAGGTGACGTGAAACGAAAGGGCGCTGACCTTCTGGTCGCGCCCTTGAAGTTGAACGTCAGATTGTCCAAATGCGGACCGCTCAGCGTCGAGCCGTTACGCGGTTTGGTAAAACCGCGTAACTAATACTCAAGCTTCCACATGTAGCGGCGCGTCATGTAGTCCTTGTGGGTGACGGCGGAGAGCGCGCGCATATACACGTTGTTGAGGATCGGGGCAAAGATCAGGTGGTTGAAGTACTCGCTCACGCTGTCCTTGATGTCGTTGAGGCCGAGCTCCTTGGCGTCGAGCTGATAGACGCGCTCGCCACCGTACTGGTTGACGAAGCGGATGCCGCGCTCGTCGTTGCAGCGGCTGCGGCCGACGCTGATGAGCTGGAACAGCGAGGTGCGCTTGTCCAGGATCTCGAAGGGGCCGTGGAAGAAGTCGCAGGTGTTGATGGTGCAGGAGTCGATCTGCAGCATCTCCTGCACGTTGCAGATGCTAAAGACGTAGGCGGCACCAAAGAGCGGGCCCTGGGCCATGACGTTGATGCAGGGCTTGTCGGCGTTCTGCTCGGCCCACTTGGCAGCGAGCGGACGGGTATACTCGACGGCCTTGCGATAGATGGGGTCGACCAAGTCGAAGGCGGCCATAGCGGTCTCGTACTCGGCATAGCCCTCGGTCTGCTGCGTAAGCTCCATGGCGATCATGGTCACGACGGCGGAGTTGGTGCGGCCCATGCAGGACTCGTCGACGGCCAGGCTGTCGTACTGAATCTTGTAGTCGCAGACCTCGGTGAGGCCGGACTCGTCAACATAGATGGCGATGGTGCTGGCGCCGTGGTCCTTGGCGACCTGGGCGGCAACGATGGTCTCCTTGGTGCCGCGCATGGACACGACGACGGCCAGGGTGTTCTCGTTGACGTAGGCCGGGGTGGCGTGCACGAACTCGTTGCTGGTGTAGCTGGAGCTCACGACCTGCGTGGCCTCGTGCTCCATAAAGTACTGGGCAGGATAGTTGCCGCCGTTGGATCCGCCGGCGCCAATCCACACGACGCGCTTGATGCCGCCCTTGTCTGCCTTGTCAGCCAAAACCTGGGAGACGACGTCCTTAACCTGTTCCTGAGTAGTCATCGTGCATCAGCCTTTCTTCTCGTTTGATGCTCTCGATGGCATACAAGTTACATACATGTTTTGGTTATGTCGACTAGTTGTATGCTATATTTGTCTTAGAAATTTTGCTGGTAAGGTTTTCGGTAGCTCGATACCAGCGGTTTTATTGTTGTGTTGAATACATGCTTGCTTAGATAAGCATACAAGTTAGATATAGGCTGATCGCATGAACGCTTCATCTAAAAAGAAACTGAGCCAATACGAGCGCTTGGCGGGTACGCTTCGCGACCGCATCGCCGCCGGCATCTACGCACGCGGAGACAAGCTGCCGTCCGAGATGGAGCTCATGGACGAATCGGGGCTGTCGCGCAGCACCGTGCGCCACGCCCTTAAGGTTCTCGTTGATGAGGGCCTGGTGCGCACCGAGCGCGGGCGTGGCGCCTTTGTGGCCGACACGCCCGCGCTCCACGAGAACAACCTAGTGTTTTCGAGCTATACCAAGCAGGTCGAAGGTCAGGGCATGAAGCCCACCACGCGCACCGTGGACTCGGGCTTTGCCAAGGCGGCCGGCAGCATAGCTAAGTTCTTTGACGCCGCCGTGGGCAGCAAGCTCGTCAAACTTGTCCGCCTGCGCTACCTGGAGGACGTGCCGCTGTGCCTGGAGACCACCTACCTGCCGCCAAGCTTCGAGACGCTCATCGATCGCGATATCAACGGTTCGCTCTACGCGACGCTGCGCCAAGAATTCCATCGCGCGCCAGCACAGGGACATAAGACCTTTGAGGTGTGCTATGCCTCGCAAAACGAGGCATTTTTGCTCAACGTCGAACGCGGGCAGGCGCTGATCCTGATCACCGACTACGTCTACGACACCGACGGCCGACCGCTCCATGTCTCTAAGCGCATCCAACGCACCGACCGCGCCAAATACACCGAGCCAATCGGCTAACCTGCCAAAATAAACCTGTCCCTAAATGGTAGGTTTGGGGAGGTCGGGGAACCAGGTTGGCTTGGGCTGGTTGGGCGTGCGCTCGGCTAGGACCAGCTCCATCCAACACATGTCGTACCAGCGGCCGAACTTTTGGGCGCAGCGGTCGAAGGCACCCACCAGGCGATATCCCATATGGGCATGGAAATCCTGGCTGTTGTGCGTCAGATACTCGTCGTCCTTATCGTGCGGCACGGCGATGAGCGCGCACATGTTGGTGATGCCCATCGCAATCAGGCATTGCTTGAGCGTATCGTGCAACTTGCGACCCAGCCCGCCATGGCGCACATCGCGTGCCAGGTAGATCGACGTCTCGACCGACCAGTCGTATGCCTCGCGGCTGTTGAGCGGACTCACATAGGCATAGCCTATCGGACGCCCGTCCAGCTCCATCACCAGGTACGGATAGCGCTTGAGCGTACGCTCGATGCGCCCGGCGAACTCCTCAACGCTCGGCACCTCGTATTCGCAGGTAATCGCCGTCTGGCGCACATATGGCTCATAGATGGCAAGCAACGCCGGCGCGTCTTCGGGCGTCGCCAGGCGAATCGTCGGCTCGGACATCTCGGTCATACAACTCTTCTCCCCCAAAAGCAAAGGCCGCCCTGCGCCAAACCCAGCGCAGGGCGGCCCCTCGTCATTACATCAGGCTACAGGACAGCCGCCAGCGCGTCGATGTCCTCCTGCGTCGTGGCCCAGCTGGTGCAAAAGCGCACTACCGTATGAGTATCGTCGTACTTTTCCCAGTACTCGATCGCCGCATGCTCGCGAATGCGGGCCATATCCTCGTTGGGCAGAATCACGAACTGCTGGTTCGTGGGCGTCTCCAAGAAGAACTGGTAGCCGCGCTCGTGCAGCACACGACGAAGCGCCTGAGCGGTCTCAATCGCCTGGCGACCAATCTCAAAATACAGGCCATCGGTAAAAAGAGCCTCGAACTGCACACCCATCAGGCGGCCCTTGGCGAGCAGTGCGCCATGCTGCTTAATACGCGGAATGGGGTGCGCCGGGGCGTGCATGCCACAGAACACCACAGCCTCGCCGCAGAGCGCACCACACTTGGTGCCGCCGATGTAGAACACGTCACACAGCTGCGCCAGCTCGGGCAGGGTAATGTCGCACTCATCGGCCGCCAGCGCATAGGCCAGGCGAGCACCGTCCACAAACAGCGGAATCTCGCGCTTCTGGCACACCGCGTGAATCGCCGCGAGCTCGGCCTTGGAGTACAGCGTGCCGTACTCGGTCGATAGGCTCACATACACGGCACCCGGGAACACCGTGTGCTCGTAGCTCTCGTTTTCGTAGAACACCTGGATATAGTTCTCGAGGTCCTCGGCGTGCATCTTGCCCTCGTAGCCGGGGATGGTGAGCACCTTGTGGCCGCCAAACTCGATAGCGCCCGCCTCGTGACAGGCGACGTGGCCAGTCTCAGCAGCAACGACGCCCTCGTAGGGCGCAAGCAGCATGTCGATCACCGTCGCGTTGGCCTGCGTGCCGCCCACCAGAAAAAACACGTCGGCATCAGGGGCCTGGCAGGCCTCGCGAATAAGTTGCTTGGCGCGCTCGGTGTGCGCATCGGTACCGTAGCCGGGCTGCGGCTCCATATTGGTGTCGACGAGCGCCTGCAGCACTGCCGGATGTGCGCCGTGGGAATAATCGTTGTTAAACGCGAGCATGGCAATCCTCTCTTACCGGGTATCGGCCAGATGATTCAAACGGAGCTATTGTACGCCGTTGGGATAGGCAATGCGCGCGGCAAGGCACTCAAGTGCCAGTACCAGGGCAAAACCGCAGCTCACGTCACTCAAAAAGTGCGCACCTATCACGATGCGCCCAAAGGCGACGAGCGCCGCGATCACAGCCGCCGCCCAAAAAATCACGCGGCGACGCGACGGTTTTTCCTTAAAGGCTGCCGCGGGAAGCCCGGCGAGCATAAGGCCGATCGCCGCGTGCGCCGTGTGTCCGCTCGCAAACGACTTGAAGCCGTCCTTGATCACGCCAGCGGCGATATAGGTCCACTTGTCGGGATTGCCGATCACCCACCACGGCTGAAAATTGAGCCCCGGCGTCACCTCGATCACGCGCATGCGCGGGCGCGACCACAGCGGCTTGACGATCACGTTGAGGATAATGGCCTGAGCGACCCACACGGCAAGTACCATCAACGCCCAGCGCGTGAGCTCGTCGGGCGCGGTGTCGCGCGTAAGGCGATAGGCAATAACGTTAACCGCAATGACCAGCACAAACGTCAGCACCAGCTGAAACGCGATGAGCTTGCCGCCGACGCGCAGCGATCCGATAATCTCGTAGCCGACCAGGCACACGTTGATCAGAACGCCCAGCGCGGCGAGCCACTTGCTCGCCTTGGAATCGGGGCGTACCGAGCGCACGAGCATGACGCCCGCGACGCTCGCCGTCAGCTCGAACGGCAGCTCGCCGGCCGCCTCGACAAAGCGACCGTACATGCTGCCGATGTTGAACAGCGCACTCGAGATCTGATAATCAAAGAAGCTGCCCACGCCCAGACAAAGGCACAGGACAACCGCGATAATGGCGACATCTTTCTTATAGATGTATCCGAACATGCTTTCCTTTCGATGGAACCAGAGTGCCCAAATGGGGCGTTTGCAGCGTCGACCCGTTAGTCGTCGTCGCTCGCACCCAACTGCTGCAACAGCATGAGTGCCGCGGCCACGGGGCCGGTACCGTCGTTGGCGTCGAGACCGCGACCCAGGCCGCTGCCCGCGCCGGCGCCCGCCTTGTAGGGCACCGACAGTTTGCGGCTCTTGGGGAAGTTCACCGCGCCATAGCGGGTCTTTAGCTCAAAGGCCACCTTCTTGGGCACGTCGACGCCCAAAAACGTGATGCGACCGCCGCTGAGCGTGACGCTCTCGAGCCCCAGGCGCTCGCCGCGAATGCGGATTCGTGCGCGATTGAACAGGTTGAGTCCTGCCAACGGCAGCTCGCCATGCGCGGCCTCGGTCTCTTCCTGCACCTCATCGATGCTCTCCAGGTCCTCGGCCGCTGCGAGCTTGCGGTACACGAGCACGCGCTGGTCCACCGCCGGCAGGTACTCCTCGGACAAGAAGTAGTCGGCCGGCAGATTAATACCCACGCTCGCCGCTTCCACGCCGGCGTCGTCATCGCCGCGCGCCTCGGCCACAGCCTGGCCCAGCATCTGCGTAAACAGGTCAAAGCCCACGCTCGACAGGTTGCCGTGCTGCTCGGCCCCCATAAGCGAGCCGGCGCCGCGAATCTCCAGGTCGCGCATGGCAATGCGCATGCCGCTGCCCAGGTCTTGGAACTCGGACAGTGCGGTCAGGCGCGCCGTCGCCTCCTCGGTGAGCGGCAGCTCGCCGGGGAACATAAAGTACGCGTATGCCTGCGTGGCAGAACGGCCCACACGGCCCTTGAGCTGGTAGAGCTGTGCCAGACCCAGACGCTGCGAATCCTCGATGATGAGCGTGTTGGCCGTTGCGTTGTCGATGCCGCTCTCCACGATGGTCGTGGCGATAAGCACGTCGATCTTCTTGGTCGCGAACTCGATCATCACGTCCTCGACCTCGCGCGGGCTCATCTTGCCGTGCGCCACGCCCACGCGCGCCTCGGGCGCGGCCTCGTGCACGCGCGCCACGGCGTCGTCGATGGTCTTGACGCGGTTGGACACGTAGTACACCTGGCCGCCGCGGCCCACCTCCAGGCGAATCGCCGCACTCACCACATCGGGGTCGTACTCCCCCACGTGCACGATCACGGGACGACGCCCGGTGGGCGGTGTGGTGATCAGGCTCATGTCGCGCACGCCACTCGTGGCCATCTGCATGGTTCGCGGAATAGGCGTTGCCGAGAGTGTGAGCACGTCGATTTGCTCGCGCAGGTTTTTGAGCTGCTCCTTGTGCTGCACACCAAAGCGCTGCTCTTCGTCGATGATCACCAGGCCCAGGTTCTTGGGGTTCACATCGGCCGAAAGCAGACGATGCGTGCCGATGAGCACGTCTATCGTGCCCTCGGCAAACGCCTTGAGCGCGCGCTTCTGCTGCGCCGGCGTGCGAAAGCGGCTGAGCACCTCGACCTCAAGGCCAAACGGGGCAAAGCGCTCAAAGAACGTCTCGTAGTGCTGCTGGGCAAGAATGGTCGTGGGGCAGAGCACCATGACCTGGCGGCCGGAGTCCACGCACTTAAACGCCGCGCGCAGAGCGACCTCGGTCTTGCCAAAGCCCACGTCGCCGCACAGCAGGCGGTCCATGGGCTTGGGCGCCTCCATATCAGCCTTAATGTCGGCGATGGCCTCCAGCTGGTCGCGCGTCTCGTCGTAGGGGAAGCTCTCCTCCATCTCGATCTGCTCGGGCGTATCGGGCGGACAGGCGATACCGGTAATCGACGAGCGACGCGTATAGAGGTCGACCAGGTCAAACGCCAGCTTTTTGGCATTCTTGCGCGCCTTGTTGGTGGCCCGCGTCCAGTCGGCGGTGTTGAGCCTGGTCAAGCGCGGTTTATCGCCGTCGGGACCAACGTAGCGCGTAATGCGGTCAACCTGCTCGAGCGGCACGTAGAGTTTGTCGCCGTCGGCGTATTCCAGCAAAAAGTAGTCGCGTTCCTTGCCGCCCACTTCTTGGCGCGCGACCTCACTAAAGAGCGCGATACCGTGGGTAGCGTGCACCACGTAGTCTCCCGGTTTAAATGGGAAGGTGATCTGCGTAATGTCAACCTTGCGGCGGCTGCGCGCGCGGTTGGCATCCATGCGGGCGTTGAGGTCGGCAATCGAGAATACGGCCAGGTTGGCATCGGGCACCACCACGCCCTGCGGCAAGGCAGCATCGACAAAGGTCACGCGTCCGCGCGAGATGGTGGGCACGGCGGCACCGGCGGCAGCCTGGGCGGCACCCGCCTCGAGCGAGCGGGCGTTGAGCGCATCGGCCTTACGCTCGCGAATGGAAGCATGGGCCTCCTGGCGTGCGGCACGGTCGGCGGAATCCGCCGCTGCCACGCGCACGCGGTCGCCGATAGCGCCGGCATTTTCGGGCGCGGCGGTCAGCGATTCCTCAAAGGTAATGCCCTCGTCGCCAAAGGTGAGCTCCATCGACTCGCGCGCACCGCGGTCGGGGATGGCAAACACGCAGGCATAGCGCTTGCCCACGACCTCCTGGATGCGCGTCATAAAGCGATTGTCCGAGCCCGCAATGGCCGGCTGCTCAATCTTGAGCTCTGCCGTCACCGCACCGCCGGCACGGATGAGGCTCACATAGTTCAGGCGCTGCTGAGCACCAAAATCGAGCTGCTGGGCACGCACATACAGGCCGTCCAGACGGTCGACCCCCGCCTCGCCGGCACGGGCCTCGATATCCTCGTAGGCGCGCAGGCAGTCGTCGAACAGCGAGCGCGGCTCGGACAGGACCACGAGCGCCTTGCCGCTCACATGCGACAGCGGGCTCACAGTCTGGCCGTACATCACCGGCAAAAAGCGGTCGAGCTCGGGCGTGACGATGCGCGCATCCACCATCTCGAGCAGCGCCGCCAGCTTGCTGTCGTCCTGACTGGCGCGATAGAGCGCCACATGCATGTTGTGGACGGCCTCGTCGGTGAGCGCCAACTCGCGACAGGGGAAGATCTCGATGCTGTCCTCGTTGCCGATGGTTTGGCCCGTAGAGCTCACCATGCGGCGGATGCGATCGATCTCGTCGCCGAAGAACTCAATGCGCACGGGCGCCTTTTCCTGCGCGGGGAACACCTCGACGGTGTCGCCGTGCACGCGGAACAGACCGGGCGCGTCGGCGGCGCCAGCATTGGTGTAGCCCATGCCCACCAGACGCTGGGGCACCTCGTCAAAGGGAATCTCCTCGCCCACCGCAAAGGTGGTGGACTCCCAGTAGCGACTCTCGACCGGCGGCACGCAGCGCAGCAGCGCGCGGGCCGAGGCGACCATGATGCAGTTATCGCCGCGCACGATGCGCCCGAGCGCCTCGCAGCGCTGGGCCACCACGGCATCGTCGGGCGCCTGCTCGCGCCAGGGGTAGTCCTTGCGCTCGGGAAAGCGGCACACGTGCGCCAGGCCCACATAGGCGGCAAGGCTGCGCGCGGCGCGATCGGCAGCGTCCTCGCCGCTCACGATGTAGACCGTGGGGCGCGGACGGCGCGCAAACTGCGCAGCCGCCATAAGCGTGCGACCCGACTGCGACACGGCCAGCGTCACGTCCTCGCCGGCATCGAGTCCGGCCTCGACGGTCTGCAGGGCCTCGGCAGTGTAGAGCTGCGCGGCTATACGGTGAATGAGCATGCTGTTCCTCCGGCATTGCAACGCCAAAAGCCCGCCGAGGCAAGCTCAGCGGGTCGTTCGTCAAATTCGTTGTCTGTCATGGTAGCGCATGAAGAGGACTCCAGCTCAGGCGTACGCCCAGCCCCGCAACAAAAACGCCAGATAGAACCGGGCTCATCGGCTTCGCCAAAATCGCCCCGTCACTTCGAACGCCGCAACCACGGAAGGTGCCCCAAGAAACGGCTATTCCTCAAAAAAGCTCGCAACGTTCAAGCGGCTCGTCCACTCGCCTATGGTGTTGGCAAAGCCGACGCGTGTGTACACGCCCGCGAAACGACCGCGATACAGGTACAGGCCTTCCATATTAGAAGCGGGCGCAAAACCAAGATCATCCACAAGTCCTTTGGGCGCCTCTCCTCGATGCGGCCCATCGACAAGCGTTCCACGCAAGCAGGGAGTCTGATACTGCTGAGCATACTCCTGCACAATCGCCCCAGCGGCCGCAGCGCGAGCAAGCACTTGGGACCATTCCCGTTCCGTGGCATCCAAACCGGCGACAACGCCAACCGCGTTGTAGCCGCCGCACGGCTTGACAACCCATCGATCCTTTTCGGCAAATCGCGACAACTGGGTGCTTTCGTCCAGGATCTCGGTATAGGGCACATGCTCCCGGACAAACGCCTGCTCCTCCGGGCTTAACAAGGACTGACCCGCCTCAGACCACAGATACGCAAAAACAGTCTTAGTCGCGCACGGCCATGTTCTAAATCCACCGACGATGCACGAAAGCCCTTCCTGGGCAGCCTCGATTAAGGCCGAGCGTCCGTCGCACGGCTTATCCCACAGCTCGCCGGTCACCGCGCGCCGCCAAACGCAATCAATAGGACCGACGGCATCGCACAGGCGCCTAGCACCGCTCTCGTCTTCGGCAATCCGCAGGTCGCGCACATCCGCAAAGCGTGCGACTACACCCCGCCGCCTCATAAGGTCGACAAAATGAGCCGCATCTTCCAAGTCAATGCTTTCCGAATAGTCGACGATTGCCACCGAAGCGGGATATATCTTTGATTGTGGCGCATAGAGCCCCTCGTCAACGCGGGCCCCGTCGTCCGATCGTGCACCATCCTCGGTGCGGCGAGGATGGACCCGCTTCCACTCTGCATAGGTCTCAAACAATGCATCTATCCAGCTACCGCACAAGTCGTACTGCCGAAAGCCGGGATGGTCGGATGCAAATTCCTCAAAGGAGGGCGTCATCCGAACAGCCTGACTGACCGCATCGGTCACTACCATTCCGGCACTGCCGTCGGTATTGAGCTCGCAAAACGTATACGACCCGGTGTCCTCGTCAAGAAAGATATCGACACGCGCGAGGGGAATCTGACAGTCATAGCCGGCATCCATAGCGCACAGGTCAGCAAAAGCCGGATCCATGCGAAACCACGCACGCACGGAGGCATCGGAACAAAACGCCCGCGTCACCTTGTCCATAATGCCGTACATGCGCTCGGCGGCCTCCTTAAGAAGCGCCGTCATATCCTTGTCGAATATCTTTGGCGTCAGAGCCCAGGGCGCAGGATCACCATGGTAGAGCGCATGGGTTTGAGACAAGTATTCGTCGCCTTTGCGACGACCAGGCAGGTCGCCTTCGCGCGTGCGCACGATGCGTTCAAAATAATCTTCGAGCTCTCGCGTCTTCGATATTGCCACGTTACCCTCCATTGCTTGATTTTTTGCTCATGCTACGCCAGCACGCCGCGACTTCGGCGCGCTTGAATAAGCTTCTAAATTAGCAACACATTTTTGCATGGGGCGGCAGGCGGCGACATATACTCCTGCTCAAGCGCATGCACAGCCCCGCAAAAAACGCCAGACGGGCAAGCCGTCTGGCGCTATCAGAGTGAGCTATACGCCGAATCTAGTCGTAGACGCCCATTTTAAGCAGTGTGAAGATCGGAGCGCCGTCACCCTGCGCGACGCGGACCGTGCAAGTCTCGGTACGGCCCATGGATGCATCCGCTTGAATTGCGGCGATGAACTGGTCCTTTGGCAGGCCGTAGGTGCTCTCGGGGATGTCGGAAGGAAGTAACATGCCGCCAGCACTGTAGACCTCATAGGTGAGCTCGTAGATGTTGTCGCCAAGGTCAGTCGCGCCCGTAACGATGGCACACGATGGGTTGTAATTTCCCTGGCCGTATTCCTGCTTCAGATACAAGTACCCGTCATGCGCTTCGGCCGAATCAGGAATCGCCTGCCCCTCCGGCGTTCTGTCATAAGTCATATCGGCATCGGAAAGCGTCAGACCCGTCAAGCGGTTGAGTTCCCTATTGATCACATCAGTCGCCACACGCTGGCTATTACCGTTGTCATAGTCGCCTTTCTCGATTCGATACGGCGCGTTGTCAATAAAATGGCACCAGATAAACTTAACCAGCTTGTATTTCTCGTCATCAGAAAGGCCGTCAGTCGAATCGAAGCCGCCCGTCTGATACCAGTCCCGATCGAAGTGCTCCTCCGTAAAGTTCGGCAGGAACAGATTCGCGGCGGCATAGGTTGCCTGGTCATTGAGGTCGACTTTTACGCTGCTGCCGGTCTGCTCAGGCTCTTCCGGCTCCTCTTGCTCTTCGGCAGGCTTCTCCTTGGCGCTTCCCTTGTCCTTATGCTCGGCCGAACCCTCGTCGGACCCCAGTACCGTAATCTGCGATGAGTTGCCCTGCCCAAGCGGACCCAGTACGCCGGTCAGCGCCAAAGCGGAACCGCCGGCAACGAGCACGCCCGCCACGCACATGCCGGCAATCACCGCGCGCTTATGCGCTTTCTTTTGTACGGCACCCTGCACGGGAGGCATCCCTGCCGCCGGCATCGACGCGGGCTCGGCGGGCGCAGCAGCCGGAGAGGCCGTGCCCATGCGCGCCCCGCAGTTCGTGCAAAAATCGGTTCCGTCGGGCATCTCGGAGCCACACTTGGTGCAAAACATATTCGGGCATCCCCTCACAACAAACGGTATCTGCCGCCATCATATTGAGCCTTCGCAGCCCAAATGTGTTGCGCAACATTGGTCGCCGTCTTCGAGTGCCGGCAAAACGTGCCGGGCCCTATCCCGTCACACGCACGCTGGGGCAAAGGTCTGCCAGCGGGCACTCGTCGCACTTGGGCTTACGGGCATCGCAAATCTCGCGGCCAAAGGTGATCCACTGGTGATTGACCGACTCCCAATACTCGTGCGGCAAGATCTTGAGCAGATCTTGCTCGGTCTTGAGCGGCTCTTTGGCGTGCGTCTTGGGACTCAGCATCAGGCGGTGCGCGATGCGGTTGACGTGCGTATCCACCGCGATGCCTTCCACGATGCCGTACCCCACGTTGAGCACGATGTTCGCCGTCTTGCGCCCAACGCCCGGCAGCTTGACGAGTTCCTTCATGTCTGCCGGCACCTCGCCGCCGTAATCGGCGACGATCATCTGCGCGGCCTCCACGGCATGCTTGGCCTTACTCTTATAAAAGCCGAGCGACTTAATGGTGTCCGCCACGTCGGTCACACTTGCTCCGGCCATGGCCTCGGGCGTGGGCCACTGGGCAAACAATTGGGGCGTCACCTTGTTGACCTGCGCGTCGGTCGTCTGAGCCGAGAGCAGTACCGCGATGAGCAGCCTAAAGGGATTCTCGTGGTCCAAGAAGCACTCGACCGGGCCATAGCGACGGTTAAGGCGCTCGCACACCTCGATGGCGCGCTCGCGTTTGGCGGCATTGGTCTCGCGTGGCATATCGACTCCTCGGCTCGGCAAAAACATAACTTCACGGAAACGATTGTCCCACGTACGGGGACCTTACGCCTCCAAAAATGCGCCGGTCTGGCGTCCCCACAGGCTTGCGTACTCGCCGCCCGCCTCGACGAGCTGAGCATGCGTGCCGTCCTCGACAATCTCGCCGTCCGCCAGCACCACGATGCGGTCGAGCGCCGCCACGGTGGACAGGCGATGCGCCACCACAATGGAGGTGCGGCCGCGCATCAGGTTCTCGAGCGCCTCCTGCACCAGCGCCTCGGACTCACTGTCGAGGGCAGAGGTCGCCTCGTCGAGCACCAGAATCGGCGCGTCGGTGAGGATGGCACGGGCGATGGCCACGCGCTGGCGCTGGCCGCCCGAGAGCTTAACGCCCCGCTCGCCCACCATGGTATCAAAGCCATGGGGCAAGCGATCGATAAACTCGGTCGCGTTGGCCAGGCGCGCTGCCTCGCGAATCTGCTCGTCGGTGGCGTCGGGGCGGCCGTAGGCGATATTCTCGCGAATGGAGCGGTGGAACAGCAGCGCCTCCTGCGGCACGTAGGCAACCTGGCGGCGCAGACTCTGCTGCGTGCAGCGCGAGACGTCCTGGCCGTCCACGAGCACGCGGCCGCCCTGCACGTCGTCCAGGCGCAGCAACAGCTTGGTGAGCGTCGTCTTGCCCGAGCCCGATTTGCCCACCAGGCCCACGCGCTGGCCCGCCGCCACATGGAGCGTCAGGTCGTCGAACACGTTCTCGCCCGCCGCGGCGTCACGGTATGCAAAGCTCAAGTGCTCAAAATCGATCGCGCCCTCGCGCACCTTAAGCTCGGGAGCGTTCTCGTCGTCTGCCACCAGACGCGGCTCGTCCAGCACGCGTGTCATCTCGGCCGCATCGCCCAGCGCACGGTTGATGCGCTGCATCATGGAGCTCACGTAGTTCAGACGCATAGTGAGGTTATACGTATAGGTAAAGATCATGACGAGCGTGCCGGCCGAGATGCCAAACCACGCGTTGCCGCCCGCGACGAACACACTCACCACGGCCATGGTAATGACGATAAGGCCCGAGGTCGTAAAGTTGCGCTGCATCATGGCGTGCATCGAAACCGTCTCGGCGTCGCGCGCGGCGCGGTCGGCGGCATCGAACAGGTCGCGCTCAAAGTCCTCGCGCCCACAGGTCTTGACGGCCAGGATGTTTGTGACCGCGTCGGACAGCACGCCCGACAGCTTGTTCTGCGCGGCGGACGTCGCGGCCGAAAGCGGCATGATGCGCTTATACATAAGCCAGACAAACGCAATGTAGACGACCATGATGCCCACCAAGATCACGGTAAACGTCGGCACCACCGGGGCGAGCGCCGCCACCGTGCAGACAACCGAGGTGATGGTGGGAATGAGCGAATACACCGTCACGTCCACCAGACCCGTGTAGCCGCTCATAAAACGGCTCGTCTGGCTCACAAGCGATCCACCGAATCGGCTGGTGTGGAATGTCATGGATTGATTGGAGAGCGTGTCAAAGCACAGGCGTGCCAGGTGGTAGTTGCCCGCAATCTCGAGCTTGTAGACAGTGTAGTCCTGCAGCTTGGAGAGGATCTGGCCTACCAGGTTAACGAGCACGAGCGCCAGAATGTAAGGGCCAAAGACCTCAAACACCTGGTCGCCTGCCACGGGGCCGGCCTGGACGCGGTCGACGATAAGCGCCATCACGTAGGTGTTGGCAAACGTAAGCAAAAAGATATAGCCCGCCGACGAGAATACCGAGAGAAAGACGATCAGCGGCTGCGTGCGCGTGACATCCCAAAAACGCTGCAACGTGCGGCGCACGGTGGAGCGTTTGAGCGGACTGGTGCTTCTCTGAGACATGGGCTTCCTTTCGCGTCTGATAGGGCGAAACGCCATTGTTGCACACTAAAGCGCACTTCAGGCAAGCACGATGCGAAAAGCGCCCGCGCCCCGCGCTTGCGCCGACGCCCCGCCGTCCGTTGCGGCTAGCCCTCGTCTTCTTGGTCTGCGAGCAGGCCCGCGGACGTGAGCCCCAAGATCGCGTCGGCCTCCTCGGCATCCTCCAGCGCGTCGATGTCCTTGAGCTTGCGCTCCATAACGTTGGTGCGCGTGGTGATAATGCCCTCGACCGTCTTGCCCGCGGTCTCGATCTGCTGCTGCGCGCGACGCAGCGCCGCCTGATAGCGCGGCAGCTCAGCCTTGACGGCGGAAAGCACGCGCAGCACGTCATCGGTGCGTTTTTGCAGCCTAAACGTCTGGTAGCTCATCTGCAGGCTGTTGAGGATGGCGGCCATGGTGCTGGGGCCGGCAACATTGACGTGATAGTCGCGGCCCAGGGTCTCGATAAGCCCGGGGCGGCTGACGACCTCGGCGTACAGGCCCTCAAACGGCACGAACAGAATGCCAAAGTTGGTCGTCGCGGGCACGCTCAGGTACTTCTCGCAAATGTCCTTGGCCTCGCGCTTCACCATCATATCGAGCGTCTTGCGCGCTGCGGCGACGGCCTCGACATCACCCGACTCTTGCGCGTCGAGCAAGTGCTCATACGCATCGCCGGGAAACTTGGAGTCAATCGGCAGCAGCACGGGATCGCCCTCGTCTACCGGCAGTTTGACGGCAAACTCAACGCGCTCCGAGGCGCCGGGCTTAGTGGCGACGTTTTCCAGATACTGGTCGGGCGTAAGGATGTCCGCCAGGATTGCACCCAGCTGCACCTCGCCCAAAATGCCGCGCGCCTTGACGTTGCCCAGCACGCGCTTAAGGTCGCCCACGCCGGTGGCGATAGATTGCATATCGCCCAGGCCCTTGTACACGGCCTCGAGCTGGTCGCTCACCTGCTTAAACGATGCAGACAGGCGATCGTTGAGCGTACGGGAGAGTTTCTCGTCCACCGTCGCGCGCATCTGATCGAGCTGAACGTTGTTGTCCTTGCGGATGGCGCCCAGCTGGGCATCGACCGTCTCGCGCACCTTGTCCAGGCGGTGCTCGATGCCCTCGCGGTTGGCGCCAAGCTGTTGGGCCGTCTCACGGCGCAGGTCATCCATACGGTCGCCAGCCTGCGAGAACTCTCGCGCGATGGTCAGGTAGCGTTGCTGCTCCACGGCCGCATCGGTTGTCTGCTGTTGCGCGATGGCATTTGCCGTGCGGCGGGTTTCGGCCAATGCGACGTTCAGGGTGTCGAGCGCGTTGTTGGCCTGCTCGAGCGCCGCGAGCGTCTCCGCATCGTTGCCGCCACGCTCTCGCAACTCGACACGAAGGCCTTTAAGCTGCAGGGCGCAAACCACAGCAACCCCCACCGCCACCAAAGCAATCACAATAAGCGCAATATCAATAGCAGGCATAGACTCCGCCCAACAAACCCAATCGATTATCAATCAAAACCGCGATCAATCTTACCCCGCCACACGCACCGGGCGCCCGGCCCCTTCTTGGGTGCTTCTCTCTTCCGCATATTCCATAATGCGGCGCGCCGTCTCCCTGCTCACCTTTGAGTCATCGCCGGCTAAGTATGCGTACACGTTTCCCTTATTCAGATTCAAATCGCGGCAGAGACCGTAGCGCGTTACGCCCGATTCCCCTAGCGCTCCCAATGTTCTTTTTCGCATCAGGGCGTTGATCCTTCTGTCCGCCACTGGCTTTTCCTTCACCGCTCTATACGCACGCCAAACGTTGGCATAACGGTTAGGGAGCTCGCTTTTGGCGCATAGAGACGCCATGCCACCCGCTTGATCGTACAAGGACAAAACGCCTCGGTAATCTTCTTCCATCCACGAGCCCTCGGATAAACCCAGAACGTATTCGGCTTTTCCTTGCGCCAAAGCGAGCAAAAATAGAGGCTCCGCCACGCGCGGCGCAACCGTCGTTGCCTGCTCAAGCAGTTTTCTAAAACTCAGCGACTGCTGTCCGGATAGCTCTCGGCAATAGCCTTTCAAAAATCCCTCAAAAGTCAGATTCAACCGAGCACCTCCTTTTTGTATTGCCTGTATGCGCAGACCATCTCTTGATAGCTCCGCTCCGAAGGCGACGATGCCAGCGCCTCTCCATCGTCGAATATAAGCCGCTCGAGTAGATCCCAATCAAGTCGGTCGATAAACGCTCGACTATGGAGGTCGACGATGTCGTTCGGACGATAGGCATAAAGCTTCATCACCGCCATGTCCTCCAAAGATGGCGTAAAGTACCTAATAAAACGCGCCCCAATCTCCAAGGGGATCAATCGATCTTCGTAATTGAATGGCATCTGGTTGCAATATGCCACCGCCATACCATTCACCTCGGGGTATCGAGCTATGATCTCGCGGAGGCACCTGTCTGCCTCAAACACATCAATGTCATGTGTAACCGACCGATTCGTCACATCGTTTAGCATGAAGGCGCTTCCTCCCACCAATACAACGCTCGGCCTGTCGTCTCTTGGACCTATTTCCAGCTCCGCCTCTTCGTCAATGCCCAAAAGAGTCTGCTCTAAATCCTGCTTATACATAGCAAATGCTATTATTATTTATCTTCAATAATACTATTCAGTCGCACGACAGGACCCACAGGATGCAAGAATTCTGCTCGTGGCGATAATTCGTACACCCTAGAAGTCCTAATGTGACAAACGCTAACTCTCCCAGCCGGCGCGAACGGTTGTTACGACATCGCCTAGGCGCTGGCCGAGGGCTGACAGATGTTGGAGCACTTCGCTGGGCGAGGCACCGTTGAGGATGCAGGTGAGTGCATACGAGACCAAGAAAATCGCCGCAAGTCCTAACGGAATGAGCACGATCATCGCTAATGTGCGCAGGCGCTGGCCCACGCGGCGGTGACGTGTGCGGCGCTTGTCAAACGCAAGCTCCTGCGCATATGAATCTTGTTGTACGGAATAGTTCTCTGGCGCCGATCCGCCCGCAGGCGAAACCGCGGGCGTGGCATTTTGCGCAGGGGACTGGGCGGCTACCCCTTGCATTTGCATCTCCATGAGCCGTTGCTGCTGACGCAACATGCGCTCAGCTTGTTGCTGCGGAGTCTCAAGAAACAGGTCCATGCTGGCCTCCTCAATCGGAGCATTCGACGCTTGCGCCCAGCATCCCGCACCGCCAAGGCCACGGCAACGCAATCCGTAGCAATAGCTGCAAAGTTTCTTGCTGACAAAAGCTGTCGAAAACCTCAACAACTCCCCCACCAGCACTTTCTTTGAGCTTTTCTATCGAATGATCTTTTGCCCTTCCGCCAGCCCGCCAACTAACCAAAAGCTGACCAAAAGCTTGACGAAAAGTGTGGAGACAGGGACCCCACACAAAACGTGCCGCCCCAAAAGGGGCGGCACACAAACTTATTATCAGCTTTTCTGTAACGAGCATGCGACGACTCAACGCCGGAGCGCAGGGCGGGGAAACCTTTGCCTCGCGCGACCCTGCGAAGCCGTGAGCGAGAGGGAAAGGGATGCGCCGCGGGTCTGACGCCCGGAACGGTAAGGCCGGCAGTTGCCCTGCGCTCCGTGGTCGGTGAGGACAGACTACATGCCCGCGAGACCACGGGCGGCGGTGGCGCACATAAACGCCAGGACCAGGATTACGAGCGAGCCCGCGATATCGACCAACACG
>DAWDVX010000035.1:26716-27500 GCA_052346145.1 Collinsella sp.
CCAGCTCTCGAAGTGCGGGGCGACGTTGCGCCAGACACGCCACAACAAGATGCCCATGCCGATGACGCCGGGAATATTGAGCAGCAAAATCTCGGAGCACAAAAGACCGATCAGGTTTCCGGCGGCAAAGCCCGCATCGCCCTCGCAGTACTTGCGATAAATCATGTACAGCATGTACGCTACAAACGGCTGCAGACACGCAGAGATAAACGTAACCACCATTGAGGGATCCTGAGAAAAGACATCGGTGAGCTTATCCACGCTCGTGGCATCTTTCGAAGCCAAGAACAAGCCAATGACCACCACGGGCACCACGCCCAAGATAACCTCGACCAGAGTAAACAACTTAGCAGTCAGATCCTCGCTAGCCGTATTGAGGTGAGGCGCCCACTCAGGATGAGCATGCGCACCGACCTTCTTGTCCTTCTCGACACGATCGGCCTTTTTGCCCTCGGCAACCCGACGACCAGGATCCTTGCGAGTCCCCGCCGCAGCAACCCGAGCCCGAGACTTCTTACCCATACAAAAACACCCCACAACAGGAAATAAACCAAAACGCCACTACCCAGTGTACCCCTCAAACAAAGGCGCCGCCCCAACCCAGAGCAAACCCCGCCAACCAAGTAACCGAGCCATCAACCAAACGGACGCAACCCAATCCCTATACAAAACGTGCCGCCCCAAAAGGGGCGGCACACAAACTTTAATATCAGCTTTTCTGTAGCGAGCACGCAACGACCCAAAGCGGGCCGGGAGGGCGGGGTTGGCGTACCACAAAGCGCCC
>DAWDVX010000036.1:0-8534 GCA_052346145.1 Collinsella sp.
CTGCGGGAACGGCCTATCCGCTCAAAGTGTTCGGCTGAGATCGGAAATCAACCCTGCAGGTGCCCGAATCGTGCGTACCCGGGATGCTCAGCTCGTCGAGGAACTTGTTGTCGTGGACGTTGCCCATCCAACATGGCCCATCGACGTAGCTGCTATATGTCTTCCAGTCGAGGCTGCTAACCGTGGCATTGGTCTTGCCCATGTCGTAACCGATAAGTTCGAGCTCCCACGGAATGCTCTCACTCTTATGGCAGATCTTGTTGTTGTCCCGGTCTTTGCCGTTCGATTCTATTGCCAGGTATTTAATGGTTTTTTTCTTGTCGTTTTTCTCGACGGTGCGGTCTCGGATGATATAGGTTCCGTTTGATTGACGCTCGAACGCAAAAGCGCGGCTGGGCTTGTTGTCATACTCGCCGCCCCATACGTGGATGACCTTTCCATCTTTGTCCGAGTCGCCGTCGACCGACCAAATGCTGTAGCCCGTCTTTTTATGCTCTTCGAAATTGAGCAAGGTGCGGATAGCATACCAGTTTGTATCGTCATTCTTGGTCGTTACGTTCTCAAGGATGAGCTTGCTGGACGTGCCGTCATTAAACAGATGGCAGACGTTGCCGATGACGTTGCCGTCTTCGTTGACGCTCGCGGTACGAAAATAGCCCGCGGGGCGAAGGCGAATGACGAAATTGTCGAGGCTGACCGACGCTGTGGCAGCGTCGTCTGCAAATGCCGCTCGTGGGCCAATGCCCAATGCCGCGGTTTCGGACAGGCTTGCAAGTGGCGACAACGCCGCGAGTCCAAGGCCCAACGTAAATGCTCGGCGGCTGATGGCGTGGTGTTCGGTCATAACTTCTCCATTCGCAGAGTGCGGTTATGCGATAGTTTTGGTCACTATACTGCTCAGATGTTTAAAGATGCTGGTTTAATTGTCTGCGCGGCACAATAAATCGGCGGGCGGACGTGTTGGGGCGTTTGTCGTTTTCGTACTGTTGCCACATTTGGGGCGGTTCCGACGTCCGGCATCCTCGCGTTCGTCGGCTACAGGCATAAGAAAGGGAGGGTCGGTTTACCGGCCCTCCCTGGGTACGAAGCGCTGGGGTACCGTCGCTTGTTTGCACTGCGACCGTGTTTTCTGTTGCGCTCGCCAGTCGCTTAGCGCTTGATCTCGATATCGTCGAGCTTGACGTCCATGGCCTCGGTCTTGGCCTCGGCGATGTCGTCGGCAAATTCCAGAGACTTCATCATGGTCTCGACGGTGTCCTTGTGCTCCTCGACGTTGTCGATACGCACATACACACTGCCCCCGTCAACGTCGGTGAAGTATTCGGTCGTTACGCCGCCCGAGTGCGTGAAGTAGGCACTGCGCCAGGTCTTGCCGTTGTACTTAACGGGATCGCTCTCGGTCCATCCGGAGTTGGCCTTCCACTTTGCCTCGTAGTCGAACAGTTCATCGGCGTTCTTGTCAGAGTCGAAGACAGGGATGAAGCGATCGCTGGCGTGCTCGCTCTCGGTGAACTTAAACTGGGCCCTGTCGGCGGTGTCGCCTGCGACGTCGGTGATCTCGACGCCCTCGGGGACCTCGACCTTAAACCAAATGAAGTCGGTCCTCATATCCACGGCTGGCTTTTCTGCTCCACCGCCACCGCCACTTCCGGTAGCGCCGCCGCTGCCACCGCAGCCCACCAGGGCAACTGCGGCAAAGAGGCTTATGCAGAGGGTGAGAATCGCAAAGGCCTTCTTTTTCATGGTCGTGTCCTCCTCGATCTGTAACCGCCCATGGATTACCTGTCTTTACTGTACGCGTGGACGGCTCGCTAGGGTGGGCCATGTGTCCCATTCTGAGGGCCGGATTTGCGCCGTTAAGTGGCAATATGTTCGGGCGCAAGAGAGGGGAGGGCTGGTGCTGTCGGCCCTCCCCGGGTTGGGCGCCCGTTGTTTTAATGGGGCGCATGTGCGCGGGTGCGCGTAGGCGCGTGCGGGTGTCCCGTTACTTGATCTCGATGCTCGAAATCTCGACTTCGCGTGCCTCGGAAACTGCCTCTTCCATGTCATCGGGGAACTCGATGGAGTTGAGGAGTGCCTCGGCTTCTTTCTTGTGCTGGTCGAAGTTCGAGATGAGGACGTAGACGCTTCCCGGCTCAACATCGGTAAAAAGCATGGTTGAGATGCCGCTGTTGTCCTCGTATGTTCCGACGAGCCACGTCCTGCCGTTATACTCGACGGACCCGCCATCCTTCCACTGGAACGTATCCCCCTTCTTTTCCGCCTGGTCGGCGTGGGATTCCTCGGCCGTCAGCGCTTTTTTCCAAACGGGGATAAAGCGATCGGCCGAGGCGTTCTCGTCTTCGGGGAAGGTGAGCTGGACCCTGTCGGCATTCTTGCCGGCAGAGTCGCTTACGCCGACGCCCTCGGGCATCTCGACCTTAAACCAGATGTAGTCGGTCTTCTTGGCGACGGGGGCCTTTTCCTTGCTCTCGCTCTTGGGGGCGCTGCCGCCGCCCGATGCGCTCCCGCCGCAGCCCACAAGGGCGAGCGCGGCAAAGAGGGCGATGCAAAGGGAAAGGATTGATAGGGTCTTTTTCATCATGGTGGCGTCCTCCTTGTCTGCTGATGACATCACGGCGCCGCATGCTGTTGGGGTACTGATTGCGCTGGCGGCGGATGTCTCTGTGTACTGTGCGACTTATGCCTCCGTTCATCGCTTGTGGCCGTTGCGCGGCCGTTCCCCAACGGGTTCCTTACTTATAGATATGCCCCAGCTTGTGCTGCTCGGGAGTCTCGAAAGGTGGGCCATGTGTCCCATGTTTGCGTTGGCATGGCCTATCGTGTGCCATAGAAATCCGCGATGGCCAGGTGCGCTGACGCTCGCGTACTTATGGGCTAGACTTAGCACCATTACGTGATCGATGCGGTCGGCCGGCGTCGGCCGCCCGACCGATATATATGACTTGAAGGTGCGTGTGCGTATGAGCCAAGAGATGATGGATAAAACCTGTCGCGGTTTTGCCGAGGCGCTGGCCGCGCGCGAGCCAGTTCCCGGTGGTGGCAGCGCGAGCGCTTTTGTGGGCGCGCTGGGCGCCTCGCTGTGCGGAATGGTTGCCCGCTACGGTGCGACCAATCCCGCGCTTGCTGATCGTGCGGATGACCTGACGCGTGCGTTTGCCCAGGCAGACGAGTTGGCGCAGGAGCTTGTGGGTCTGGTCGCCGAGGACGTTCGTGCGTACGGCCAGGTGTCCGCTGCGTACGGTATTCCGCGTGAGGACCCGGCCCGACCGGCTGCGATTCAGGATGCGCTGCATGTGGCCGCTATGCCGCCGTATCGCATTATGGATGCCTGCGGGCGCGCACTGGCGCTGCTCGAGGACATGGCCGACAAGGGTTCGCGTCAGCTGCTGTCCGATGTGGCGTGCGGCGCCGTATTCTGCCGCGCCGCCATGCAGGGCGCGAGCTTGACGCTCTTTGCGAACACCACGTCTATGAAGGATCGTGCACGCGCCGAGGAGCTCGAGACGGCGTGTGATGAGTTGCTCGACACATGGTTGCCGCGCGCCGATGCGCTGGCGCGCCGCGCCTCCGACGCTGCAAGAAAGAGGGGATAGCCATGGCTGAGCTACTGAAGGGTGCTCCCGTCGCCCGCGCTTTGACTGAGGAGCTCGCTGCCCGCTGCGCTGCGCTGCGCGAACGCGGTGTTGTTCCGACGCTTGCTATCGTGCGTGTGGGTGAACGCGAGGACGACCTATCCTACGAGCGCGGCGCCCTTAAACGCTGCGAAAAGGTTGGCATCGAGGCGCGTCGCGTGTTGCTTCCTGCCGGTGTTTCGCAAGACGAGCTGTTGACGGCCATCGAGGACATCAATGCCGACTCGGCTGTTCATGGCTGTCTGATGTTTCGCCCGCTGCCCGCCGGCCTTGACGAGAACGCCGTCGCCGCAGCGCTCGATCCCGCCAAGGACGTTGACTCCATGACGCCGTCTTCGCTGCTCACCACGCTTTCGGGGCGCGGCGAGGGTTTTGCCCCCTGCACAGCTGAAGCCGTGCTTGCTTTGCTGGATCATTACGGCGTTGAGCTGGACGGCGCCAAAGTTGCCGTGGTCGGACGCTCACTGGTAATTGGCCGCCCCGTTGCCGCCATGCTTACGGCGCGCAACGCAACCGTGACGACGTGCCATACGCATACGCGCGATCTTGCCGCCGAGTGCTGTGCTGCCGACATTGTGGTTGCCGCCGTTGGACGCGCGCGCACGATTGGCGCAGATGCGGTCCGCGAGGACCAGGCGATTATCGATGTTGGCATTAATTGGGACGAAGCCGCTGGCAAGCTGGTCGGCGACGTCGATTTTGATGCCGCGGAGCCGGTTCTTGGTGCCATCACCCCCGTGCCGGGTGGCGTGGGTGCCGTGACGACAGCAATTCTCGCCAAGCACGTGATCGAGGCGGCTGAGCGCGCGGTAAAATAGGCGCTTGGAGGCTGTTTAGGGGGTTGGTTAGATACCCCGTGGTCAAAAAATGCCAAATATGAGTACTGTTGCCAAGTTAGTCACATATGTTTGAGATCATTTTGGCTCTTTAGCGATAAGTAATATCGTTAAAGAGCCAATTTTATTGGACGTATGGGGAATTACTAGACTCAGTTTTTAGACAGGTGAGGATTCCCGGCGCCCGGAACAGTGCAATTTGCTGCCACTAAATTTGTGACAGTACTCATATTTGGCATTTTTTGACCACGGGGGCTGCCGAGGCCGTGGTTTCGCCCTTTTTGCGTCGAAGCGATACACTGTTGCCGTTTGATTTCTTCGCTCAAGGAGGATGCGCATGCCGTGCACAACGATTTTGGTTGGTAAGAACGCGAGCTACGACGGGTCGACGCTTGTCGCGCGTAACGAGGACTCGTCCAACGGGGTGTTTGAGCCCAAGCGCATGCGCGTAGTGCATCCCGACGAGCAGCCGCGCGTCTACACGAGCGTCCTGAGTCACCTGACCGTTGAGCTGCCCGATAACCCCATGCGCTACACGAGCGTCCCCGATGTTGTCCCGGGCCACGGCATCTGGGCCGAGGCCGGTTTCAACGAGCTCAATGTGGGCATGTCCGCAACCGAGACGCTCACCACCAACGAGCGCGTCCGCGGTGCCGACCCGCTTGTGGACTACGTGCCCGCCAAGGGCAACGAGGGCGAGGACGGATACGTTCCGGCGCAGCCTGGTGGCCTGGGCGAGGAGGACATGGTTACCCTAGTCCTGCCGTACGCCAAGTCCGCCCGCGACGGCGTTCGTATCCTGGGCGACCTGCTCGAGCGCTACGGCACCTACGAGAACAACGGCATCGCCTTTAGCGACGTGGACGAGATCTGGTGGCTTGAGACCATCGGCGGCCATCATTGGATTGCCAAGCGTGTGCCCGATGACGCCTATGTGACCATGCCCAACCAATTGGGTATCGACAGCTTTGACCTGGATGACGCCGAGGGCGCCCAGGCCGACCACATGTGCTCCGCCGACCTGCGCGCCTGGATGGCCGAGTGGCATCTGGACCTGACGCTGGGTGTCGAGGGCGACGGTCCGGCTGCGGTCTTTAACCCGCGCGAGGCCTTTGGTTCGCACAGCGACAGCGACCATGTCTACAACACGCCGCGCGCCTGGTACATGCAGCGCTGCCTCAACCCCAGTGACGTGTGGGATGGCCCCGACGCCGACTACACGCCCGAGAGCGACGATATCCCCTGGAGCCGCGTGCCCGAGCGTAAGGTGACCATCGAGGACATCAAGTACGTACTCTCGAGCCACTACCAGGGTACGGAGTACGACTGCTACGGCAGCAAGGGCACGCCCGCCACGCGCGGCGCCTATCGCCCCATCGGCATCAACCGCAACAGCCAGCTCGCCGTGCTGCAGCTGCGCCCCTATGCACAGCCGGCCTATCGCGCCGTGCAGTGGATGGCGTTTGGCTCCAACTCGTTTAACGCGCTGGTTCCGCTGTACGCCAACGTCGAGACCATGCCCGAGTACTATGCCGACACGCAGGCTCGCGTAACGTCCGAAAACTTCTACTGGGCCAACCGCCTGATCGGCGCCCTGGCCGACGTCCGTTTCCATGAGTGCGGCCGCGCTGTGGAGGACTATCAGGAGAAGGTCGGTGGCATGGGTCACAAGCAGATCCATGACGTCGACGCTGCCGTAGCCGCTCTGCCCGAGGCCGAGGTGCCTTCCGAGCTTGCACGCGCCAACGAGGCCTTTGCCGAGCGTGTTCGCGTGGAGACCGATGCCCTGCTGGGCAAGGTGCTCTTCACCACGAGCTGCGCCATGAAGAACTCTTTCGCGATGAACGACAACGTGAGGTAGGGATTTCTCGTCGATCGAATAGTGCTAAAACGCTTTGTCGCTTTCGCTCAATCTTGGGTACAAGAACGCCAATGCAGTTGTTTGTGATTGGAGACAACCATGGTTATGAAACTCGATCAGCTTGTTAACGGCGCCATTAACGTGGGCTTTGGCGCTGCCGCCGTTGCTGTCGAAGGCGGCAAGAAGGTCCTCGACGACCTTAATACCAAGGGCGAGCAGGTTCGCAAGGACGCCGGCACCCCCGATATCGCCCGTAGCGTGTCCGACATGTTCGAGCAGGCCGGCGGCACCATCTCCGACCTGACCGAGCGTCTGGGCATGCAGGGCGAGACCGCGGCCCAACGCGTGCTCGACGAGCTCATTCTGGCTCGCGTCCGCGTTATGACCGCGCCCGAGCGCACGGCCTTCCTGGCTCATGTGCGCGACATCGTCGATTCGGTCGAGGACAACGTGACCTCGGTGCCCGTCGAGTCTGTTGAGGCCGACGATGCGAAGGATACCAAAGAGGCCGAGTAGCAGCGCAGATGGCAGATTCCACCACCGATTACAACAATCTAGATCCTCTGGGTAACGAGGCGGCGGTTGTCGATGAGGTCGACGCTGCCGTCTCGGGCGCTCGCAAGAAGCCACGCGCTGTCGATATGGTGCCCGAGGAGCCCGACGCGATGGCACCGGACGAGGAATACCAGCTCACGCCGGCGGGTCGTCGCGAACGCATTGGGCAGATTGTTCGCCTGGTCAAAAAGTACCGCGTGTGGGACAACCTCACGCCGGTTCGTTTGCGCCGCCTGCTCGAGGAACTCGGCCCCATGTTCGTCAAGATGGGGCAGATTCTGGCCAACCGGTCCGAGATTCTGCCGCAACGCTTTTGCGACGAGCTGCGTCGTCTGCGCTCCGACGTGGAGCCGGTGCCGTACGAGGTAGTGCTTCGCTGTCTGGAGGAAGAATACGGCCTGCGCCTGGGGGAGATGTTCGATGCGATCGATCCCAATCCGCTTGGTAGCGCATCGCTCGCGCAGGTGCACCGCGCTCGTCTGGTGACGGGCGAGGACGTGGCCGTCAAGGTGCAGCGCCCCGGTGCGCAGCAGGTTATGGCGCAGGACATCGATATCATCCGCTCGGTGGTGCGTATCGTTTCCAAGTTCGTCAACACCGATCAATTCGTTGACCTGCACGGCGTGGTCGAGGAGCTGTGGACCTCGTTTCGCGAGGAGACCAACTTTTTGGCCGAGGCCAAAAACCTCAACGACTTCTACGAGTTCCATAAGAGCGTTCATGGCGTGACGTGCCCTAAATCCTATCTGGACCTGTGCACCGAACACGTGGTGGTTATGGACTACGTCGACGGCATTTCGATCGCCGATCCTGAACGCTTGGTGGCCGAGGGCTATGACCTGGAAAAGATCGGCTCGGCGATTGTCGAGGACTATTCGACGCAGGTGCTCGACGACGGCTTTTTCCATGCCGACCCGCATGCGGGAAATATCATCCTCAAGGACGGCATCGTTTACTTTATCGACTTGGGCATGGTCGGACGCATGTCGAGCCACGACCGCGGTATCGTCAAGGATATGATCTTTGCCGTGGCCGAGGGCGATGTGCCAAAGCTCAAGGATTCGCTCATGCGCTTCGCCGTGACGCGTGGCGACTCGGCTGAGCTCGATCATTCGGCCTTTTTGTCCGATTTGGACTTTATCGTTGCCGACTTTGCCGGGCTCGACCTTAAAGACCTGGATATCGGCGAGTTTTTGACTTCGCTGTTAAACCTCGCGCGCAAAAATGACGTTGAGCTGCCGAGCGTGGTGACGATGTTCGCCCGCGGCATGGTGACGCTCGAGGGCCTGTTGACCGAGTACATGCCCAACGTCAACATGATCCAGATCATCCAGACGCACATCAAAAACGAGAAGAGCACCTACGCCCGCATGCGCGAGATGAGCCGCGACTTTGCAGCGAGCAGTTATCGCGCGGCGAAGGGCTCGCTCGAGGCGGCCGAGTATCTGGGCTTGGCTTCGCGCATGCTCACACGCGGCCAGCTTAAGGTGAACACGCAGATCATGAGCAGCGATAAGGCGCTGCGACAGCTAGGTGGGATTATCGACCGCATGTCGATGGCAATTGTGATCGCCGGTCTGTTTATCGGTTCGTCGGTGGTGTACTACGCGCGCATCGAGCCGGTTTGTTTGGTATCCCGGTCATTGG
>DAWDVX010000036.1:8544-27274 GCA_052346145.1 Collinsella sp.
GGTCATTGGCTTTATGGGCTACGTGAGCGCGCTGGTGCTGGCGCTTATGCTGGGCCGCAATATCTGGCTCAACAGTCACGGCGGCAAGCACTAGAGGCTGCGGCCGTCACCGCATTTTCCTATCGCAAACAATAGCTTTTACCTTGGGCTTCGCCTGCGTGCGAGGCCCTTTTGCGTGATACCATTTTGACGGTAATAATCGATGGCCTAGATGGTGGTGCGGAGACGCACGAATGCGCGGTTATCCTGCGCATTTGGGAGAATCGGGGTGCAAGTCCCCGGCTGTACCAGTAACCGTAATTCCTCTTGGCTCGGGATGCTCGCGTCGCAGATCGGACGACGTGCCCGAGCCGTTAAGGTTAAGTCGGATCGCCTCCCGTCTTGCATGCGGCTGCGGCTTTTGCCGCCGGTGTGCATAGGGCTCTGGAGGGAAGGGGGTCCCGATGGGGGAACTCGAGCGCAACATGCGCGATGACGTGGGGCAGTCTCAAGGCAACGCTCCAAGTACAGACAGTAGGAGACAAATGGATATGTTTGAGGACGAGCGCCAGCGCGTCTCGCTTCGCCGTGGCGCGATTGCGCGCGGTGTAGCCAAGCGCGGCCTGGTGGCATTCCTGGCCTTCGCGATGGCCTTTGGCACCACGCCGGCTCAGCTGTGGGCCGAGGGTGCTGAGGGCATTGCCGAGGCTGTGGCTCAGACTGCGACGCCGGGCGAGGACGCAGCGCTTGCGGGCGGTACCGCTGAGCAGAGCGGCGCCGAGGTTTCGGATTCCGAGGGCGCACCTGCAGCTAGTGCAGCCATAACAGAGGCGGCAACTGGCGACGAAGGTTCGGCGACGGGGGAGGGCCCTGCCACGAGCGAGCAGTCTTCGACGGCATCCGCTGGCCAAGCGGGATCTGCCGCCGCGGCTGCCGTTCAGACAGAGAACCCGACAGAAACCGACGATGTCGCCAAGAAGCAGGTCGAGGTCTCGTTCTCGATTATCGGCACCGATGCTGACGGCAAGGCTCAGACCTGGGTGGCACCTACGCAGCTCAAGCTCGACGAGGGCGCGACGGCTGCGGATGCCTTCATTAAGCTGCAGGAGAAGACGGGCTTCAAGGCGAAGTACGAACCGAACACGGCATACGGTTTCTACCTCGAAAGCATCACATCCCCGAGCGATGGTCGCACGCTTGCCTACGATCCGACGACTTATGCCTTCTGGCAGCTGTTCGTCGACGGCGCGTCTTCCTCGGTTGGCGCGAGCAGCGTCAAGCTCACCCAGGGGCAGAAGATTGAGTTTGCCTATACGGCTGGTAGCTCGTCCCCTGTCGTTAAGGACCAGGTTGCCGCAAATGTGACCGTCATTGGTCGCGATGCCCAGGGCAAGACTCAGACTTGGGTCGATAATGCGCAGTATGTGGTGACGTCCGGTTCGAGCGCGCTTGATCTTACGAAGGTCGCACTCGAGGCGAACGACATTGACGCCGTTGCTGCGGGCTCCTTCATTCTGAGCCTTAAGTACAACGGTGTTGAGCTGGGTACGCCCCAAGATTATTCGACCTATTGGCAGCTGTTCATCAACGGCAAGTCGAGTGACTATACGGTGGACAATGTCACCATCCATGCCGGCGATACCGTCACGTGGTTCTACGGTGGCTGGGGCGATCAGTTGCCGTCCGATTCTGTCCATGCTTCTGTTCAGGTTCTCGGTAAGGACAAGGACGGCAAGCAGCAGGTTTGGGCTTCGACGGGTCAGACGAGTCTCAAGGCAGGCTCCACTGCCAAGGATCTCCTTGAGCAGGTCGGCCTTACTCTCGATGCTGGCGAATCGTCTTGGGGCTGGTTCCTCAACGGCATTTATTCGCCCTTCGATGGTAAGTCCTATTGTGGCTATGATGCTGCGACCAATAGCTATTGGCGCTTCTACGTAAATGGCAAGTTCGCCGACGTTGGCGCCGGTGCCTACAAGCTCCAGGAGGGTGACGCCGTCACCTTTATGTATGGTGCTGACGCCGATGCCCTCCCCGGTCAGGTGCTTGGATCCGCCGATGTTATCGGTCCCGATGTCAACGGGAACAATACGCGTTGGGGCACTGCAAGCAATGTTTCTCTGCCCGAAGGCTCCACGGCCCAGAACCTTATTGAGGCAGTTCTGAAGGTCAAGGGCGTTGCGTACAACGGCTCCCAGAGTGGTGAGTACTGGTTCCTGAATTCCATTACTTCGCCGTTCGATCACAAGCCGTATGGTTGGGATACTGCGACCAATAAATATTGGCATCTGTATATCAACGGAGAGCCCTCCTTACTCTGCGCCAATCAGATTACGCTCAAGAGCGGCGATAAGGTCACGCTTGCCTATACCACCGATAATTCGCCCATGCCCGATCCCGACAAGATTGTCGTGAATCCGAGCGCGATGACTCCTGATTGGGATGCCGAGTGGGCCGGCTACGGCAACAGTGGCAACGGTTCGACCGTAACGGATGCCAAGACGCCTGCGCAGGCCGCCGGTCTTAAGTGGGCCTTCGATTGGAAGGCCGAGTCTGGTCAGCAGTATGCCAACTGCAGCGAGCCTGTCATTGCTAACGGCTTTGTGTACATCGCGACCGAGAACGAGCTCATTAAGATCGATTCGTCCACGGGCAAAAAGGTTGCCTCTGCGCCGCTTGCCTCCAAGGTGAGCTATACCTCTCGTCCGATCTATACCAATGGCCTTATCATCGTTCCGCTCAACGGCGGTGCGGTCCAGGCGATTACTGCAGACAAGCTGATCTGCAAGTGGCTGACGCCTGGTTTGACGGACTTGACGCAGAGCTCCTGCACCGTCGTTTCGGACGGCGAGTACGTCTATGTAGGCTCGGTCGATATTTCGTATGACGAGAATTACAATGCGACCTACGGCAACGGCTCCTTTGCGCGCATTAAGATTGCCACGGGCGAAGTTTCTTGGCAGAACATCGACCCTGCCGAGGGCTATTACTGGACTGGTGCGGCTTTGACGGATAAGTATGCCATCGTTCCTACGAGCGCGGGTACGCTTAAGTGCATTGATAAGACGACGGGCGATGTCGTTTCGACCATGAAGCTCGGCGCTGTCGCAAATGCCGATTGCATTGCCGATCCGTCCAATGGTTCGACCTTCTATCAGATGACGCACGACGGAAAGCTCCATGTGATTTCGCTTTCGGCGAAGGGCGTGCTGAGTGAACAGAAGACGGTTGATCTGGGCCTTACGAATAATCTGAGCGCCCCTGCGGTGTCTGGTGACAATCTGATTGTCGGCGGACAGACGGCTACTGGCTCTGCTCTGGTTCTCTATAACCTGAAGACGGGTAAGACCACGATGGTCGCTGCTGCCGACGGCAAGGCGCTGCCGGCTGGCCTCAACGGTATTGCTGCTACTCCGCTGGTGAGTGTTCAGGGCGGCAAGACCTATGTGTACTTCACCGTTAACAGCGCGGATAGCAAGGATTACGTCAACTACTCTGCTGGTGGTGGCGTGTATCGCTATACGCTCGGCGATGCAGAGGCGACGCAGATTTATGATGCGGCTGGCCATTACCAGTACTGTGACTCTCCGGTCATTGCCGATGCTTCTGGCAATCTCTACTACATTAATGATTCGGGCACGCTGTTTAAACTTGGAGCTGTCGAGTCTTGGACGGTTGCCTTTAACTCCAACGGCGGGTCTGCTTGCGACACTAAGTTTGTTGCTACGGCCGATGGCAAGCTGGTCAAGCCGGTCGATCCGACGCGCGATGGCTACACTTTCGGCGGTTGGTATACCGATGAGGCTTGCACGCAGGCGTATGACTTCAGTACGCCGGTGACGGCCGACCTGACGTTGTATGCCAAGTGGACCAAGAATGCCGTTAACCCTGGCGGTAATGGCGGTTCAGGCTCCAATGGCGGCAATGGCGGCGTTGGTTCGAATGGCGGCGGCGGTTCTAGTACCGGTACTGGTTCCGGCACTGGCGCTGGCGCTGGTTCTGGCTCCGGCTCGAAGGGCGGCGCTATTGCCCCGGGCCAGAAGCCGGTGACCAAGACGACGGTGTCGACCAAGACCGAGACCAGGGACAACAAGTCCGACAAGAAGGACTCCGATAAGTCCGATAAGAAGGACGAGAAGAAGTCTGACAAGAAGTCTGACAGGAAGTCTGACAGGAAGGACGGCAAGTCCGACAAGAAGTCCGATTCCAAGTCCGATACGGGTGCTGTTTCCACGACCACTGCTAAGAAGTCCTCTAGTGCTTCCGAGCAGGAGACTGGCACCAATCCGCTCGCCATCGTTGGCATCGCCGCCGGCGTGATTGGCCTCGCGCTCATCGCCGTCTTCGTGCTGACCAAGCGCGGCAAGGGTGACGGTAATGCCCGATAAGCCCAAGGAGACCAGCGGGCAACAGCCCGACTCCTCGTTTATCCAGCTCGATGATCCAAAGCAAAAGGGCGCCGCTTCGGCGGCGTCCGCCTCTCGTCGCAAGGCGCTCCTTGGCGTTCTTGCTGCCGCGTGCACCATTCTGATCGTCGTCTCGCTGGGCTTCGTCCATCCTTCCGAGAGCGGCGCCTGGTCCATTGACTGGATCGTTCAGACCGTGACGGGGGAGAGCGTCGTCGCCAAGGACACCAAGGGGTCTGGCTCGTCTGCCGCTTCGGGCGAGGCCAGTTCCAAGGATTCCAAATCTTCGAATGATGCAAAAGACGAGCCCAAGGGTTCGAACGACGCCAAGGACGATTCCGAGTCTTCAAACAAGGAATCGGACAAAAACTCGGATAGCAAGAAGTCCGAGGACCGGGGCGGCAAGAAGTCTGGCGATAAATCCGCTGCCCAAAATACGGGAGCCGGTGATACTTCCAATGCGTCTGGCGGTGTTTCTTCGGGCGGTGGCCAGTCGTCTGATGGAGCCTCGTCCTCTAATGGTGGAAACGCCTCCTCGGGCAGCCAAAGCGGCTCACAGGAGTCCAGCTACGTTACGGTGACGGTTTCGGTCACATCGAGCGCTGTGGGCAATCCTGTGTCCTCTGGCGGCACCTTTACCTTTAACGAAGGCGCCACCGTTTACGATGCCCTGTGCGCGCTAGGCCTTTCTGTCAACGCACACGGCTCGTCGTACGGCACGTATGTTTCCGCGATTGGTGGTTTGGCCGAGAAACAGTACGGCGGCACGAGCGGCTGGATGTACTCCGTCAACGGCACAACGCCCATGACGGCCTGCAGTAACTACGTTCTCTCCAATGACGACAACGTCGTTTGGTATTACGTAACGGGCTAGAGGCCTCGACATAGCGCGCCAGACGGGCGGTTCGGGCCAACATCCGGACCGCCCGTTTTTCATGCGAATGGGACTGGGTCGCCGGGTCTCTCTGCAAACAAAAAACCGGTTGGAACGGGAATTCCAACCGGTTATACATTCAAGCAAATAGTGAATCGACTACGACCGTGCGCCCTCGAGGAAGAAGCGACGGCTGAAGTAGTTGTACCAGGTGACAAGGAACGTGGCGATGGCCTTCATGGCTTGGTAGCCGATGCTCAAAAACGTGACGCCCACAAACATATACAGGTCGTTGAGGCCCAGGCCGATCACCGACAGGATGGTGAAGATCGTGAACTCGCGCTTGCGGCTCATGCCTTCGCGGTGGTCGAACACGTACTTCATGCTGAGCCAGTAGTTGACCACGACGGACGTGATAAACGAAACCGTGGTGCTCATCAAAAAGTCGAGGTGGAACAGCTCGACGAGCGCAATGAGCATGCCCCAGTCGATGCCAAAGGAGATAAGACCCACGACAGCAAACTTGAGGAACTGCTTGGTATGAGGTTGTGCCAGCGCCTTGCGCACGTAATCACATCCAATGCGTTGATGAATCGAGCAGAGGATACTTTAGAGCTTTTACAAGGGAAACGTAAGGTCTTTGCCAAGAACTATATGAACTCGCCAAATTTTCAAGAGCTAATCCGCAAACGTTGAAAATTTGCCCGTAAACGAGCGGCACCCACGGACGATACTGCGCTGAGTGCACGTCGTCCGTGGGCGCCGTAATGCTGCAGGGGTTTCGAGCTACTTGGTCTCGTCGCCCTCCAGGAAGATTTTTCGGGTCACAAAGTTGTAGACCATGACAAGCGCGGTGGCGCAGATCTTGGCGATATTGGCCTCGAGTCCCAGGCCGGCGTTGAGCGCCAGCACGATGCCGTCGTTGAGCACCAAACCGATCACGGACAGCACGACAAAGATGATGAACTCGCGGCGGCGGCTCATGCCTTCCTTGTGCGCAAACACGTACTTCATGCTTGCGAGGTAGTTAAAGATGAGTGAGATGATAAAGCCGCTGGTGTTGGCGATTAGGATGTTGAGGCCCAGACCGTAGTGGAGCAGATTCATAATGCCAAAGTCGATAACCGTGGCAATGACACCGACGACGCCAAATTTCATGATCTGCGCAAGGAGCTTTTGCATGGTACCTGCCTTAGGGTGGCGCGGGGACGCCGTGGGGATGACAAACTCAGCAAGTTTAGCCAATCCCCGCGGGTGGGGCTAGACGCGCTCTTCGATAGCACCGTTTCTATATGCATCGAGCAGCTGGCGCAGATCCTGGATCTGGCTGCGAATCTTGGCGCCAGTATCGGTGTCGCTCACCATGCGGCGACGGTCTGCTTGGTCAAAACGGTTGGTCTCGCTTTCGATGTCCACGTTGCGCGTGAGTGCCTCGGCAACCGTCGTAAAGGCCCGGTGCGACTTGAGGCGGCAGCCGCGCGAGCTCGAGATGAGCGTATAGCCGGCGATGCCCGTCTTGGGATGGTAAGCGCGGCAGAAGCCGCCATCGATGACCAGCAGCTTGCCCTCGGCGCGGATGGGCTGCTCGCCCTTGGTGGTTTTAACGGGCGTGTGGCCGTTGATGATGTGGCCGGTCGGCGAGCATGCCATGGGCGCGACGCCAAACTCGCGCATGATATCATCGCAGACCGAGGGCGACTTGGTAAGCGTAAAGTACGGATCCATTGGCTCGACCCAGGTGCTCTTATCGGCGATATAGGCGCGCTCAAAGGTACGCACCAGGCGTCCGCTGGCGGGTGAGTTAAAGCCAATCCACAGGTACCACATCCAGTCGAGAGCGTCGCGGTCGCCCACGCGCCAGGCGCGGCGGGCGATGTAGTCGCAAAAATCGAGATAATCGCGGCCAGCGTGCCAGGTGCCCAGACAGTTCATGCTGCTAAAGGTGCCGTCTTCGTTGAGCGGAACGCAGCCGTGGAAGAGCAGGTTGCCGTTGGCGACCTTGTACATCGAGCCGTGGGAATAGAGGAAATCGATATGGCGATGCAGGTGATCGGCGGTGACAAACTCGGACACGAGCTTGTCGATGATGTGCTGCTCCTGGGGCGTGAGCGTATAGGGGTCCGCCGGGTCGACGGTGGGGAAGTCGTTGGTCGTGAGCGGCCACACGCTGCCGTCGGCGAGCGTGACCGTGCCGGTGTCGTGGTCGATCTTGTCGAGTAACAGGCGGTCGGTCATATCGAACTCGGGGTGGCGCTGGATAATCTGGCCCTCGAGCTTAAAGAGCAGCACGTTGATGGCCTTGATCAGCGGGGTGATGGACTCACCGGCGGTGTAGGTGGCATCGGCAAAGGCGACAAGCTCACGCAGCGAGATGCCGTAGTCGTTCTCCAGGATCTCGTAGTTGTCGTAGCGTAGGTTGTTGCGCAACACCGTGGCGATGCAGGCGGGCTCACCGGCCGCAGCGCCCATCCACAGCAGGTCGTGGTTGCCCCACTGGATGTCGAGTGAATGGTAGGTGAGCAGACGGTCCATAATTTTGGCCGCGCCGCCGCCGCGGTCGAAGATGTCGCCCACCAGGTGCAAGTGGTCGACGGCCAGGCGCTTGATGAGCGAGGCGAGCGACTCGATAAAGTCGTCGGCGCTGGCGGTCTCTAGGATGGACTCCACGATGCGCTCGTGATAGCGCACGCGATAGTTGTTCTCGTCCGGGTGCGTGTGCAACAACTCGTCGATGATGTAGGCGTAGTCGCGCGGGATGGCCTTACGCACCTTGGAGCGCGTGTAGCGGCTTGAAAGTGAGCGAGCGACCATGATGAGCTGGTCAAGCATCGTCTTGTACCAGGTTGGCGAGTCCTCGCGCCGGCTGCGGACCAGGTCGATCTTCTCGCGCGGGTAGTAGATGAGCGTACACAGCTCGCCCTTTTCGTCAAAGGAGAGCGTGTCGCCAAAGATCTCGTCGACATGTTCGCGCACGACGCCCGAGCAGTTGTTGAGGATGTGCATAAAGGCTTCGTACTCACCATGCACGTCGCTCATAAAATGCTCGGTGCCCTTGGGTAGGTTGAGGATGGCCGAGAGGTTGATAATTTCGGTAAATGCGGATTGTTCGGTGGGGAACTGTCTCGACAGCAGGCGCAGATACTTGAAGTCTTGCGGGTTGCGATCGAATGCGACCATGAAACACCTTCCGATGGGGCTGGTAAAACTGATAAACAGCGTCAAACGTTTACCAGTATGCGCCGCTTTTGTTTCGATTTTGCGCCAGCGGCTGAATTGTCGGCTGAACGGATTGGTAAATCGATTTAGTGAAGGTAGATGTGTTGGTCGGGTGGAGACGACAGAGGGTGTTTTCTCAGATATTTATGCGTCGGGTCGGTGGAGACGATGGTGGTAAAGATGTTCACTATTTTTGGTTCGATTTGGTAAATAGTGGACATATGTACCGCATGTAGGCTCACTGTGCGATAATTTGCGCAGCAATGAGTAAGGAGCCTCATATGAGTGATTTTGTCCTGACCTGTGAATCCGCCGCCGATCGAACCCGTGAGTTCTTTGCGTCGCGCAATATCCCTGTCGTGTGTTTTCATTACGAGATCGACGATGTTGTCTATACGGACGATCTGTATCAGTCGATTACGCCGGACGAGTTTTTTGCCCAGATTGCCGCGGGCGCCATGCCCAAGACGTCTCAGGTGAGCGTGGGTGAGTACGAGGAGTTGTGGGAGCCGTTTGTTGCCGAGGGTAAAGACGTGCTGCACCTGACGTTGTCGTCGGGTATTTCGGGCACGTATGGATCGGCCTGCGTCGCGGCGCAGATGCTTGCGGATCGCTATCCCGAGGGCGGCAAGGTGCGCGTCATCGATTCGCTGGCGGCGTCTTCGGGCTTTGGCCTGTTGTTGGAATATGCCGCCGATGTGCGCGATAGTGGGGCTTCACTCGACGAGACGGCTGCCTGGATCGAGGAGCACAAGCTCAACCTGCACCACTGGTTCTTCTCGACCGATCTGTCGAGCTACCTGCGCGGCGGTCGCATTTCGGCCGCGAGCGCGATCATCGGCACGGCGCTTAAGATTTGCCCGCTTATGACGGTCGATTGCGAAGGTAAGCTGTCGCCACGTGAGAAGATTCGCACTAAGAAGCGCGCGATTTCCGAGATGGCTAAGACCATGATGGCACACGTACAGGACGGTGCAGATTATTCGGGTAAGTGCATCATGTCGCAGTCGGCGTGCCGCGAGGATGCCGAGGCGGTCGCGGCGCTGATTGAGGAACAGGTTCCGCAGCTTAAAGGCAAGATTGAGATCAATGACATCGGTACTCTGATTGGCTCGCATACCGGACCTGGTACGGTGGCGCTCTTCTTTATGGGCGACAAGCGCGTGGATTAATTTGCCCCATCACGTCGCTGCATGATTGCTCAAACGAAAACGGCCCGCCTCACGTTTGTGGGGCGGGCCAAGATGTTTTGCTAGCGTTTCTTTCCGCGGAAGAAAAAGCCGTGCAGTGACGGCTTGAGGCCGCGGTTGGCGCGATGCTCCTCGACGCGCTCGTGGATCGAAGCGACGCGCTCGATGACTTCGTCGGGAATCGGCACATCGGGATTCATGTTCTCGACTTGGCTGACCTCGGCGGCGGCGACCTGGTCGATAATGGGCACGTCGTCGCGCGAGATGACAGGTGTGGCGTCTTCCTTCATCTTGCGATAACGCTGCATCATGTCGGTCTGTAGCTGCTGGGCCGAAGGCGGTGTCCAGATGATGGCGTTGGCGCCGGCGGCGATGGTCTCGCGAATGCTCTCGGGCGTCTTGCCGCCCGGCGCGATAAGCGGCAGGTTGGGATAGTGCTCGCGCAGCTCGCGTAGGACCTGGGGCGTGTTCTTGCCGGCGGCGATGTTGAGAATCTTGGCTCCAGCGCGCACCTTGGCGTGGGCATCGTCGTCGCAGCGAACGACCGTGGCGATGACGGGGATGTCGGCGATGTTGGTGATGTGCTCGACCATCTCGGCAGTAGCGGGGGAGTTGACCACGCAGCCCGCCGCGCCCTGCATCTCGGAGACGGCTGCCATCTGCACGGAGCGCTTACCGGTCGTAGTTCCGCCACCCACGCCTACAAAGACCGGGCACTCGGCGACGGTCAGCAGCGCTTGCGTAATGGCGGGCTGCGGCGTGAAAGGGTAGACCGCAAAGACGGCGTCGGCGTTGGAGTTGCGGATAACCGCGACATCGGTGGTGTAAATGAGCGACTTGATGCGTCGGCCAAAGAGCGTGAAGCCGCTGGCCTCCTCGATCTCGTCGGGCATGCGAAGGGCAGCCTTGCGTAGGCGTCCGTCGATGGGCAGGGGCTCCATAGGGAGCAGGCCGTTGGGCGTGACGGCTATTTGGGGCTCGGTGAACTCGTCTGCAAGCTCGACCTCGGAAAAATCGACCGAGGCGACGATGTCCTCGTGCACCTCGGCGGGCACATCGATGGGAGCTTGGTCGTTTGCCGCCGCAGGCGTGTCGAAGGAGCTGGTGCCGACGAAGGCGTCGACGCGCTCATTTAGATCGTTGAGGGTATCCATGGAGGCTCGATTCTATGTGATGATGGCCGGCGCGATGCAGCCGGAATTGCGAATGCTAAATCGTTTGACGAGTTGATTTTTCCCCGCCGCGCCATCCGTTAGACCGAAGGGCCGGCGAACGTGAAGGAGCTGTGGTGGCGGGTATCGAGGTGCTATCTTGAAAGCCCCGTTTAAAAGAGAGGTGACGCGGTATGGAATTGACAGCAATGTTTGGCTCGATCGGCCTGTGTGTGGCCGCAATCGTTGCCGCCGCGGTCATCTACTTTGTGGTCACGGCCATTAAGGGCAAAAGGGCCGAACGCAAGGAGCGCGCGATGCTTAAACAGCATCGCGACCAGCAGGGCAAACGCGCACAGAGATAGCTTGTTGAGTTTTGGATCCGTGCGCTAGCTGCGTTTTCGGATCAGGGCAATGTAGAAGCCCTCAAAGTCGCGGCTAGGCGGAATGGTGAGCGTGCCGGGCAGGCCGTTGACGATGGCCGATACCTGACCCGCGGCAATGGCTTCGGTCAGAGCGTTGGACTCGATGCGCGGCTCCTCACCAGCTTCCTGGGTGCGTCGTGCTTCACTTTCGCTTGGCGTGCCGTCGAGGGGGATGAGCTCGCAGTCCATATGCTTGTCGAGGGCCTCTTGCAGGGCGTCCTCGTTTTCCTGCGGCAAGATCGAACAAGTCGAATAGACGAGCGTGCCGCCCGGTTTGAGGGCCCCCATGGCGCGGTCCAGAAGTGCTCGCTGCGAGCGGGCGCACTTGCTCAGCAACTGCTCGGTGAGGCCGCGCAGGCTTTTCTCGTTGCCACTGATGACGGTGCCCGTGCCGGTGCAGGGAGCGTCGAGCAGGATGCGGTCAAAGCGGAAGAACTCGTCGAGCTCGCGTGCGTCGATGCGCATGACGGGCACGTTTTTGGCACCCTGGCGATGGAGGTTCGACTCGAGCTTTTCGGCGCGGGGAATGCTCATCTCACAGGCGGTGAGGTGCGCCTGTCCCTGGGTGAGGGCGGCGATCTGCGTCGTCTTGCCGCCGGGGGCTGCGCACATGTCCAGGATGTCCTCGCCTGCCTGGGCGCCCAGGACCAACGGCGGCATCATGGATGACAGGCTCTGCAGGTAGATTTTGCCGTCGCGGTAGATGTCGAGATCCCACAGATCTGAAACCTGGGCCTCGGGCAGGATAAAGGCGTCCGGATACCAGGTAACGGTTTGGTGGGCGATGCAGGCGGCATCGAGCGCCGCAGCGATGTCCTCGGCGGTCGCCTTGAGCGTGTTGGCGCGCAGCGTGACCGGGCGTGTGGCCGCGGCGCCGAAGCCCTCGATCATGAGCTTGGCATCGGCGGGCGCATAGGCGCCGGCGACCGTGTCGACCATAAAGCGCGGCAGGTCGGCGGCGCAGGGAAGGGCGGCAAGCTGGTCGGAAAGCTCGGTAGCAGCAAACTGCCTGAGCTTGAGCTCGGCCTTGACCTGCTTTTTCTGCTTACGACGACGCGGCTTGGACATCCGTCTTTCCTTCCCGTCCCAAATTGACTACTTTCCGGGCACGCCGCTGCTGGCGTGCTTTAGTACTGGCTCTCGTGCTTGCTAAAGAAGTCGAAGCGCGGGGGCAGCGGCTTCACGCGGTGCTCGCCGGGCTTCTCGCCCAGGCTCTCCACAAACTCATCCGTGGAGGCAAAGATGTTATCCCAGCTAAAGAAGGCGACCGGGTCAACGTCGAAGTACTCGCAGATGAGCTCGCAGCCGGCCGGGACGATGCCGTGCATCAGGACGGTCGCCACACGCAGCTCGGTAAAGGCGTCGACCAGGGCCTGCTTCATGGCGGCGTTGGCCGGCTCGCCCTCGAGCTTGTTGGCGGCCTTGGAGGCGTCGCTCCAGCGCTTGTTGGCGGCGCGCAGGTAGTCGTCGCACACGGCGAGCGCGCGGTGCGTCTCGAACTTGTACATGGCCTGCTCAAAGGCAAGGGCGGCCTGCTCGGCAGCCTCGACCACGGCAGCAGAGGCGGCGCCGGCCGGAATACAACCGTTGCGATAGGGGCTCTCGTCGCCCTCCTTGACGGCGACGCCGTAGAAGCAGCTGCGGGCCAGGCGGTTGAACACGCCGGTCAAAAGGGCGCTCTCCTTAAGAGCCGGGTCAATAACGCGCTTGTCGTCGCAGGCGCGCACCTCGTTGCCGTCCTTGTCCTTGCCGGTCACGCGCGTGTCATATGCCTTGGGGCTAAAGCTCACCGGCTTCTCGGAAAGGCCGAGCGACAGCCAATGCGCGCGCATCTGCTCGCAGGTGTAGTGGTTGAGCAGGTCGTCTGCCGGCGGGGGAGGCGTCTGCGAGGACGAGCTGGCCTTTTTGCCCATGTAGAGCAGGTGGTAGCAGGCGCTGACGGTGCTCTGCGTGAGGTTCCAGCCCAGGGCCTCCCACATGGCGGTCTGCGCGATGCAGTAGAAGTAGATGTTGTCCTGGCCGATGAACTGGTAGATCTGCGCGTCGTCCGAGCACCACCAGTCACGCCAGTCGAGCGAGCTGTGCTGGTAGGTGGGTGCGGGTACCTGCGTGGAATCGGCGGCGGGCTCGCCCATGAGGGCGGCGTCCTGGGCGGCGACACCCTCTGTTACGCCGGCGGCCTTGGCATCGCGTGCGAGTACGGTGCGGGTGTAGCTGATGGGCGCCCACAGGCTCTCGGGCCAGCACCAGCAGGTGACGTCGGAAACGCCGTCGACCTCGGGCGCCGGAACGCCCCAGTCGATGTTGCCGGTGATGCGGAAGGGCACGAGCGCCTTGCCGCTGCGGAAGCGCACGCCGCCGTTGGCGAGCACCGCGTGGGCGTCGTCGCGCTCCTTCCAGCTGGGGAAGGTGACGGTAAAGCTGCTCTTGTTGCCCTCGGGCTCCAGCACGGTGTGCTCGGGCAGCTGGTCCTCGACGGCGTCGAAGGCCTCGCGGAACTTGTTCTGAATATAGAGCTGTGCCGGCAGCAGCCACTCCTCCATGGTCTTGGAGACCACGGAGCGAACCTGCGGGTTCTGGGCGAGCTTGGCGGTGTAGGTCTTCATAAAGTCGAGGTAGGCCGGCAGGTCGAAGTAGAGGTTGTCGACCGGGCGCAGCTCGGGCACCTCGCCGGTGAGCTGGCTCTTGGGTGCGATGAGCTCCTCGGGCTCAAACTGGTGACCCAGGTCGCACTCGTCGGCATAAGCCTTCTCGGACTTGCAGCCCTGGATGGGGCAGCGGCCGATCACTTGGCGGCCGTTGAGGAACGTGCCGGCCTTGGCGTCGTAGAACTGCAGCGTGGAGCGCTTGGAGATGGTGCCCTGCTCATGCAGGCGCTCGATAATCTCGGCGGTCACTTCGTTGTGAATCTGCGCAGCCGGCTCAAGGCCCGAGCCGCCGTAGATATCGCAGCTGATGTTGTAGTTGTTGAGGGTCGCGGCCTGGCGGGAGTGATTGGACTCGACGTACTCGTTAATGGACTTGTCGTAGCCCTCGTTCTCCTTGAGCTTGCGGTAGCTCTCCATGATGGGCGAGCCGTAGCAGTCGGTGCCCGAGGTGAAGATGACGTTCTCGCGGCCCAGACGGTCGCGCAGGAAGCGGGCGAAGAAGTCGGCAGGGACAAAGACGCCGCCGACGTGGCCAAAGTGAAGGCCCTTGTTGCCGTAGGGCTCGCCGGCGGTAACGATGGCGCGGCGAGGCCAGCTGGGACGGTCGTTCATGGAGTATTTGGATGCCATGGGACTCCTTCGCATATGGTGAGAGCGCGGCCGGGCGCAAGGCCTGGCGACGCGGTGGTCAATTCGTGCATATCGTTCGACATTATCGCACATGCGGACGGGTACGTGGCAGGGGCGCTATCCTAAGATGCTATGAATGAGATTTCCAACATACATGCGTTTGAAGACGAGGATTTTCTGCACGCTTGCTTTGTGTGGGGGATGGTCGTAGTCGGCGTGTTTGCCGTGTGCTTGGTGCCGGTGTTTATGTTGCTGGGTGGGCCTGCAGACTTGGATGCGGCTGACGCGGGCGGCTGGATGGCTGTCGTGGGCTGGATAGTCGGCTTGGCTGCGATCTCAATGGCGTCGTTCGCCGTGCACGAGCTGGTGCACGGTGTGTTTTTTAAGCTGCTGGCGCCTGCGGGCGCGAAGGTGACCTTTGGGGCGAATCGCGAGACGGCGATGATCTATGCCTGCGCCGAGGGCGTTGTGTATTCGCGCCGGCGGTACATGGCGGTTTGCCTGGCGCCGACGGTTGTTGTGACGGCGGCGCTTGCCCTGGGGTTTGCGTTTTCGGGCTATCCGCTGCTGTGCTACCTGGCGGCCGGCTTGCATTTGTCGGGCTGTGTGGGCGACTGGTATTACGTGCGGACCATTTTGCGCGACCGCCGCATTGTCGCCTGCGAGGATACGTCCTTTGGCGTGCGCTTTTTCGGGTGAGGAGATGTCGATGAAGCCGTTGTTGCTGCATGCGTGCTGTGCGCCGTGCTCTCTTGAGCCGGTCCGCCTGCTGCGCGAGGAAGGGTTTGAGCCCACAATCTGCTGGACAAACCCCAATATTCAGCCGCACGATGAATGGCAGCGGCGTTTGGACGAGCTGCGCCGGTGGTGTGCCGATGGCGACATCGAGCTTATCGAGGCGGGGGAGGACCGGGAGCGCTGGGAGGCCGGCGTGGCCCCGCTGGGCGCCGATCGAGCCCGTCGCTGTCGCTCATGCTATGCCCTGCGTCTGGCCGAGGCGTGCCGTGTGGCCCAGGAGCGCGGGTTTGAGTTTGTGGGCACGACGCTCGCCGTCTCGCCGTACCAGTTGTTCGAAACCTGCAATGATGTGTTGGAGCGTCTGGCTGCTGCCCGCGGTCTCACTCCGGTGATTCGCGATTTTCGCACGTATTACCCCGAGGCGACACGTCGTTCGCGCGAGCTGGGCATGTATCGGCAGAACTACTGCGGCTGCCGTTTCTCGGCCGTCGAGGCGGCCATGGACCGCGCCCGCATCCGCGACGAGCGCAAAGCCGCCAAAAAGTAGTTCACTTGGGACGTCAGCCTGCTAGGATGTAGAGCGGACTTTAGCTATATAAGGAGAATCCGACGTGTCTATGCGTACCGATGATTTTGACTATAACCTGCCCGAAGAGCTCATCGCCCAGGCGCCTGCCGAGCCGCGCGACTCCTGCCGCCTGCTGGTGGTTGATCGCAAAGGCTCCGAGACAGGAACGCCGTTAGGGCATGGCGGCACCGTCGAGCACCGCATCTTCCGTGACATCATCGACTATATCGAGCCGGGCGACGTGCTCGTCATCAACCAGACGCGCGTGATGCCGGCCCGTCTTATCGGTCGCAAGACGGGCTCGGGCGGCGTGGTCGAGACGTTGCTGCTCAAGCGCCGCGAGGATGTTGACCCGCTGGGCCATGTTTGGGAGTGCTTGGTCAAGCCGGGTAAGCGCCTGAAGCCCGGTGCTCAGATTGAGTATCGCGCCGGTGGCGCTCATGCGCCCGAGGGGGCTCCCGTGGTGCTGACGGCCGAGGTCGTCGACTTTGTCACCGATAGTCGCGGCGGCCGCCTGGTGCGTTTTGAGCCGGCCGGTTGCAATGCCGCCGGCGAGCCGCGCACGCTTGACGAGGCCATCCATGCTGCCGGTCACGTGCCGCTGCCGCCCTACATTACCGATTACGAGGGCGATCCCGAGAAATATCAGACCGTGTACGCCATGAAGGAGGAGCACTCGGCTGCCGCTCCCACGGCGGGCCTGCATTTTACTCCTGAGCTCATGGCCGCTATCGAGGCCAAGGGTGCCAAGTTTGCCGCCGTCGAGCTCGAGGTGGGCATCGATACCTTCCGCTTGGTGGAGGAGGACGACCCCACGCAGCACGTCATGCACACCGAGCGCTACCACGTGTCGCAGGAGGTTGTCGACGCCGTGCACAAGGCCAAGGCCGAGGGTCATCGTGTGATCGCCGTCGGCACTACCGCGGTGCGCTCGCTCGAGAGCGCGTTTGACACGGACGCGCCGGTGTCCGATCCGGCCGTGACGGCGCGCTATTTTGAAGGCCGCGAGGACGGGGCCGATACGCTTGGCCGCGGTGACATCGTGGTGCGCGAGAACGCCACGACGCAGCTTTACCTCATGCCCGGCTCGACCTATCACGTGGTCGACGCGCTGATCACGAACTTCCATGTGCCGCGCTCCACGCTCATGATGCTCGTGAGCGCGCTTGCCACCCGCGACCAGATCATGGATGCCTACGCCGCTGCCATCGAGGAGCGCTACCGCTTCTTCAGCTTTGGCGACGCGATGCTCATTTGTTAGTTACGCGGTTCTACGAACCGCGTAACTGCTCGACGCTGCGCGGGCCGCATTTGGACAATCTGACGTTCAACTTCAAGGGCGCGACCAGAAGGTCAGCGCCCTTTCGTTTCACGTCACCTTGTCTCAAATGCGGCCCGCTCGCTGTCGTTGCCAAAACATCGGCGTTGCCGTGGTTGTCGCTGTAGTCATTGGGTGGTCATTGGGTAGTCATTGGGGACGTTCTTAAATGACTAGTCAAAGGGGACACTCTTACGGCACTTGGCACTTGGGGACGTTCCTTTTGTGCCGGCACCTGGGGACAGTCCTTATGTCAAGAGATCGGTGCAAGAGGGATAGGTTGCCTTGCGTCGATCTAAATAAGTTGCGGTGAGATAGTTCTTGAATTGGCCTTTTTGGGGCTAAACAGAAACTTTCTCACCGCAACTGAGTTGAGGCGTTTTTTGGCAGCTGGTTTACTTGCTCGCGAACAGCCAGATCAGGATGATTACCAGAATCACGGCGACGATGCAGACGATGGCGCCAGTGAATTTGATGCGTGAGTCGCGGGTACGCTCGCGCACCGCGTCCTCGGTGGCCTCGAGCTGGGCGACTTCTTGCTCGGTCTCGGCGTGTTCGGCTTTGTCTCGGGCCAAGGATCCTGCAAGCGACTCAGTGATCTCTGGATGGTCATGCACCTCGGTCGCCTGCTCGATGATCGACTGTGCATGTGCGGCATCTGCTTGGGCGTTGGCGATGCTTTGCTCTTGGTCGCGGCGTGCCTTGTCCTCGGCGGCTATCTTCTCGCGCAGTTCGCGCTGGCGCGTCGTGGCGGCAGTTTTCGCCGTCTGCAGCTCGTCGCGCGCGGCATCGGCCTCAGTCGTCACGGCTTGGTGTGCGCGTTTGGCTTCGGCAATGGGGGCTTGAGCCTGCTCGACGGCCTGCTCGGCTGCGGCAAGCGAGTGCTCAAGGTCGGCGGTGATGCGCGGGACATCTTCTTCGGCTTTTCGCAGGGCATCTGCCGTGTCGGAGATCTGCATCGAGAGCTCGCTGGTGCGCACCGTATAGTTGGCGGGATTTGCCGAGGGATTGCGTTGCAGCTCGGCATACTCATGACGCAGCGTCTCGAGCTGGGCGCGCGTGGCGTCGACGGTTTGTTGTGCGGCCGCAATGCCGGCGTCTCGCTCGGCCTTCACCTTGTCGCGGATGCGCTTGGAATCCTCAAGACGTCGAACGAGGCGGTTGCCGGTCTCGCGAGAGCTTGCCTCGCGGGCCTCCACGGCGTCGAGCGCGGCCTTCAGGCGGAGCTCAGTCGCGTCATCCTCTGTCTTCATTTGTTCGAACTGACCCTTGAGCTCTGTCGCTTTGGCGGCGTGGGCATCACGGTCAATCTCGGCTGCCGCGGCGGCCTTTTGCGCTGTAGCAATCGCTTGGCGCTGGTCGGCGACGATCTGGTCGTAGCGGCCTGCGATATCCTGGCGCGTCTCGAGTTCCTCGGCCTGATCGGCAATGCGCTGCTCAAGTTCGGTCAGGTGAGCGCGGGCATCGGCAAGTGCCTTTTTCGCGGCGTTCATCTCGCGCATGGCCGAGGCGCCCTGGGCGATAAAGGTGCCCACGGCGTTCGCGGTGTTCGAGACAGCGGTCCCCAGATCGCGGCTCGCGGCGGGGGAG
>DAWDVX010000037.1:0-435 GCA_052346145.1 Collinsella sp.
CTGCGGGAACGGCCTATCCGCTCAAAGTGTTCGGCTGAGATCGGAAATCAACCTTCGTTCATTTAGCGTGCTCAAGGGGGGTTGTTTTGGGATGTTGTTCACGTTGGGGCAGGTTATTGGGGCGCAGTGTGTGTTGCGTGGCGATAATGGGGTCGGGTAGGTCCGTCGTATCGCGCTGTTTAATTGCGTTTGTCTAACAAACTATGTACAGATATGGGAAATTAATTGCGCAACTTTTTGTGACGGTACTTTGGGGCGCATGGTGGTTGCATATGAAAAGAGCCTTCGGTTTCCCGAAGGCTCTGCATTCACGATGGTGGAGACGAGGGGGATCGAACCCCTGACCTCTTGACTGCCAGTCAAGCGCTCTCCCAGCTGAGCTACGCCCCCGTGCGAAGAAGTACTATTCGGGACCTCGCACGGCGAGGCACGGAC
>DAWDVX010000037.1:450-26460 GCA_052346145.1 Collinsella sp.
TTTTTTAGGTCAGATTCTAAATGCCTATTGATATAGGTAAGCGATGGCTGTGCCGGTGTGGACTTGGATCGTGGCTGTTGACCTTACAACGTTGCTGATACCCGTGTCGGCCAACAAGCCCAGTGGGCTGTGATCTAGTTCCCACTCTAGACCGTGTTCGCTTACCTCGGTGTTAGGGGCTATGGCGATGATGGAGAAGGTGTTGCCCTCGTGGCCTTCGATGATCCAGGATTCGTCTGCGCGAAGGATACGGGCGACCACCTTGTCCTCGGTAATCCAGACAGGGGCATCCTCGTAGCCCGCGAGCAGCCCCAGTACGGAAAGAGCCATGTCTGGACGGCCGCCAGTGGCGCAGGTCGCAACCACTTCGGCACCCGGCCAGCGACGGCGGACGGAATCGAGCGCCAGCGCCAGATCGGTATAGTCCTTGTAAGAGTCGTGGCGCTCAACTTCAAAGTCGGCGGCGGCTTCGACCAGCGCGCGACCTGCATCGCTCACCGTGTCGGCGTCCCCCACATACACGTCGCAGCCCAGGACGGCGCCCAGCAGCGCATCGAGTCCGCGGTCCACGGCGACAACGTGGTCGCACTCCCCTGCTAGCCTACGCAACAGATCCTCGCTCGCCACCACGGGCGAGCCGCAGACCACTAATACCTTGCAAGCCACAGCCCTCGCCTATCCCTCAAACGAAAGCACGCGGGCCAGATCCAGCTCCTCGTAGCTGTCGATAAAGATATCGCAGTTGGCGCGCACGTCGTCGCGCTTCATGCGGCCGTGCGTGTCATAGATGCCCACGCGCTTAAAGCCGGCAACCTCAGAGCTCTTTAAGCCAAAGACCGCGTCCTCAAACACCCAAGCGCGCTCAAACTTGCACTCGTGGCGCTCCTCCAAGCGGCGCAGAGCCAGCTCGTACACATCGGGGAACTGCTTGGAGCGTCCTGCCTCACCCGTCGTGGTAACAAACTCCATGTAAGCGTCGAGCCCGGCACCTGCGAGCGCAGACTGCACCAGCTCGGCCGGAGTGGACGTGGCCACGCACATGGCAATACCCGCCGCCTTCGCCTGCTCCAAAAATGCCAGGAGCCCGTCGCGCGGCGGCACCTTAGAGTATCCATCAATCAAAATCTCGCCCAGCTCGCGATACAGCTCCTCACCGTTTGCACCAATGCCCCACGTATCGTGGTAGGCCTGGCACTCATCCTCCAGCGACAAATGCTCAAACTGGGCAAAATCGTCGACCGTCACGTCAATACCGTGGCGGTGCAATAACTCGGGCTGGGCATAGGCCCAAACGGGGGTGCTATTAACCAGTGTGCCGTCGCAATCGAAAATAAAAGCAACCTTGGGAGCGGCGGTATGGGACATAAACGAACCTTTCAATGTCAAATGGTAAACAACCTGCTAAAAACGTTTTACCAAACGTCAGGCTAACAATTTTGAAACCCTAATTGTTAAAACTATCAAGAGTTTTACCACGGCAATTCTGCCAGTGGTATAAACATGTCGCTTACCGATTAAACGCTCCCGTAAATCCGCTTTCGTCCATAAAACTAACGCACAGGTGTTATCGTAGTTTCTGCCGAAAGTTCCACCGAGCACGCGAGGTGGAACGAATCACAGAAACTTCGCCGTCCCTTCGATTCGTGCAGCCTTGGACCTTTCGCATCTAGTCACCAAGGCAACACGCTGCCGCGTCATGATGGGATCAAACGTGAGCGATACAAAGCTAAAGCCAACGGCTAAAAAGCCCGCAACCCGCAAACCGGCTCCGCACGCACCGGAGCTCTCCAAGGACGATGTCTACCTGTTTGGCATTGGAATGTGGGAGCGCAGCTGGGAAAAGATGGGCGCGCACCCCGACACGCAGAACCGTACGCGCGGCTGGCGCTTTTGCGTTTGGGCGCCCGACGTAAAGAGCGTCCATGTCATTGGCGAATTTAACGACTGGGATGAGGAGGCCAATCCGCTGGTGCCCGTGCATACGAGCGCTATTTGGGAAGGCTTTATTCCTGGCGCCGAGCAGGGCCAGCTCTATAAATATCTCATCGAGACCAACGAGGGCGAAAAGCTCTACAAGGCCGACCCATACGCCTTTAAGGCCGAGTGCCCTCCGGGTACCGCCAGCGTGCTGTGGACCCTCGATGGCTACAAGTGGAACGATGCCGCGTGGCTTAAGCGCCGCGCCAGCCACAACCACATGTCGCAGCCGCTTAACATCTACGAGGTGCATATTGGCTCGTGGAAGCGCCACGGCGACGCGCCGCAGGGCGAGCCCGACGAGTACGGCAACTATCCCGGCCCCATGGATCCCTTCCCCGCCCAGCGCGGCGAGTTCTACACCTACGACGACCTGTCGGTGGAGCTCGTGGACTACGTACGCGACATGGGCTACACGCACATCGAGGTCATGCCGCTCATGGAGCATCCCTTTGACGGCTCCTGGGGCTACCAGACGACCGGATACTACGCTGCCACGTCGCGCTACGGCAACCCGCAGCAGCTCATGCACTTTATCGATGCGTGCCACGAGGCGGGCATCGGCGTGATCATGGACTGGGTACCCGGCGGTTTTTGCGCCGACTCCCACGGCCTTGCCACCTTTAACGGCCACATGCTGTTTGAGCACGAGATTCACCCCAACTGGGGCACGCACAAGTTTGACTTCGCCCGCGGCGAGGTCCGCTCCTTCCTGGTCTCCAACGTGCTGTACTGGCTTGAGAACTTCCACGTGGACGGCATTCGCATGGACGGCGTGTCCAGCATGCTGTACCTCAACTTTGGCATCGACGATCCGGGCCAAAAGAAGTTCAACAAGTACGGAACCGAGGAGGACCTGGACGCCAGCGCGTTTATCCGCCAGGTCAACTGCGCTGTGGAGGCCCACTTCCCCGACGTAATGATGATGGCCGAGGAGTCAACTGCGTGGCCACTCGTGACCTATCCGCCCCAGGACGGCGGCCTGGGCTTCCACTACAAGTGGGACATGGGCTGGATGAACGACACCCTGCACTACATGCAGACCGATTTTCCGTGGCGCCCTGGCAACCACGGGCTGCTCACGTTCTCCATCATGTACGCCTTTACCGAGAACTTTATCTGCCCGCTCAGCCACGACGAGGTCGTGCACGGCAAGTGCTCGCTCATCGGCCGCATGCCGGGCGACTGGTGGCGCCAGTTTGCCGGTCTACGCACGCTGGCCTTCTACCAGATGACGCACCCCGGTGCCAAGCTCAACTTTATGGGCAACGAGATCGGCCAGTTTATTGAATGGCGCTACTACGAGTCCATCCAGTGGTTCCTGACCGAGGAGTACGAGACTCACCGTCATCATCAGGCGTTTATCAAGGCGCTCAACCACCTGTACACTGCCGAGCCCGCCCTGTACGAGCGCGGATACACCGACGACGGCTTTACCTGGATTGACGCGGATAACTCCAAGCAGTCCATCGTGAGCTTTGTGCGCCAGGGCGAGGACGTCGATGACGATCTGGTGATCCTGATTAACTTTGACCCGGCGAGCTACGAGAGCTTCCGCGTGGGCGTGCCGCGCGAGGGTGACTGGGAGGTCATCTTCGACTCCGACCGTCCCGAGTTTGGCGGCAGCGGATACGCCGGTGAGGAGCCCTACACCTGCTCGAGCGAGCCCTATCCCTGGAATGGGCAGATGGACTCCATCGAGATTAAGGTGCCCGGCCTGGCAGGCGTGGTGCTTAAGCGTCGCGGTCCCAGCAGCTATAAGCCGCCCGTGGTCGAGGAGCCCAAGAATGCGACGCGTAGGCGTGCGTCCTCGGTAAAGTCCAAGACCGCGACTGCTAAGAAGGCCCCGGCCAAGGCGAAGGCAACCAAGTCTGCTGCCAAGCCTGCTTCCAAGACCACGGCCAAGAAGGCAGCCACCAAAAAGACTGCTCCCAAGGCCAAGGCAGCTGCTGTTAAGGCTTCTGCCAAGAAAGCGTAACAAAGGCGTTACCAATGCAATTACCCGCCCCGCGGGGGCGTAGGATACATGTCATAACCGTTCCGGGAGAAACATCCCCGGGGGAAAGGAACGTATGAATAAGATCTTCGACAACAAGCAGGAGTTTATCGAGCTCTATCGCGATGCCGTCATGAGCATCAGCGGCAAGAGCGTCGAGGCCGCCAGCGACCTCGACCGCTTTAACGCCCTGGCCAAGCTCGTGGCCGAGAAGGCACGCACCGTTGCCACCAAGAGCGACGCCCGCGCCACCGCCGAGGGCAAAAAGCGCGTGTACTACTTCTCGATCGAGTTTTTGATCGGCCGCCTGCTCGACAACTACCTGCTCAACTTTGGCGTGCGCGACATGGTCGCCGAGGCGCTCGACGACATGGGCTTCGACCTGTCGGTCATCGAGAACCAGGAGCCCGATCCGGCTCTGGGCAACGGTGGCCTGGGCCGTCTGGCCGCATGCTTCCTGGATTCCATGGCAGCCGAGGGCATCGCCGGCTACGGCAACGGCATGCGCTACCGTTACGGCCTGTTTAAGCAGGAGATCGTCAACGGCAGCCAGGTCGAGGCCACCGACGAGTGGCTCACCCACGGCTATCCCTGGGAGGTCCGCCGTCAGGACAAGGCCGTGACCATTAAGTTTGGTGGTCACGTTGAGGGCTTTGAGGAGAACGGCCGCACGTTCTACCGCACGGTGGACACGCAGGATATCCTGGCTGTCCCCTACGACATCCCCGTGGTGGGCTATGCCGGCGAGACCGTCAACAAGCTGCGCGTCTGGGCCGCTGAGCCGGTCGAGGAGCACTTCGATCTGGAGGCCTTCAACCGCGGCGACTACGCCCTGGCCGATGCCGAGCGCGCCGAGGCCGAGGCCATCAGCGCCATCCTCTACCCCAACGACGCCGGCGAGCACGGCCGTCTGCTGCGCCTGAAGCAGGAGTACCTGTTTGTGTCGGCCGGCATCTACAGCCTGCTCGACACCTTTGAGAAGGAGCACGGCGAGAACTGGGAGCTGCTGCCGCAGTTTGTGGCCATCCACACCAACGACACGCACCCCGCCATGTGCGGCCCCGAACTCATGCGTATCCTCATCGACGAGAAGAAGCTCGAGTGGGACGACGCCTGGAACATCGTGACGCAGGTCGTGAGCTACACCAACCACACCATCCTGCCCGAGGCTCTGGAGAAGTGGCCCATCGGCACGTTCTCCAAGCTCCTCCCCCGCGTGTACCAGATCATCGACGAGATCAGCCGTCGTTGGCACGAGTCGTTCGACACCACCCAGGAGGGCTGGCAGGAGCGTCTGCGCCAGACCGCCATCCTGTGGGACGGCGAGATTCGCATGACCAACCTGTCCGTGATCTGCAGCCACAGCGTCAACGGCGTGGCAAAGATTCACTCCGACATCATCAAGAACATCGTGCTCAAGGACTTCTATGCCCTGACGCCCGAGAAGTTCAACAACAAGACCAACGGCATCTCGCACCGTCGCTTCTTTGCCGAGGCCAACCCCACCTACGCCAAGCTCGTGACCGAGGCCATTGGCGATGGCTGGCTCAAGGACGCCTTTGAGCTGGAGAAGCTCAAGGAGTTCCAGAACGACAGCGAGTTCCTCAAGGCCGTGGGCGCCTCCAAGCGCGCCAACAAGGAGCGTCTGGCCGCCTACGTTAAGGCCGAGACCGGTCTGGTCATCGATCCCAACACCGTCTTCGATGTTCAGGTTAAGCGTTTCCACGCCTACAAGCGCCAGCTCATGAACATCATGAAGGTGATGGACATCTACAACCGTCGCATCGCCGATCCCAACTTCCACGTGACGCCGACGACCTTCATCTTTAGCGGCAAAGCGGCCTCGAGCTACACCTTTGCCAAGGAGACCATCCGCCTCATTAACTCCGTGGCCGACGTCATTAACAACGACCCGCGCGTCAACGAGGTCATGAAGGTCTGCTTTATCCCCAACTTCCGCGTGAGCAACGCCCAGCTCATCTACCCCGCCGCCGAGATCTCGGAGCAGATCTCCACGGCCGGCAAAGAGGCCTCGGGCACGTCCAACATGAAGCTCATGATGAACGGTGCCATTACGCTGGGCACCCTCGACGGCGCCAACATCGAGATCGCCGACCTGGCCGGCCGCGAGAACGAGGCCATCTTTGGTCTGACCGCTCCCGAGGTCGAGCAGCTCTGGGCATCCAACAGCTACTTTGCGTGGGACACCCTCAACAACGATCGCGAGCGTCTGGGCCGCGTGATGGACGAGCTCAAGGACAACACCTTTGCGGGTCTTTCGGGCAACTTCGAGAGCATCTACAACGAGCTCATGAACAACAACGACCCCGACCTGGTCATGGCAGACTTCCGCAGCTACGTGGATGCATGGGAGAAGCTCACCGGCAGCTACGGCGACCAGGAGACCTGGAACCGCAAGGCCCTGCTCAACACCGCCTCCTCCGGCTGGTTCTCGAGCGACCGCACCATTCGCGAGTACCGCGACGAGATCTGGCACGCGTAAAGGCGCGCGAGCTCCCTTTGCCGCACGGCATTATTCGGCGGGCGCGACCAGGTGCCGTGCCCGCCGCTAATGGGTTAGAAACATCGATGACAGAAGGAGAAATCGATGAGTAAGAAAGAATGCATCGCGATGCTCCTCGCAGGAGGACAGGGCAGCCGATTGGGGGCACTCACCCAAAAGATCGCTAAGCCGGCGGTTAGCTTTGGTGGTAAGTTCCGCATTATCGACTTTTCGCTGTCCAACTGCTCCAACTCAGGCATCGACACGGTGGGCGTTCTGACGCAGTACCGTCCCTACCTGCTGCATGCCTACGTGGGCTCCGGCGAGGCGTGGGATCTGGACAGCCGCGACGGCGGCGTGTCGATCCTGCCGCCGTACGAGACGCAGACCGGTGGCGCTTGGTATGCGGGCACGGCCGACGCCATTACGCAGAACCTGGACTACATCAAGGCCAACGACCCCAAGTACGTCCTGATTCTGTCTGGCGATCACCTGTATCGCATGGACTACCGCAAGATGCTCAAGACGCACATTGAGAACAACGCCGACCTCACGGTGAGCGTTATGCCCGTTCCGTGGGAGGAGGCCAGCCGCTTTGGCATCCTGACCACCGACCCCGAGGACGGCCGCATCACCAAGTTCACCGAGAAGCCCGATAAGCCCGATTCGAATCTCGCGTCCATGGGCATCTACATCTTCTCGGCCGACGTGCTGATCGAGGCGCTCGAGGAGGACGCTCTGGACCAGCGCTCGAGCCACGACTTTGGCAAGGACATCATCCCCAAGCTGCTCGGCGAGGGCAAGCGCCTGTACAGCTACGAGTTCCACGGCTTTTGGAAGGACGTCGGCACTATCGCCAGCTTCCATGAGACCTCGATGGACCTGCTGGGCAACAACCCCGAGTTCGATCTGTTCGACAAGCACTTCCCCATCATGTCCAACATCACCACGCGTCCGCCGCACTACATTGGTCCGGATGGTCGCCTGGACGACTGCCTGGTCTCCAACGGCTGCAAGATCTACGGCACCGCTCGCCACTCGATCCTTTCGACCGATGTCGTCATCGAGGAGCGCGCCGTGGTCGAGGATTCCGTGCTGCTGCCGGGTGCGCACGTTAAGAGCGGCGCGCACATCTGCCGCGCTATTTTGGGCGAGAACTCCACGGTCGAAGAGGGCGTGAAGCTCGGCTCTGTCGATACCACCAAGGATACGGCCGTCGTTGGAAATGACGTCGTTATCGGGAAGGGGGAATGATCCGATGATCAATCGCAAGGCCATCGGTTATATCACCGCTAACTACTCTTCGACCTACGGCAGCGTGCTGCTCAAGGATCGCCCCATCGCGTCCGTCCCGTTTTTGGGTCGCTACCGCCTGATCGACTTCCCGCTGTCCAACATGATGAATGCCGGCATCAAGATCGTCGGTGTCGTCATGCCGGGCAACTACCGCTCGCTGATCGACCACGTCGGTTCGGGCAAGGACTGGGGCCTGGACCGCAAGAAGGGCGGCCTGTTCATGGTGCCCGGCAACGCGTATGGCACCACCAAGGGCGGCATGCGCTTCCTGCTGCGCGACATCATCTCCAACAAGACGCTGTTCCAGCGCTCGGACAAGCCCTACGTTGTGATGATGGGCACCAACATCATCTTTAACATGGACCTCAATCCCATCATCGAGGCGCACGAGAACTCCGGTGCCCAGATGACCGTGGTGTACTGCAAGGCCACGCGCAACGTCGATGACGAGACCAAGCTCGAGATTAACGAGAACGGCCGCCTGACGGGCGTGAGCGCAGGCGTCGTGTACGGCGACAACGCCTCTATGGACTGCTGCATCGTCAACCGCGAGACGCTGCTCGAGATCATCGACCACTACCAGGCCGCCGACTATCTGGACCTGCTCGAGGCACTCCAGGGCGACTTTGGCAACATCGACGTTTGCAGCTACGAATACAAGGGCGAGGTCGTGGGCGTGTTTAGCGAGAAGTCGCTGTATCGCCGCAGCATGGACCTGCTCGACCAGACCGTGGCCGACCAGCTCTTTGATCCCGAGCGCCCGATCCTAACCAAGGCCCACGACGTACCGCCTTCGCGCTACGCAACCGGCAGCCACGCCTGCAACTCGATTATCTCGGCCGGCTGCATCATCAAGGGAACCGTGCGCAACTCGATCCTGTCGCGCGGCGTTGTGGTTGAGGAAGGCGCCTCGGTGACCAACTCGATCATCAACCAGAGCTGCATCATCAAGAGCGGCGCCCGCGTTGAGAACGCCATCCTGGACAAGAACAACGTGGTTCCCACCAACACCGAGCTTCGCGGCACGCCCGAGAACATCCTGGTGCTGGGCAAGGCCCCGTTAACTTCCGATACCACCATCGTGCGTTAACGTTGGCACCGCAACATCGCTCGTAACATGTAGAATAGCCGCCCGGTTAGCGCCAGGCGGCTATTCTCGAATTGCAACAGGGAGACAATATGGCTGATTCCAGCAAAAAGATGCAGATCGTGTTTGCCTCGGCCGAGTGCGCACCGTTTGTGAAGACCGGTGGCCTGGGTGACGTAGCGGGCTCGCTGCCTGCGGCGCTCGTGCGCGCCGGCGCCGAGGTTATCGTGATGGTGCCCAAATACGCCACCATCAAGGACGAGTACAAGGCGCAGATGGAGCACTTCTCCGATTTTTACGTGAGCCTGGGCTGGCGCAATGAGTACTGCGGACTTGAGAAGCTCGAGCACGATGGCGTCACCTATATGTTCATTGACAACGAGCGCTACTTTGCGCGCGACTATCCGTATGGCTTCTTTGACGACGGCGAGCGTTTTGCGTTCTTCTCCAAGGCCATCCCCGAGAGCCTGCAGCACCTGCCGGCCGGCTTTGAGTGCGACATCCTGCACTGCAACGACTGGCAGACGGCACTGGCGCCCGTGTTTTTGCGCGAGTTCTACCAGGGCCTGCCGCTGTACGACCGAGTCAAGACCGTGTTCTCGATCCACAACGTGGCGTTCCAGGGCCAGTTTAGCGACACCGTGATGGAGGATATCCTGGGTGTGGCACATATTCCGGCGGCCGCCTCGCAGCTGCGTTGCGACGCTTGCAGCATCAACTACATGCTGGGCGCGCTGCGCTATGCCGACGCCATCACTACGGTAAGTCCTACCTATGCCAACGAGATCCAGACGCCCGAATTTGGCGAGGGCCTGGACGGCGTTCTGCGCGAGCGTTCGTACGCGCTGCAGGGCATTTTGAACGGCATTGACGTTGCGGGCTTTGACCCGGCAACAGACAAGCGAATTGCCGCCAACTACACCGTGGAGGACCGTTCCGGCAAGGCCGTGTGCAAGGCCAAGCTGCAGGAGGAACTGGGCCTCGAGGTTCGCGACGACCGTCCGCTCATGGTGATGGTCACGCGCCTGACGCGCCAGAAGGGCATGGATCTGGTCATGTACGCGCTCGACCGCATCCTGTCCGGCGGCGTGCAGGTGGCGGTGCTGGGCACCGGCGACCGCGACTACGAGGACGGCCTGCGCTACTTCCAGGACAAGTACCCCGGCACCATGGCCGCACGCATCGAGTTCGATCCGGCGCTGTCGCAGCGCATGTATGCCGCCGCCGACATGTTCCTGATGCCTTCGAAGTTTGAGCCTTGCGGTCTGTCGCAGATCATCGCCATGCGCTACGGCACCCTGCCCATCGTGCGCGAGACCGGTGGCCTGAAGGACACGGTGATCCCGTATAACGAGTTTACCGGCGAGGGCACGGGCTTCTCGTTTAGCAACTTTAACGGCGACGAGATGGGCGATGCGGTATTCCGCGCGGCGCGTCTGTTCTGGGATAACCGCGACGCCTGGAACCAGCTGGTCACGCAGGCCATGAGCCAGGACTTTAGCTGGACGCGCTCGGCCGATAAATATCTGGACCTGTACTTCTTTATGCACCCGGAGATTGAGCGCCCGGCGGCGGTTGTCGACGAGCCTGAGGCTGCACCTGATCCGGTGGCCGCAGAGGAGCCCAAGGCCGAGGAGAAGCCGGTTGAAGCTGAGACCGTTAAGACCGATCCTAAGGTGAAGGTCGAGGCTACTCCCGAGCCTGAGCCTGAGGTGAAGCCTGCTGCGAAGCCTGCGGCAAAGAAGACCACGACTCGTAAGACGACGGCTAAGAAGGCCACTGCGAGCAAGACCACCGCTGCCAAGACAACGACCACGCGCAAGCGCACAACCGCAGCTGCCAAGAAGGCCGCCGAGGCCGAGGCCGTTTCCGAGGTAAAGGCCGAGGCCGCCGTCAAGGCACCGGCCAAGACCACTGCCAAGAAGACGGCTGCGACGAAGTCAACGACCACGAAGGCCGCCACGACCAAGGCAGCCGCAAAGCCGGCCGCCAAAGTCGAGGAGACGCCCGCCGAGACCAAGGCCGAGGCATCCGTCGAAGCCAAGCCGGCCGCCAAGACCACCACGCGCAAGCGTGCCACGACGACGGCCAAGAAGACCACGACCAAAGCTGCTGCCCCCAAGGCAGAGGCCAAGGCCGAGGTAAAGGCCAAGCCGGCGCCGAAGGCCGCTAAGGTCAAGGCCGCACCGAAGGCTACGGCCAAGCCCGAGCCCGCCAAGGAGACTCCGGTCTCCCCCGCCGCTCCGGCAGAGAAAAAGGCCCCGTCCAAGAAGACGTCCGTCCGCAAGGCCACGGCCACCCGCAAGCGCCGCTAGCCCAAAGACGATCCAAAACCTAATCAAACCCCATGCAAGGGGCGCTCCAACCGGGCGCCCCTTCTCTGTAGGTAGTTGGTAAAACGATTTTCTAGGACAACCGTTCGCCGATGGTAAACGGATGTTGTTTATACAGCCTGTGTACAACAGATATACTTACATCCTGTGCGTAAAGCCCATGGCCAGCAGGCCGTGATTCTATTGAACTGGACCGTACTATGAGATTGATACACAACAGCCGTCTGCCGCAGTTTCGCACTCCGTTTGGCGCTGTGACCACAGGAACAACCCTTTCGCTCTCCGTGATTCTGGAGGACGCCGATCCCGCGCAGGCAACGCTTACGCTGCGCACCTGGGTCGATGAGATCGGTGAATCTCGATATCCCATGACGCACGAGGGCGACGGCATATTTACCGCAGAGCTTGAGTGCACCGAGCCCTGTCTTATTTGGTACAGCTTTATCTGCAATATTGAGGGCCAGCCCGAGGTTCGTCTGGGCGCACCACAGAGCCGCACCGGCGGCGAAGGCGTAACCTACGACTACGCTGAGGTGCCGTCATTCCAGGTCACCGTCTACAAACACCGAGAGAACCGTCCCACCTGGTACGAGCGCGGTATGGTCTACCAGATCTTCCCCGATCGCTATGCCCGCGACGAGCACTGGCGCGAGCGCACGCTGGCCGAGGTCGAAAAACCGCGTAAGGGCATTCAGCGCCGCATGGTCGAGGACTGGAACGAGCCGCCTGTGTACGAGCGCGCCGAAGACGGATCCATCAAGACCTGGGACTTTTACGGCGGCTCGCTCAAGGGCATCCAGAATGACCTGCCCCGCATCGCCGAGCTGGGCTTTACGGCCATCTACCTCAACCCCATTTTTGAAGCCGCGAGTAACCACCGCTACGACACCGCCGATTACACCAAGATCGATCCGATTCTGGGCACCGAGCAGGACTTTACCGAGCTGTGCGAGGCGGCCGAGAAGCTAGGCATTTCCATCATTCTGGACGGTGTGTTCAACCACACGGGCGACGATTCGATCTACTTCAACCGCTACGGCAACTACCCCGGCGTGGGCGCGTGGCAGAGCGAGGATTCGCCGTGGCGGGATGCGTTTTATTTCCACGAGGACGGCTCGTACGACTGCTGGTGGGGCGTGGGCAATATGCCCGCCATCAATGAGAGCTCCGAACTGGTACGCGAGCGGCTCCTGGGCAAGGATGGCGTGATCCGAAAATGGCTACGTGCCGGCGCTCATGGCTGGCGCCTAGACGTGGCCGACGAGCTTTCGGACGATTTCCTGACCGAGATCAAGAAGGCCGTGCTCGCCGAGAAGCCCGACGCGCTGCTGCTCGGCGAGGTATGGGAAGACGCCTCCAACAAGATCAGCTACGGCCATCTGCGTCGCTATCTGCAAGGCTCCGAGCTCGACTCGGCCATGGATTACCCCTTCCGCGACATGGTCATCGGCTTTTTGATGGGCTACAAAAACGCCTACCAGGCAGCCGAGGATATCGAGACCCTACGCGAGAACTATCCGCGTGAGGCCCTGTCTTGCGCGCTTAATCTGCTTTCGAGCCACGACCGACCGCGCATTATCTCGGTGCTCGGCGGCGGCCCCGACGAGTCGCAGCTGCCCGAGTGCGAGCGCAGCAAATGGCGTCTGGACGAGAACGCGATGGGCCTGGCCAAGAGCCGTTTTTGGCTCGCGACGCTCATGCAGATGACGTTCCCGGGCGTGCCCTCGATCTATTATGGCGATGAGTACGGCCTGGAGGGCCTCACCGATCCGGGCAATCGTCGCACCATGCCGACCAAGGAAGACCTGCACGACTTCGATACGTTTGCGATCGTCAAGAATGCATCTGCCGTGCGCCGCGCGCTGCCGTTTATGATCGACGGTGAAATCAAGGCCTTCGCGCTCAATGACGAAGTGCTGGCCTACAACCGTACCGGTAACGACGGCGAGTCCGCGACCGTTATCATCAACCGCAGCCTGCGCAATTCACACCGGGTGACGATTCCGGCGCTCGGCGAATGCGCGAGCGATGTGATTAGCGGTCGCGAGTGCGAGATCCACAACGGTACCGTCACGCTCGATCTGTATCCGCTGGGCTCGTCGATCATCTATCACCATGCCGAGCAGCGCCTGCAGGAGCCGCTCGATCACGGTGCGGGTGTTGTGTGCCATATCACATCGGTGCCGACCGACGACGGCAAGCCCGGTACGATCGGTGCGCCCACGCGTCGCTTTATCGACCATCTGGCCGCCATGGGCATGCGCTACTGGCAGGTCCTACCCGTCAATCCTACGGACTTCTTCCGCTCCCCCTACGCTGGCCCTTCGGCCTTTGCGGGCAATATCGACCTGCTGCCCGAGAGCCACGAGGAGCTTGCTGCCGATTTTGAGACCTGGAAGGCACGTGGCGGCGAGGATGCCGATCCGCTGTACACCGCATTTAAGCATCGCAATGCCGATTGGCTCGAGAAGTACTGCGTCTACATGGCCGTCAAGAAGTACTTTGAGGGCGAGTCGCGCCACGATTGGCCGACCGATGTCGCACGCTACAACGAGCGCCTGATCGATGACAAGCGCTTCTGTGACGAGGCCGAGCTGCAGGCATATATGCAGTACCGTTTTGACCTGGCCTGGTGCGAGCTTATGAACTACGCGCACAAGAAGGGCATCGAGGTCATCGGCGATATCCCGATGTATGTCTCGGACGATTCGGCAGATGCGTGGAGCGAACCCGAGAACTTCTGGCTGTCCGATACCGGCAAGGCAATCGAGATTTCCGGTGCGCCGCCCGACAACTTTGCACCCGAGGGCCAGGTGTGGGGCAACCCGACGTTCCGCTGGGACCACATGAAGCAGAACGGCTATAGCTGGTGGATGGATCGCCTGCGTCGTGCGTTTTCGCTCTACGACCGCGTGCGCCTGGATCACTTCCTGGGATTCCACAGCTATTACAGCATTCCCGCGGGCAAGGCATGCGCCGACGGCCGCTGGCTGGCGGGCCCGGGCAAGGACCTGTTCCAGACCGCCTACGACGAGCTTGGTCCGCTCAACTTTATCGCCGAGGATCTGGGCTATCTGACGCCCGGTGTTCGTGCGATGGCTTCGACCTGCGGCTTCCCCGGCATGGACGTGCTGGAGTTTAGCGACTACGACGTCCGTTGCGGTGTGCATCCCACGCCCGGCAAGATTCTGTACACCTCGACGCACGATACGTCGACGCTGGCCGGTTGGTGCACCCGTACCTTTGCGGGCGGCGATGAACCGAGCGGTGTTGAGGTGGCGGCCAAGCTGATGAGCGACGCGCTGGCAAGCGACGCTCCCCTGGTGATGATGCCACTGCAGGATGTCCTGGGGCTTGGCGACGACGCGCGCATGAACGTTCCGGGCGTGGCCACGGGCAACTGGACCTGGCAGGCCGACGAGGCGGACATTGCAGCCGCTGAGGACAAAACCGCACAGCTCCTGCGCAACAACCATAGATTCTGGGGCGAAGCGTGATAAAACCCCCGATATAGGGTACAGTTACAAACGTTTGAATTTTTGCGGGCAGAGTAATCTGCCCGCTTTGTGCTGAAAAGGAAGTATTATGGCGCGCTACGATTACAAGTGCTTGAGCTGCGGCAACGTGTTTGAGGTTGAGCATCCCATGTCCGAGACTCCCGAGGTCGTGTGCCCCAGCTGCGGTGCCCCGGCGGCCAAGACGTTCTCCGCCAGCGGCATTAAATTTGAGGGCAGCGGTTTCTACAACACCGACCAGCGAAGCGGCGGCTCCAGCACCAGCGCCACGAGCGGCTGCTGCGCCAACTGCCCGCATAGCCACTAGAAACCAATCAGCCCCGCGATCAACACCGATCGCGGGGCTATTTCTTTGCTCTATGGGTAGCTAATCAAGCTACCCAGGTTTCCTTGTGAGTTGCGGTGAAATAAGGACTGTTTGGCAGGTAGATGCCGCTATTCAATCCCTATTTCACCGCAACTTAGTCGCTACTTGCGGACCAGACGGGCGCAGAAGTGGCCGTCGTAGGAGTCGGCGTTTACCGGCACGCTTTGGAAGAGGCCTCGTTCGTTCTGACGTACGGAAACGAGCTTCTTGGCCTGATCGAACTCGGGCAGCTGCAGGATCTGTACTTCGGAGAGAGGTGCCAGGCTAAAGTCCGCGCCCTCGGGCGAAGCCAAAAACGCGTCCACCACCTGCGTGTTCTCCTCGTCGAAGACCGAGCACGTCGCATAGATGAGCTCGCCGCCGGCAGCCACGCGCGCAGCGGCTTCCCTGAGCATCGTCAGCTGCAGTTTGGGCAGCTCAACCGTCACATCCTTTTCGGTCAGTCGCCATGGAATCTCGGGATGACGACGCATGGTGCCGGTGCCCGAGCAAGGCGCATCGATAAAGACCGTGTCGAATTTAACCGACTCGCCAAGCATGGCATCAAACGATGTGAGTACCTCATCAAGCTCGCAGGCATCACCTGAAACCGTACGAACGCCCTGAATACCGGCCTTATGCAGGCGATCGAGATTCAGATCGCACTTGCGATCATGCAGATCGAGCGCCGTATGCTGACGCTCATAGCCCGCACGCTTGGCCTGGCACATCATCACATAGGTCTTGGTTCCGCGACCGGCACCAATCTCAAGGCAGCTTCCGGGGCGCGTGGCTGCCGTGGCGATGAGCTGGGCGTTGAGATCAGATGCCACCGCGGCAGCACGCTCAAACACACCCGAAGCAACGGTAACCTGGGCATCAACCGGGGCATGGCAGCCCGGGAAGACAGGCGCCACAAGCTGCGAGATATACGGATCGGGCTTGGTCGCAAAGGCGTTCTCATGCAGGGCCAGCGGCGCGGGGGCCAGATTGCCGGCAAAGTTAAGCGCACCCTCAGGCGTGTCGAACGATGCCATAATGCGAGCGCACAGCCAACGCGGTAGACCCATCAGGCGCGACAGACGGACAAGACGGCGCTCGGATTCATCCACGTCGGACGCCGTGGCAAAGTCCTCAACGTTGTCCGCGACTTTATGCAGCACGGCATTGGCCAAACCGGCGGCAGACTTAGCTCCGCTGCGCACCAGCTCAACGCCCTGACTCACCGCAACGCGACCAGGCGTATGCAGATAAAGCATCTCGAAGGCCGAGATACGAAGTGCCATGCGAACACGCGGCGCAACCTTTTTAGGCTTATCGAGAAACTGATCGAGCAGCTCGTCCAAAATACCCTGCGTAGCGGCCACACCCAGCGCCAAGCGGGCGGCAAAAGCGGAATCGCGCTGGTCAATAGCTTTGGCCGATGCGCGAGAGGACAGCACGTCACGCGCATACATGCCGCGGCGATCGGCCTCCATTAGCACATCGAGCGCAAGCTTGCGCGCGGGAGACAACTTGCTCATGACAAAACACCCCAGATAAGATCGGCACCCTGCAGGCCAGCAGCCCAAGCAGAAGCGGCCATAGCACGTTTGCCATCGGGCTTAACCTCGAGCAGCTCAACCGCGCCATCGGAAAGACCAAGGTAAACACGCTTGGCCTTAACGAGAACCTGTCCCTCGCCAAGCAACACATCAGCCGGCGCAGCATCGAGCACGCGCACGGTCTTGCCGGCAATCACGCAACGAGCAGGCGCGGTATCGGACGAGGCCAGCACATGACGTACGCAATCGAGCGCCGCCATCTGCGGATCCAGACGCATCTCCTGCTTGGAAATCTTGGCAGCATGAGTGACGAGCGACTCATCCTGCTCAGTCCAAACAGCCGAGCCATCGGCAAGCGAGGGAAGCGTATCAGCCAGCAGTTTGCCGCCAAGCTCACCAAGCTCCATCGTGAGCGCCTCGGCATGCTTACCGGCAACCGACGTAGACGCCTGGGCACAATAAGCGCCGGTATCAACGCCATGTCCAATACGCATAATAGAAACGCCAGCAACCTCATCACCAGCGAGAATCGCACGCTGAATAGGAGCAGCCCCACGCCAACGAGGCAGCAAGGACGCATGAACATTCACAATGCCGAGCGGCGCCATATGCAGCACCTCATCCGGCAAAATACAGCCATAAGCAGCCACACAGAAAATATCGGCTTGCGCAGCTTGGAGCGCCTCAACAACCTCGGCCGTCATACGATTAGCCTCAACAACCGGCAACCCCAGCTCAAGTGCCTTGGCCTTAACAGGAGAAGGCTCCAGCTTCTTGCCAGGCCCGCGAACATAATCGCGGCGAGTAACAACAAGACCAATCTCGTAACCAGCCTCGACAATCGAAACCAGCGAAGGCACAACAAAATCAGGCGTACCCATAAACACAATACGCATAAAGAACGTCTCCCCTCAACCAAAGCCGAGACGGCTACAAATAACAGCGGAAAGCCAAGTACCCAGCCCATCCGCAATAACAATTCAACAAGAACAAATATACCCAAAAACAAAGAAAGAGCCGCATAAAAGCAGCCCTCCCAACAAAGCATCTATCAGGGAAGACGCCCCTCCCTGGCCCGACGGCACCCGGGCGAAAAGGAGCACGAAAACGCAGTCCCCTTCCGCCGCAGGGCCTAGGTTATTGCTCCACGCGCAGTTCCGCACGAGCCGAAGAGCACTTAATGTGCTCTTCGTGCGAGCAGGACTGTTTGAGCATGGAGCAAAACCTAGGCCCTGCGGCGGAAGGGGATGGTGGGGTCTACTCCGTCTCGCCCGGTCGAGCGCCGCGGGCCAGGGCGTCCTGATACTCCTTGACGGCCTTGAGCCTCTGCATCGGCTTCAGTCGCTCAAACATGGTGTTGCCGTGCAGGTGATCGATCTCGTGCTGCAAGCACACGCAGAACAGGTCGCCCGTGGCCTCATAGCGAATCAGGTTAGCGTCCAAGTCGTACGCCTCGACGACGACATGGTCGGGACGCTCGATCTCGCAGCTAATGCCAGGGATGGAAAGGCAGCCCTCGCTAAACGGCACCAGATTATCGCTCTGCTCCACAATCACGGGGTTGATGAGCACGTAGGGATCGTAATCGTTCTTGTCGCTGTAGCCACAGTCGATGGTGACGAGCTGAATAAGCTCGCCGATCTGCGGAGCAGCAAGACCGCAACCACCGTTGTCGAACATCATCTTCTTCATCTTCTCGGCAAGCGCCTCGATCGCCGGGGTGATCTCCTCGATGACGGCGCACTCCTGGCGCAGACGAGGGTCGGGAGACAGTACGATTCCGTTGGCTTCCATGGCCATCCTTTCGGGTTGTTACATCAAATCATAGGCGTCGACGTCAACGCTCACGCTCACGCCGCGCACGGAGCCCACCTCTTTGAGACAGGCGTCGATATCATCAGAGACATGGTACCCTACCGGCGACTTTACAAGCAGATGGAAGCGGTAACGGTCCTTGGCTCTCTCGATTACACACGAAGCCGGGCCCAGCACCTGCGGAACGGCGTTCCCCGCCCGCAAAAAGTCGGGCGCGACGGCATGCCAGCGGCGCTTGAGCAGCTTTGCGATGCGCCCAATGTAGTCCTGCGCATCATCCGCGTTCGCCGACCAAACCAAAATGTTGACCAGGCGCACAAACGGCGGATACAGCGCGTCGCGACGCTGGTCCAGGTCGTAGTCGGTAAAGATTGAACGATCGTGCTCGGCAACGGCACGAATGACCGGGTCCTCGGGCAGATAGGTCTGGATGATGACCTCGCCGGGACGATCGCCGCGTCCGGCACGGCCCGCGACCTGCTCCAGCAAATCGTAGGCGCGCTCCCCCGCTCTAAAATCGGGCAGTTTTAACGCAAAGTCGGCATTGACCACGCCCACGAGCGTGACCTCGGGAAAATCGAGACCTTTAGCGATCATCTGGGTACCCAGCAACACGGCGCAATCCGCCGCATCGAACTGCTCGAGCAGCTTTTTGTGCGCATCCTTGCCGCGCGTGGAATCGGCATCCATGCGAATGATGGCGACGTCCTCGGGAAGCATCTGGTGCAGTGCGTCCTCGATCTGCTGAGTGCCCAGACCCATTTTTGCCAGGTAGCGACTGCCACATTTGGGGCAACGGCTCGTGGGCGCGGGATACGGCTGCACGCGCCAAGACGAACCGCAGGTGTGACATTGAAGCGTGTGCGTGCGCTCGTGATACGTAAGCGCGGTGGAGCAGTGATTGCAGGTGGGGACGCATCCGCACTCGCGGCACATCAAGAACGGCGCAAAGCCACGGCGGTTATGCAGCAGCACGGCCTTTTCGCGGCGCTCGACCACACGCTCCAGGCCTTCCATCAGCGGTTTAGAGAACATGGAGCGGCTGCCATGCGAGAACTCGCGGCGCAGGTCGGCAATGAGGACAGTCGGCAGCACGGCGTGTCCCGGGCGCTCGGGCATCTCGACGCGCGTCCAGGTGACACCGTTATACGTGCCGCGGCGGCAGCGATCGAGGGCCTCGGCAGAAGGCGTGGCCGAGCCCAGCACGAGCGGGCAGCGATAGCGACGCGCCATCTCGGCCGCCACTTCGCGCGCATGGTAGCGCGGGCTGGAACCCTGCTTGTAACTGGTCTCGTGCTCCTCGTCGATGATGATAAGGCCCAAGTCGCTGAGCGGGCAAAAGAGCGCCGAGCGGGCGCCCACGACCACGCGCGCGGCACCGCTGGCGACCATATCCCATTGGTCCAAGCGTTCACCGGCCGAAAGGCGCGAGTGGAAGACCGCAACCGTTTCGCCAAAGCGCGAGCGGAAACGGCCGACGGTCTGGGCCGTCAGCGAGATCTCGGGCACAAGCACGCAGGCTGAGCGGCCGGCTGCGAGTACGCGCTCAATGGCGGAGAGGTAGACCTCGGTTTTGCCGGAGCCGGTGACGCCGTCGACCAGCACCACGTCGCCATGAGCGTCCAGACGGGCGCGCTCAATCTGCGCGAGTGCCTGTTGCTGGCCGTTGGTAAGGGAGACTGGCGCCTTGCCGCTTGCCGAGGACAGCGTGGTCTGCTCGCTGCAACCACGCCAAGCACGGCGCTCCTCCACCACCACGACGCCGCGCTTTTCGAGCGCCTTGATAGTCGCCGACATGCTGTTATAGAGCAGGTTGAGGTCGCGCGTCGTGACCGGTCCGCACTGGAGCGCCTCGATGAGCTGACGCTGACGAACCGCCGTTTTGGGAGGCGTATAGTCGAAGCCCTCGGGCGTAAGCATGACCCAACGGTTTTGGATAGGCTTGACGGCTGGGCGCTCAACCGACCATGCGCCGTCATCGCCCTTGACCACGCGCGGGCTGCCGCCCGGGGGCAAGAACAGGCGCAGGCACTCGGAAAGCGTTGCAACGTACTCGCGGCTCATCCAGCGTGCGATACGAGCGGCCTCGGCGGTAAAGAGCGGTTTGCTGAGGATAGCCTCGATGGGCTTGATGCGTGCGGGGTCGAGGGCGATGTTGCCTTGTAGGTCGCCCAGCTCAGGCGCAATGTCGACAATATAGCCCGCGGCCGCACGGTTACCAAAGTGGACCAGGACCGTGGATCCGATCTGCGCCTCGTTGGCAAAGGACCGGGGAATGCCATAAGCAAACGGCTCAGACAGCGCACGCGTCGGGATGTCGAGGACCACGCTCGCATAGGCGGTGACGGGCTCGGGTGCAGGCTTAGGCTGAGCCGAGGCAGCGGCAGGCACAGACTTCACCGGAGCCTCCTCCGGTTGCGGCGAACCAAACAGCGACAGTTGTTCGACCATGGCCCCTGTACCTCCCATCCCATACGTCTACAGAAACAAGAGCCCCGCTCTGAGTGAACGGGGCTCGGATACATACGTTTGCGCAGCGATTACAGCGCCATTGTGCGGGCGCGATCGATGCGCGCCAGGCAGTCGTCGCGACCGACGAGCGCCATGGTCTCACCCAGCGGAGGGCTCACCATGTTGCCGCATACGGCGACGCGCACAGCTTGGAACACCACGCGCTTCTTAAGGTCCATCTGCTCGGGCAGCGGCTCAAGCGCAGCGTCGATGTTCGCGGCCGTCCACTCGGTAACACCCTCGAGCGCGGCCTTGGCGGCGTCCAGAATGGCGCCCATGCCTTCCTTGGCCAGGCCCTTGTTAACGGACTTCTCGTCATACTCGAGCGTCTCGGCCGTAGCGAAGATGGGAGCGGCGACGGTCACGGCGTCGGCCGGCATCTTGGTGCGCGGCTTGACGATAGCGGCAAGCGCGTCGATCCAGTCCTCGCCGTACTCGACATTACCCTCGATGAGACCCGCCTCGTGCAGCTCGGGGACCATGATCTCATCGGCAAACTGGGCGTCGGACATACCGTTGATGTACTCAGCGTTAACCCAATCGAGCTTTTTGGGATCGAAGGTCGCAGGGTTCTTGGAGATGCGGTCGAGCGAGAACTTGCTGGCCAGGACATCGCGCGGGATGATCGTGGTCTCGCCGTCGAGCGACCAGCCGAGCAGCGCCAAGTAGTTGACGAAGGCGTCGGACAGGTAGCCGGCGTCGCGGTACTCCTCCACGGAGGTGGCGCCGTGGCGCTTGGAGAGCTTTTTGCCGTCGGCGCCCAGGATCATGGAGATGTGGGCGAACGTGGGCACGGGAGCGCCGAGGGCCTCGTACACCATGACCTGACGCGGGGTGTTGGACAGATGGTCGTCGCCACGGATGACATGGGTGATCTTCATCATGGCGTCGTCGACGACGGTCGCGAAGTTGTACGTGGGCGTGCCATCGGAGCGGAAGATGACAAAGTCGTCGAGCTCCTTGGCGTCGAAGGTCACCTCGCCGTGAACGGCGTCGTGGATGACGACATCGCCGCGGTCCTCGGGCACCTTGATGCGCAGGACGTAGGACTCGCCGGCCTCGATGCGACGGCGGGCCTCCTCGGGATCAAGATCGCGGCAACGGCGCTGATAACCCTGGAAGGGGTCCTTGCGCTCCTGCGCGGCCTTGCGGTCGGCGTCGAGCTGCTCCTTGGTGCAGAAGCAGGGATAGGCCTTGCCCTCGTCCCAAAGCTTCTTGGCGGCCTGCTTGTACAGGTCCAGGCGCTCGGTCTGGGCGTAGGGGCCAAAATCGCCGCCCACCTCGGGACCCTCGTCCCAGTCCAGGCCCAGCCAACGCATGGCGCGCAGGATGATCTGCGTGTTTTCGTCGGTGGAGCGGGTGGGATCGGTGTCGTCGATGCGCAGGATGAACGTGCCGCCGTTTGCGCGGGCGAAAGCCCAGTTATAGATAGCGGTGCGGGCGCCGCCGATGTGCAGCTTGCCCGTCGGTGAGGGTGCAAAGCGGACGCGAACGTCTGATGCCATGGAAATCTCCTCGATTGCAGGATGGATGTCTAACCGCACCAGTATAAAGCATCAAAGCAACCTCCGCACAAAGGGCACCGACCTACTCATTGGGGACAGACTTAAATGACCAGTCATTGGACAACCTGTCGGCACTTAGGTAAGGCTGGTCATTTAAGTCTGTCCCCAATGAGTAGGTGCGGAAAGGGTGTGAATGTTTGAATTACGCGCTATGATGTGCCCTTGCATAGAGAGCCCGGCGGAATGGTAACGGTCGCCGGGACACGTTTTTGAAAGGACAATCATGTCAGAAGAACTTCGTTCCATCCCGCCCCAACACGGGTCCTTTGTATTTACGTCGGAGTCGGTGACCGAAGGTCATCCCGATAAGATCGCTGACCAGATCAGCGACGCCGTCCTCGACGCAATCCTCGCCAAAGAAATAGAGCTCCAGGAGCAGGGCTACATCGCCCCCAACGGCGTGCCCGCCAACGTGGAGAACGTCCGCTGCGCCTGCGAGACCCTCGTGACCACCGGCACCGTCATCGTCGCCGGTGAGATCCGCACCCAGGCCTACGTCGATGTACAGGAAATCGCCCGCGGCGTTATCCGCCGCATTGGCTACAACCGCGCCAAATTCGGTTTTGACTGCGACACCTGCGGCGTTATGAGCCTCATCCACGAGCAGTCGCCCGATATCGCCCAGGGCGTCGACGAGTCCTTCGAGACCCAGACCGGCGCTACCACCGACCCGATCGACCTAATCGGTGCCGGCGACCAGGGCATGATGTTCGGTTATGCCTCCAACGAGACCAAGACCCTCATGCCCATGCCACACTACCTGGCAAGCCGCCTGGCCGAGCGCCTGGCCGCCGTGCGCCACGACAGTACCCTGCCCTATCTGCGTCCCGACGGCAAGACCCAGGTCACCGTGCGCTACGAAGATGGTAAACCTGTGGAGGTCACGACCATCGTCATCTCCACGCAGCACGCCGCCGAGATCGAAGACATGGGCAAGATCAAGGCCGACCTTATCGAGCACGTCATCTCCCCGGTCATGGCCGCTGAGAACATGCCGTGGGATAACGCGGACATCTACGTGAACCCCACCGGTCGTTTTGTCGTGGGCGGCCCCATGGGCGACACGGGCCTCACCGGCCGCAAGATCATCGTCGACACCTACGGCGGCTACGGCCGTCACGGCGGCGGTGCCTTTAGCGGCAAGGACTGCACCAAGGTTGACCGCTCCGCCGCGTATGCCGCGCGCTGGGTCGCCAAGAACGTGGTCGCCGCCGGCCTTGCCGACCGCTGCGAAGTCGAACTTGCCTACGCCATCGGCGTTTCCAAGCCCCTCTCAATCATGGTCGACACCTTCGGTACCGCACATGTTGCCGAGGACAAGATCGTCGAGGCCGTAGAGAAGACCTTCGACCTGCGCCCGGGCGCAATCATCCGCGACCTAGATCTGCGTCGCCCCATCTACGAAAAGACGGCAGCCTACGGTCACTTCGGCCGCGAAGACGCCGACTTCACCTGGGAAAAAACCGACCGAGTCGAAGAACTCAAAGCAGCCTGCGGCCTGTAAGCTTACGAGAAAAGCCACAGCCAAATAACAACGCACCAAAAGAAGTACCGGCCCCAACCGGTACTTCTTTTTTATTTAAAGGTGGTGAAGATGAGCCTACCTGGGACATGGAATAAATCACAGGCCGATAAATTTTGCAGCAGAGCGACTCCAACCATGTATCCTAAGTTCCGAGGGCTTTAGTATTTGGTCGATCGCGAGTTCCGCACGAGCCGGAGGCCACTTAATGTGGCCTCCGTGCGAGCAGGACTGTCCGAGCAGGTGACCAAATACTAAAGCCCTCGGAACGGCGGGACAGAGTATGCCCCGCCCCTCGGGACGACGGGATAGATAAGGAGCACCCATGGCAGGCAAGCCGCAAACACTAGCTACGACCTCGGCATTCGAGATCTTGGGCCCCGTCATGGTCGGCCCCAGCTCGTCGCACACCGCCGGCGCCCTGCGCTGCGCCCAAGTTGCCGCCAGCCTGCTGGAAGGCCGCATCACCAAGGTCACCTTTGGCCTGTGGAACTCCTTCGCCCACACCTACCGCGGCCACGGCACCGACCGCGCGCTCGTCGCAGGCATCCTGGGCCTCGACACCGATGACGAGAACATCAAGCAGGCCTTCGACCTCGCACGCGAGCAGGGCCTCGAATATCACTTTGACATCAAGGGCGACGACGCCTCCATCCACCCCAATACCGTCGACATCGACATGGTCGATGACACGGGCGCCACGGCACAGGTCCGCGGTGAAAGCCTTGGCGGCGGCAAGATGCGCATCAGCCGCATTAACGGCGTCGGCGTCGACATCTCGGGCATGTATTCCACGCTCTTCGTGGCACACAAGGACGTCCCCGGTGTACTCGCCGCGCTCACCAACCTGCTCGCCTACGCCCACGTAAACATCGCTTTCTGCCGCACCTACCGCACCGAAGTGGGCGGCCAGGCCTACTCCGTCTTTGAGACCGACGGCGCGCCCGACGACACCGTCGTCCCCATGCTACGCAAGCTCGACAATGTCGATTACGCGACCTTTATCGAGCTCCCCGGTTCTGCCTCGTCGCTCTCTCCCGGCGTCTCGGCCAAGGAAATCTTCGACGACGGCGAGCAGCTGCTCGATGCGTGCGAGGAACTGGGGCTCAGCATTGGCGCCGTCATGGCCGTTCGCGAGGCGCGTCTGACCGGCGAGGCCCACGCCGTCGCTGCTATGCGCCGCGTGCTCGACGTCATGCGCGAGGAGACCACGGCCCCCATCGCCAATCCGCAGCGTTCGCTCGGCGGGCTTATCGGCGGCGAGGCCAAGCTTGTCGAAGCCACCGGCCGCAACGATTTGAGTGCAAGCCTGATGGGCCCCGTTCAGACCGACGCCGTGGCCCGCGCGATGGCCGTGCTTGAGCGCTCCGCCACGATGGGAGTGATCGTCGCCGCCCCCACGGCAGGCTCCGCGGGTGTCGTGCCCGGCTGCGTGTTGGCGCTCGCCGATCGCCTGCAGCTCGACGACGAGCAAGTCATGGACGCGCTCTACTGCGCAGCCGCCATCGGCCTCAACCTCACCACAAGCGCCTGCGTTGCCGGCGCCGAGGGCGGCTGCCAAGCCGAGGTCGGAAGCGCCGCCGCCATGGCAGCCGCCGCGCTGGTGCAGATGCTCGGCGGCACGCCCGAGCAGGCGCTTGACGCCAGTTCCATCGCGCTGAGTAACCTGCTGGGCCTCGTTTGTGACCCCGTCGGTGGCCTCGTGGAGGTGCCCTGCCAAAACCGCAACGCCATCGGCGTGGCAGCGGCCTTTAGCTCGGCACAACTCGCCCTCGCAGGCATTAAGAGCCTGGTGCCGTTTGACCAGATGGCACATGTCATGCTCTCAGTGGGCCACGCGTTGCCGGCCACGCTGCGCGAGACGGCAAAGGGCGGCATCGCGCAGGCTCCGGCCGCACTTTCGGCCTGTGCAAAATGCGGTGTGTGCGGATAGCGGCAAAGAACGAATCAGAACCACCCTTAAAAAGGGTGGTTTGCTCTTAGGGTATAACCCACGGGCC
>DAWDVX010000038.1:0-20063 GCA_052346145.1 Collinsella sp.
CGCACATGTGCGGATGAATGTGGGAGGTGTTCGGATGAAGTTGATAATCAAGGGGTGCTTAAGGCCGACTTAATCACCCACGCTTGTTGTGTGTGGCGTGCGTCGCCTCAGGCATAATGGAGCGTGAGAGGAGCACGCATGAACGAGCGCATTTTGGTAGTTGATGACGAGAAGGCCATCGCCGACTTGGTTGGCATCTACCTTACAAAAGAGGGCTTTGATGTCCAGATTGCCTATAGCGGGGCCGATGCTGCCAAGGCAATCTTGGAGCAGGAGTTCGATCTGGCGCTGCTTGATGTCATGCTGCCCGATATCGATGGGTTTGAGCTGCTGCGTACGATCCGTTCCAGCCATACCTATCCCGTGATCATGCTGACGGCGCGCGATGCCCAGCAAGACAAGATCGGGGGCCTTTCGCTTGGCGCGGACGATTACGTGGTTAAGCCGTTCCGTCCGCTGGAGCTCATCGCGCGCGTGCACGCTCAGCTTCGCCGCTATACCAGCTACGGTAGCCGCGCGCAGGTGGCCGAGTCGCCGATCATCCAGCTCGACGGCCTGGAGATCAACCGCGATGCTCGTTCCGTAATGGTGGACGGTGCGCCGGTGCGCCTCACGCCCATCGAGTATTCCATCTTGCTGTATCTGGTCGAGCATCGCGGCAGCGTGGTGGCCGTGGAGGACCTGTTCCGCGCGGTGTGGAACGAGGACTTTATGCCCGGCTCCAACAATACGGTGATGGTGCATATTCGCCACTTGCGCGAAAAGATCGGCGACGACGCACAAAAGCCACGCTTTATCAAAAACGTCTGGGGCGTCGGCTACATCATCGAATAACGCTTTTCGCTTGTGAGGATCTTGATATGACAAAAGGCGATAGGCAAGCGTTCGAGGTGCCCGATCGGCTCTTTGAATACGTGAGGTCGGTCGTCGACAACCGCGCGCTTGCAACGGTGCTGCTCTTTTTGCTGAGCCTGCTGCTGATTGGCATCGACAACATCGTCGGAATCTTGGCGGTGCTGCTTGTCGGCTTTTTGCTGATCGATCGATTTGAGATCGTGTGCCGCTGCGTGGTGATTGGCGGCGCCGCGTGGGCCATGACGTTGGCGATTGGCGCCATGGCACTCGGCGGCATCGAAGGGCCGGTGCTGTTCGATGCCGGCTTTGTATTCAACATGCTTGGCTTTGTGCTGGCGCTTGCCGTGTGCGTGCTGTTCTTTTGCGGCCGCGCCCTGTACTACCAGGGCTATGAGCAGGGCGAGCAGCATGCCGATTGTGTGCTGGCCGCTCGTATTCAAGATCGCCTGATCGATCACCCCGACACCTGGGACAACATCGACGGCGACTTCCTGGAGGTCGAGGGCGCACTCAACCGTGTGCGCGATCGCGAGCGCAAGGTGCAGCAGGCCTTGCGTGACGAGTCTCATCGCAAGGACGATCTGGTCACGTACTTGGCACATGACCTACGCACCCCGCTTGCCAGTGTGGTGGGCTATCTTTCGCTGCTTCAAGAGGCTCCTGAGCTGCCGGTTGAGCAACGTGCGCACTTTACGGGCGTGGCGCTCGACAAGGCGCACCGGCTCGATGCACTCATCGAAGAGTTCTTCGATATCACGCGCTTTGACTTCCACGATATCGTGCTCACGCGCGGCTATGTTGATCTGGGGTTGCTGCTGGCTCAGGTGGCTGACGAGTTCTATCCCATCCTCAACGAGCAGCATAAGGAAGCCCAGGTTGATATTCGCGAGGACCTGACGGTGCTCGTGGATGGCGACAAGATGGCCCGCGTGTTCAACAACATCATGAAAAACGCCGTCGCCTATAGCTATGAGGGCTCGACTATCACGATTGAGGCCAGGCGCCAAGACGATGGCGGCGTGCGCGTGCGCTTTATCAATCAGGGCGATCCTATCCCTGCGGCTAAGCTCAAGGTGATCTTTGAGAAGTTCTATCGCCTGGATGCGGCGCGTGCGACCAATCGCGGTGGTGCCGGCCTGGGCCTTGCTATTGCCAAGGAGATCATCGCGGCACACGGCGGTACCGTTGCATGTGAATCGACGCCCGAACACACGATATTCACCATCGAGCTGCCCGCCGCATAGCCAGTGCGCCCTTACAAACACTTGACAATGTGCTCACGTGCGTATGAGCCGCGATTCCTACTATCGATACTGCTGAATTGATATCGATATGGAGGTGTGCGGTATGACGGCTGCTGCGGCTGTGGAGCCCACGGAGCTTGAAGAACTCATGGAAGCGCAGGCCGAGGCCGCGCATGAGCGCGAGGTTGGGGATGCGACTCGCCCCACGGCAGAGGATCTTGCCGCCTCGCCGACGCGCATCGACGTCGAGGGCCTCGACCTGTTCTATGGCGATCACCATGCGCTCAAGGACGTGAATATCAAGATCCGCGACAAGCAGATCACTTCGTTCATCGGGCCTTCGGGCTGCGGAAAGTCCACGTTGCTGCGCTGCTTTAACCGCATGAACGACGGCATCAAGGATTGCCGCATCGAGGGCAAGATTGCGCTCGATGGTCAAGATATCCTGGGCGATTGCGACATCTGCCGTTTGCGCCAGCGCGTGGGCATGGTGTTCCAACGCCCCAACCCATTTCCCATGAGCATCTACGACAACGTCGCCTACGGTCCTCGCGGTATGGGTGTGCGCGACCGCGCCGTGCTCGATGAGCTGGTCGAGGACTCCCTGCGTCGCGCTGCCCTGTGGGACGAGGTCAAGGACAAGCTCAAAGAGTCAGGCCTGGGTCTTTCGGGTGGACAGCAGCAGCGCCTGTGCATCGCCCGCGCACTTGCCGTGCAGCCCGACATTCTGCTGATGGACGAGCCGACCTCGGCACTCGACCCTGTGTCGACGTTGGTGGTGGAGCAGCTGGCCTGCGAGCTCAAGGAGACCTGCACGCTGGTGGTCGTGACGCACAACATGCAGCAGGCCGCGCGTATTTCCGATTCGGTTGCGTTCTTTTTGCTGGGTGAGCTGGTGGAGCACGCGCCCACCGCGCAACTCTTCAAGAATCCGTCCGATCCGCGCACCGCGGATTATTTGACGGGGCGTTTTGGCTGACGCTGTCTTTTACAGGTGCCTTTAGGGTTAAGATGCGGTCATATCGGCCGCAAAGGGGTTCAACATGATCTATTACGTCGAGGACGATGACAACATCAGGGATTTGACAGTCTACGCGCTGCGCAAGCAGGGAATCGAGGCCGAGGGCTTTTCGTGTGATGGCGAGTTTAAAGCTGCCGTGGCACGACGGGTGCCCGATGCTGTGCTGCTCGATATCATGCTGCCCGACACCGATGGCTTGGCGATTATGCGTCGCCTGCGTGCCGATCGCCTGACGGCGACGGTGCCCATCATGATGCTTACCGCCAAGGACACCGAACTCGACAAGGTGATGGCGCTCGATGGCGGTGCCGACGATTACCTGACTAAGCCGTTTTCGCTCATGGAGCTTGCGAGCCGCTGCCGCGCACTGCTGCGTCGCGGCGGCATGGTCAAGCAGGCGAGCGATGTGCTCAGCGTGGGCGACATCGTGCTTTCGCCCAGCCATCGCGAGGTGACCGTTGCCGGCGAGCCGCTTAAGCTCACCCTGCGCGAGTTCGACCTGCTCGAGTACCTCATGCGCAAGCCCGGCGTGGTCTTTACCCGCGAGTCGTTGCTGCAGAGCGTGTGGGGCTGGGACTTCGACGGCGGTTCGCGCACCGTTGACGTGCACGTGCAGACGCTTCGCCAAAAACTGGGCGAGCATGCCAGCGCCATCGAGACCGTGCGCGGCGTGGGTTATCGCCTGGCCGAGCCTTCTGCCGGTGATGGTGCCGAAGGCGACGACACCGCGGCCACCGCATCGGAGGAGTAACCCGTGGTCTTCGCCCCCCAGGGAAAACATACGCTGTCGCACCGCGTTTTTGTGACGATCTTTGTCTGCGCCATGGCGGTTATCGTGGCGTTTACGGTGCTGGGTGCGTTCTTTGTGCAAAACACTTTGGCGGATGCCACGAGTGCCAATCTGGCGCAGGAAACCGAGCTTATTGCTGCCGCCCTCGACGAGCAGCAGGAGCCCATTCCGTTCTTGCGAAGCCTCGATCGCGAGGATCTTCGTATCACGCTGATCAATAAGGACGGATCTGTTGCCTACGACAACGAGGCGTCACCTTCCACACTGCCCAACCATGGCGATCGCCCCGAGGTCATCGAGGCCTTTGAGAGTGGTTCGGGTTCCGCGGAGCGCGCAAGCTCTACACTCGACGAGATTATGCTGTATCGCGCCGTCACCCTTGATAACGGCCAGGTCGTTCGCTTGGCGCAGGCCCAGCCTGGCGTTGCGGCGATTTTGCTGTCGATGCTGGCGCCGATGCTGCTTATCGCAGCAGCGGGTGCAGTACTCTCGTTTTTTATGGCGCGCCGTGAGTCCCGTGCCATCATCGCGCCGTTGCAAGAGGTGGATTTGGATCACCCACGCCGTAGCTATGAGCACGCCTATGCCGAGATGGTCCCCATGCTTGAGCGTATCGAGTCGCAGCGCCAGGAACTCAAGCGCCAAATGGCGGTGCTAGCGGACAACGACCGTATGCGCCGCGAGTTCACGGCGAATATCACCCATGAGCTCAAGACGCCGCTTACGGCGATTTCGGGCTATGCCGAGCTCATCGCAAATGGCATGGTCGAGGGCGAGGACGACCTGCGCAACTTTGGCGGTCGCATCTATCGTGAGGCGGGCCGCTTGGCAGCGCTTGTCAACGACATCCTTACGCTGTCTAACTTGGACGAGGCCGAACGTGCAACTGAAGGCGAGGCAGTGCCCATTGGGTCCACGGAGCCTATTGAGCTCTCGCGTGCGATCTACGCGGTTGAGCAGCGTCTTGAACAGGTTGCCCGTCAGGCGAATGTGACGATAAGTCATGAGACCAAGCCTGTGGTCATCGAAGGCGTGTCGCGCTTGGTCGACGAGCTCATCTATAATCTGGCAAGCAACGCCATCCGCTACAATCGGTCCGGCGGTACGGTTACGCTGCAGTGCGGCACCAACGACGAAGGCCATCCGTTCCTCGCTGTCGCCGACACGGGAATCGGTATCGCGCCTGAAGAACAGGGCAAGGTATTTGAGCGGTTCTATCGCGTGGACAAGAGTAGGTCCAAGGCACGCGGCGGAACCGGCCTGGGGCTTGCCATTGTCAAGCATGCGGCCCTGTATCATCACGCCACGCTCGATCTGTCGAGCGAGTTGGGCGTGGGAACCACCATTACGGTGACGTTTCCCATACAGCAGGACGAGCCATTCGCATAGCGATACAACATAGATATTGATGTAGACGCCGCATTTGACTTTCGGGTGCGGCGTTGTTGTGCAATTTTACGATTGCTTCCGACATTTTTACAGGAGAGCCTGTTTCTTATGTATAGAGTTTGGTCTCGGTAAAAAGATGCGATAACATACGGACAGTTTTGTCAATCCGAACTGGGGAAATGAAAGGCAAGCTGCATGACCCTTCTCGAACTGTTCCAGCTGCTGAAGAAGCACCTCAAGCTGGTCATCACCCTTCCGGTGGTCTGCGCGATCGCCATGGGCATCGTGTCCTTCATTGCGATGGACAACACCTATACCGCGACGACGAGCATGTACATTCTCGCCAAGACCGACGATAGCGGTCAGATGAGCTACAACGATCTCTCGGCGAGTCAGATGCTTTCCAACGATATCGCCACGCTGCTGGATAGCGATAGCGTTAAGAGCGGCGCAGCCAATGAACTGGGCCTCACCGATCTGGATGACTACAAGGTGTCTGTTTCCTCCGAGACCACCACGCGTGTCATTACGCTTTCGGTTACCGGCACCGATGCCAAGGAGACGGCTAAGGTCGCAAAGGCCATGGCCAGCTCGGTGAGTACGGTCGCTCAGAACGTCGGCGCTGCCCAGAGCATCAACGTTATCGACGAGGCTAAGACCCCCGAAGCCCCCAGCGGTCCCAAGCGTATGCTGTACGTTGCTGTCGCGTTCCTCGCCGGTATCTTTATCGCAGTTGCCTATGTCGTTTTGGCAGACATGCTCAATACCCGCATCCGCGGTGCCGAAGAGGCGGAAGAGCTCCTGGGCATTCCCGTTGTTGGCCGAATTCCGGCTATGAAAGGTGGTAAATAGGCATGGCTAAGGCAAAGAACACCGATAAGCTCGTTGTACAGAATGCCGCCAAGACCCTTCTGGCCAACATCCGCTTTGCGAGCGTGGACGACCCCATTCGCACCATTACCGTCACGTCCTCGATTCCCAACGAGGGCAAGTCTACGGTTTCCATCAACCTTGCCCAGGCTATCGCCACGAGCGGCAAGTCCGTGCTCCTGGTCGAGGCCGATATGCGCCGCAGGTCCCTTTCCGATATGCTCGGCGTTCGTTCGCGCGGCGGACTCTATGCGGTCCTTTCCGAGCAGATCTCCATTGACCAGGCAATTGTCGAGACGGGTCAGAAGAACTTCTACTTCCTCGATGCCGAGCCGCATATTCCCAATCCTGCCGACATCATCGTCTCTCACCGCTTTGCCAAGCTGGTAAAGGCACTGTCTGCCAAGTTCCAGTACGTCATCTTCGACGCTCCTCCGGTAGGCACCTTCATCGATGCTGCCGAGATCGCAAGTCTGACCGACGGCACGCTGTTCGTGGTGCGCGAGGACTTCACCAAGCGCGAGGAGGCACTCAACGCTATCGGCCAGCTTAAGAAGTCCGAAAAGGTCAAGCTCATCGGTACCGTTATGAACTACTGCGAGACCGAGACCAGCGAGTACTACTACTCCTACTACACCAAGGACGGTAAGAAGGTGAAGAAGGGCTCCGACGATCAGGGGACTTCCAAAAAGGGCATCTTCACCAACCGAGCAAACGTTTAGTTGATTAAGGCTGACCTATGCGTGACATTCATTGCCATATCTTGCCGGGTGTAGACGACGGCGCCGCCGATCTCGATGAGAGCTTGGCGATGCTCGAGGCTGCCAAGCGGGCCGGTGTAACCAGAATCGTTTGCACTCCTCACTGCCGTGATCCCTATTTTGATTACGACAAGATGTGGGATGCCTTTGAACTGCTGCGTGATAACGCTGACGGTTTTCCGCTCCAGATGGGCTTCGAGGTCAACCATCGAAAGCTCGTTGAGCTTGGTATCGATGCCGCGGAGCACTTGCATTTCGATGGGACCAACGAGTTTCTGCTCGAGCTTTCGACGCATGCCGATGCGTATGCGTTTAGAGAGTACGAGAACACGATTTACGATTTGCAGTGCCGTGGCTACCAGGTGATCATCGCTCATCCTGAGCGCTATCGTGCGGTTCAAAAGGATGTAAGCGTGGCGGAGCGCCTGGTCGATATGGGCTGCAAGCTGCAGGCTTCGGCGGACTTTATTGCCGGCGGTCGCTTTGGTCGCGAAAAAAAGCCGGCACAGCGCCTGTTCGATCAGAACCTGTACAGCTTCATCGCGAGCGATGCCCATAACGTGGGTCATTACGACTGCCTGGCGAAGGCTCGCGCGAAGTTTAGCGTGCGCGGAGCTCATTTTCGCTAAAATCTGTCCCTAACGTTCGCGTTGAATGAAAGGGCAGCTATGGATATCCAACTTAAGACGGGATGCTTTGATGACGCGGCGTTGGTGCGCCGCGTCGTTTTTATGGACGAGCAGGGCTACGAGAATGAGTTCGACGCTATCGACGAGGATCCGAACTGCATTCATGTGACGCTCTATGTAGACGGCGAGCTTGCCGGTTGCTCGCGCGTGTTTCCCGAAGAGCTTGAGCGCGTGGCTGACGCAGAGGCCCCGGTGTTGCCGGCATGCGACATGGACGAAGACGTTGCGGCGGGGGAGACCTACATTATGGGGCGCGTCGCCGTGCTGCCGGCTATGCGTCGTCGCGGACTGGCGAGTGCGATCGTGGAGACCAGTGCTTCGTGTGCACGCGATGCCGGCGCTAAGCTTATTAAGCTGCATGCGCAGGAATACGTGCTGCCGCTTTATGCAAAGGCGGGCTACACGCAAATTGCCCCGGTAGATTACGAAGACGAGGGCCAACCCCATGTCTGGATGGCCAAGCGCGTAGATGGCAGATAGGGACGTTCCTTTTCTGCCGGCAGTTGGGGACACTCCTTGGCAATTGACGCATTGGAGCGCTCGGACATACAGTTTTTCGATTCCGTGTGTATATATGCGCGCTATTGGGTTATAAAATCTAAGTCTGAACATAGCAGGTCTGCGATGCGGCTCGGACAACCGGGCCGTTTTTGCGGACGGGGGTAGCGCGAAAGGACTGCACATGCGTCAATTTAAGACCGAGAGCAAAAAACTGCTCGACCTCATGATCAACTCCATCTACACCAATAAGGAAATCTTCCTGCGCGAGCTTATCTCTAACGCGAGCGACGCCGTCGACAAGCTCAACTTTAAGAGCCTGCAGGATCCGAGCGTCAAGATCGACCAGGGCGACCTGGCTATTCGCGTTTCCTTTGATAAAGACGCCCGCACCATTACCATCTCGGATAACGGCATTGGCATGACCGCCGAGGAGCTCGAGCGCAATCTGGGCACCATCGCCCATTCCGGCTCCGAGGAGTTTAAGACCGAGAACGCCGAGCAGCAGGGCTCCGATGTCGACATCATCGGCCAGTTTGGCGTGGGCTTCTACTCTGCCTTTATGGTTGCCAGCCATGTGAAGGTCGTCAGCCGCGCCTATGGCGAGGATGTCGCCCATGTGTGGGAATCCGACGGTCTTGAGGGCTACACCATCGAGGACGGTGAGCGCGCCGAGCACGGTACCGATGTCATCCTGACGCTGCGCGAGAACGAGAAGCTCGATGCCGACGGCGAGGCCGAGACCTACGATCGCTTCCTGACCGAGTGGGGTCTCAAGAGCCTGATTCAGCAGTACAGCAACTATGTGCGCTACCCGATTCAGATGATGGTGTCCAAGAGCCGCCAGAAACCCAAGCCCGAGGACGCCGGCGACGATTACAAGCCCGAGTACGAGGACTACCAGGAGCTCGAGACCGTCAATTCCATGACACCGATCTGGAAGAAGCGCAGCTCCGATGTCGAGCAGAAGGACTACGACGAGTTCTACAAGTCCACGTTCCACGACTTTGACGATCCTGCGCGCACCATCAGCTTCCATGCTGAGGGCACGCTCGAGTACGATGCCCTGCTGTTTGTGCCGGGCCGCGCGCCGTTCGATCTGTACAGCAAGGATTACGAGAAGGGTCTGGCACTCTACAGCTCCAACGTCCTGATCATGGAGAAGTGCGACGACCTGCTGCCCGACTACTACAACTTTGTCCGCGGCGTCGTGGATTCCGCCGATGTGTCGCTCAACATCTCGCGTGAGACGCTGCAGCAGAACCGTCAGCTCAAGGCCATCGCCAAGCGTGTGGAAAAGAAGATCACCGCCGACCTTGAGGATATGCGTGACAACGACCGCGAGGCCTACGAGAAGTTCTTTGAGAACTTTGGCCGCGGTCTTAAGTACGGCATCTACTCGAGCTATGGCATGAAGGCCGATGAGCTCGCCGATCTGTTGCTGTTCTGGTCTGCCAAGGAACAGAAGATGATTACCCTGGCCGAGTATGCCAAGGGCATGCCCGAGGATCAGAAGGCCATCTACTACGCCGCCGGCGACTCGCGTGAGCGCTTGGCCAAGATGCCCGTGGTAAAGGGCGTGCTCGACCGCGGCTATGACGTGCTGCTGCTGACGCAGGACGTGGATGAGTTCACCTTCCAGGCTATGCGTGAGTACGTTGCCGCCGATATGCCCAAGATCTACGAGGACGATGCCGCCCGCGAGGCTGCCGAGAAGGCCGTGGCCGATGGTGCCGAGCCCGAGGTTGAGGATCGTCACCTGGAGCTCAAGAACGTCGCAACCGGTGATCTTGACCTGGCGACCGAGGACGAGAAAAAGGAGGCCGAGGACGCCACCAAGGAGAACGAGGACCTCTTTAACGCCATGAAGGAGGCACTCGGCGACAAGGTCGAGAAGGTTGCCGTCTCTGCGCGCCTGACCGATGCTCCCGCGTGCATCACCACCGAGGGCCCGCTTTCGCTCGAGATGGAGAAGGTGCTTCAGAAGGGTCCCGAGGGCGCGCCCGACGGTATGCCCAAGAGCCAGCGCGTGCTCGAGCTCAACGCCAAGCACCCGGTCTTTTCCAAGCTCGTCGCCGCTCAGAAGGCGGGCGACGCCGACAAGATCAAGCAGTACTCCGGTTTGCTCTATGACCAGGCCCTGCTGGTCGAGGGCATTCTGCCCGAGGACCCCGTTGCCTTCGCAGCAGCTGTTTGCAACTTGATGTAGTTAGGTATTTACGCGGTTTTACCAAACCGCGTAACGGCTCGACGCTGCCCTCAGTTCCGCCGTTCTAACGAACGGCGGACCAGTCGACGCTGCGCGGGCGCCAGAGCGACAACTTGTCATTCAAAGAGGACGGCATGACCAGAAGGTCTATGCCGTCCTCTTTTCATGCCAATTTGTTCGCTCTGGCGCCCGCTCGCTGGCATTGCCAAAACATCGACGTTGCCGTGGTCCTAAGTAGTCATTGGGGACGTTCTTGTTTGACTAGTCATTTAAGAACGTCCCCGATGACTATTTGAATTGCTAATTTGTGCGGGTTGTGGTTTTGTGACCTGCTGAAATTTAGGATACTGTACATCTGTACGTTAACTCATCTTCGTAGTATATTGCTACCCGCAAAACTCAACACCATTGTGCTTTGAGACGTTAAAGCGCCTACTACAATGGTTGTCGATAGTACGATTCGATTTAACGACAGGATGGATGGTCCAAGCGTGAGTCTCGGCAGCAAACTATCCAATGCAAAGGTGTCCTTTGCGATATTTAAGCGCGACATTAAGCGACTGCTTGTGAACCCCGTCGCCCTGGTGGTTACCCTAGGCGTGTGCGTTATTCCCTCGCTGTATGCCTGGTATAACATCGTGGCAAACTGGGATCCGTATGGAAACACCCAAGGCATCAAGATTGCTATCGCCAACAACGATCGAGGCACCCAAAACGACTTGGTGGGTGAGCTCAACGCTGGCGACAAAGTGGTCGACCAGCTCAAGGAGAATCATCAGTTGGGCTGGACGTTCGTCGACTCGACGGCCGATGCCAAGGAGGGCGTCGAGAGCGGCGAGTACTATGCCGCTATCGTGATTCCCAAGAACTTCTCGGATAACCTGGTTTCGATGCTCGACGGCAACTACCATCAACCCAAGCTCACGTACTACGTCAATGAGAAGAAGAGCGCCATTGCGCCCAAGGTTACCGATACCGGTGCAAACACCATCGAGGAGCAGATCAACTCGGAATTTGTCTCTACGGTAGGCAAGACTGTTGCCGGTATCGCCAAGGATGCCGGTGTCGATTTAAAGGACAAGGCAACCCAGACTCAGGACTCGCTGGCAAGTTCGGTGTCCGAGGCGTCCGACACCTTGGGCGAGGTGCGCGATTCGATTGGCGATATGAATGCCGCCATCGATAAGACGAGTGGCGCTATCGCCTCGGCTGATGCGGCACTTGCCGGCTTGCAAGGCCAGGCACCGTCGCTGACGCAGGCGATCTCCCAGGGCAACGACCTGCTGAGCGAAGCTCGCACCACGGCGGGCAACTCCATCACCTCGCTCTCCAAGGCGCTCTCGGAAGGCAGCCTTGCGCTCACCAAGACGTCGGCCTCTGCGAACGCTGCCATCGGCAAGCTGACGGGCGCGGTCACATCTACGACCACCCGTATCGACAACTCGCTCGAGTCTCTTCAAGCGACGATCGACCACAATAAGGCCGTTATCGGGCACTTGGAGATTCTCGCCAATGACACGTCGACAGGTTCCGAGGAAATTGACGCGCGCATTGTATCGACCATCGATTTGCTTCGAGAGCAGAATGAAAAGCTTCAGAGCATCAAGGACGGTCTGTCCGCGCAGTCGAGCGCCATGGCGAATGACGCAGCGGCTGTTTCGGGTGCCAGTGACGCTATCAATAACGCAATTCATACCGGTGCGACCAACCTTGGCCAAGCCCAGACGGACTTGGGCCAAAACGCGCTGCCGAAGGCCTCGAGCGCGCTCGACTCTTTTGCTGCCGTTTCGGGCGACCTGACCGGTATCGTCTCGGGTATGACACCTACACTTGCAAATGCGCGCGGCACGTTGGCGCAGCTTAGCGCTACGCTCGGCCAGGCCAAGACCACGCTGTCCCAGACCGATTCCTCGCTTGCCAAGGTCCAGGACAAGCTTGCAACCGCCGCCAATGACATCGCGGCGCTGCAGACCTCCGAGTCCATGGGCGAGCTGGCCGATCTGATGGGCGTCGATGTCAATGACGTGGCAGATTTCATGGCGTCTCCGGTTGAGTTGACGTCCAAGTCAATCTATCCGGTCAAGAGCTTTGGCTCGGGCATCGCTCCCTTCTACACCAATCTGGCGCTTTGGGTGGGCGGCTATGTGCTCATCGCCATTTACAAGCTCGAGGTCGACCGTGAAGGTGTTGGCAGCTTTACGGCGCGCCAAGGCTACTTTGGCCGCTGGATGCTCATGGTGATCCTGGGCGCGTTGCAGGCCATCATCGTTACGGTAGGCGATCTGGTGATTGGCGTGCAGTGCGTCAGCCCGCTGCTGTTCGTGCTGGGCGGCATCGCCATTTCGTTCACCTACGTCAATATCATCTATGCGCTGTCCACCACGTTTAAGCATATCGGCAAGGCTATCGGCGTCATTCTCGTCATCGTGCAGATCCCGGGTTCGTCGGGCATGTACCCCATCGAGATGATGCCCGGCTTCTTCCAGTGGCTGCACCCGCTGCTGCCCTTTACCTACGGCATCAATCTGCTGCGCGAGACGGTCGGCGGCATGTATTCGTTCAACTACCTGTTTAACCTGTGCATTCTGGGCGTGTTCTTGATCGTGGCGCTCTTTATCGGCCTGCAGCTGCGTCCGCTGCTGCTCAACCTTAACCTGCTCTTTGATAAACAGCTCTCCACGACCGGTATGATGATTTGCGAGTCCAACGACCTGCCGCGCCAGCGCTACTCGCTGCGCACGGCCATGCGCGTCATGCTCGATTCCGATTCGTACCGTCGCGAACTGCTCGATCATGCGGTCGCCTTTGAACATCGCTACCCGTACTACATCAAGGGCGGTTTTGCCGCCGTGGTGGGCGTTCAGGTCCTGCTCTTTGTCCTGTCGACGGTTCTCGATATCGACAATAACGGCAAGATCATCCTGCTTGTCATTTGGATCATCTCGGTTATTGCCATCTGCGGCTGGCTTATCAATATCGAATATATCCGAGCGAGCCTCAATACCCAGATGCGCATCTCGGCGCTTTCGGATGAGGACCTGCGTCGCGAGATGCGCGAACACACGGCCGCCATTCCTGCCGCCCGCCACATGTTTGGCCTCAACGCCAGCGAGCGTGGTGCCAAGGGCGGCGATCAGTCCACGGGCCGCTTGCCGCATATCGGCTCGCACCATAAATCTCAGGGCAGCGACAGCACAGCCACAAATGATGGAGATACCACCGCGCTTGGCAAGCACTCCAAAGGAGGTGAGGCATAAATGAAGAACATCCTGCATCTGTTTAAGCGCGATGTCCAAAACGTGTCTCGCTCCGTGATCGGCTTGGTTGTCGTGATGGGCCTCATTATCGTACCGTGTCTGTACGCGTGGTTTAACATCGCCGGCAGCTGGGATCCGTACGGCAACACCGGCAATCTTAAGATCGCCGTGGTCAACACCGATGAGGGTTACGAGAGCGATTTGATCCCCGTCGAGGTTAACGTGGGCGAAAACGTGACCGCCACCCTACGCGGCAACGAGAGCTTCGATTGGGTTGTGCTCAACAATCGCGAAAAGGCTATCGAGGGCGTTAAGTCGGGCGCGTACTATGCTGCCGTCGTTATCCCCAAAACGTTTAGCGCTGACATGATGACGCTTTTCTCGACCGACGTGAAGCATGCCGATATCGAGTTCTACGAGAATCAGAAGGCCAACGCCATTGCGCAGATCGTGACCGAGAAGGGTTCGAGCGCCGTCCAGAGCCAGGTTAACAAAACTTTTACCGAGACCATTACGACGATCGGTCTTAAGACGGTGTCCAGCCTGCTCGATTACATGAGCACCGACCAGGTCAGCAACTTTATCGCCAACCTGTCCTCGACGCTTGGCGATTCGATTGAGGACCTGCGAGACGTTCAGGCAAATGCTTCGTCGCTGGCGGGCATTTTGAGCTCCACGTCCGATTCGCTGACGTCGGCGAGCGGCATGCTCAAGCAGACGGGCACGGTCGATGAGTCAACGAAGCAGCTGATGGAGCATGTCAAGAGCGGTATTAGCGATTCCAAGGAAGCGCTGAAGGACGCCAACGACGCCATCAATGCCGCGATTGACGGAAGCGCGGGCTCGTTTGACAACGTGTCCGCCGAGCTTGCGAAGGCATTTGATGCCGCGAATCAACATGTCGACCTTACAGTGTCCCAGCTCAACGATGCCGCGGCGGCGCTCAACACGCGTGCCGACGATATCGACGCCACGGCCGACCAGCTCCGCAGCTTTGCCGATCAGGTGACTGACGAAAAACTCCAGGACAGCCTCAAGTCTGTGGCAACATCGCTGAGCAGGATTGCTGTGGAGTATCGCAACAACGCCAAGGACTTGACGGCCACCGCGAAGTCTCTCTCTGACAGCATGGCAGAGGTTAATAAGTCGCGTGCCGAGGTCGATCAGGCAATCGCGGATGCCAAGGCTGGTATCTCGGGCGCCAAGACTGACTACGACTCTACGTTTTCGGCCAAGGCAAAGGAGCTCAAGAAGACCATCTCGGGCGTTTTGGATTCGCTGAACGGTATTTCGAACGATCTGGATAGTGCTGTTGCTGGCCTGACCGACGCATCCGGTTCGCTGGCAAAGGGCCTCTCCAAGGCTGCAAAGCTGGTCAACAAGGCTTCTGATCAGCTGGGCGAGGCGTCGGACAAGATCAGTGCGTTTAAGGACGAGCTCGACGGCGCCTTGATGTCGGATGACCTCGCTACGATCAAGACGATGATCGGCAATGATCCCGAGGGTCTGGCCGTGTCGCTTTCCGGCCCCGTCGCGCTCGATCGCAAGCCGGTCTATCCGATTCGCAACTACGGTTCGGCCATGGCACCGTTCTACACGATTCTGTCGCTCTGGGTCGGCTCGATCGTGCTGGCGGCCATGATGAAGGTCTCGGTTGACGATGAGCTTATCAACGAGCTGATCCCCGTGCGCTTGCACGAGATCTACCTGGGCCGCTACCTGTTCTTTGGCGGTCTGGCCCTGCTGCAGGCAACGCTCGTGTGCGCGGGCGACATCCTGTTCTTTGGCATCCAGTGCGACGACCCGCTGCAGTTTGTGCTGGCGGGCTGGGTCGCGAGTCTCGTGTTCTCCAATATCGTCTACACGCTTACGGTTTCGTTTGGCGATATCGGCAAGGCGCTCGCCGTCGTGCTGCTGGTCATGCAGGTCGGCGGTTCGGGCGGCACGTTCCCCATCGAGATGACCGGCCCCGTGTTCCAGGCGATCTATCCGTTCCTGCCGTTTACTCACGGCATCAACGCCATGCACGCCGCCATGGCCGGTGCCTACCATATGGAGTACTGGATTGAGCTGGGCATCTTGGCAAGCTATCTGATCCCGTCCCTGGCCCTGGGCGTCGTCTTCCGCCGCCCAGTCATCAAAGCCAACGACTGGATCATCGAAAAGCTGGAGTCAACCAAATTGATTTAGTTCAGCAACGTAAACGCCGTCGGAACATCGAGATCTTCCAACCCGATGCTTTAGCGTAGTGAATTGCACGGGCTGCTTGGTTGTTGCTACAGTAGCGGGGCGTGCCGGGGGTCCGGTGCGCCCTGCTTTTATTTGACCATGAGGCGGCACGCAGCCATGCGCGTGCGGACACCACGCCCAGATTGAGCGCGAGGATGCCCTATGGCCCAGCATGCCACTGACAATATCGAAATGATGCCCGATAGCCCTGTTGCTCGCGAGGACCTGGGCGCGGGCGGCACCTCCCGCGGCGCCGGCGCTCGCTCGCCGCTGTTCTGGAAAGTCCTGCTGCTTTCGGTGGCAGTCGTCTGGGGCTACTCCTTTACGACCATGAAGGACGCGCTCGACACCATTCCGGTGTTCGAACTGCTCTACGTGCGCTTTCTGCCTGCGGCGTTGGTCATGTTTTTCATCTTCCACAAGCGCATCATCGCGCACCTCAACGCCCGCAACCTTATCGTCGGACTTGGCATGGGCGCACTTATGTGGGCCGCCTACGCCCTGCAGACAGTCGGTCTGGCGCACACCACGGCGGGCAAGAATGCTTTTTTGACGGGCACGTATTGCATCGTTGTGCCGTTCGCGAGCGTTTTTCTGAGCGGCGAAAAACTCACCCGCTATAACCTGGGCGCGGCGCTGCTGTGCTTGGCGGGCATTGGCTTGGTGGCGCTCGATAGCGTTGAATTCAACATCGGTGATGTCATTACGCTGGCGGGTGCGGTCTTTTTCGCCATCCAGATGGCGGTGACTGCCAAGTACGGTCGCAAAATGGACATCAACGTCATCACGTTTTGGATGTTTGTGGGCAACGGCGTGCTGAGCCTGGCAACGTCGCTGCTATTCGAGACCCAAGCGCCTCTGTCCGTGTGGACGCCGAGCTTTATCAGCGCGATGGCGTTTCTCTCGGTTGGTTGCACATGCGCGGCTCTGCTCATCCAAAACGTCGGCCTGGCGCATGTCTCGGCCTCGACGGGCTCACTGCTCCTTTCGATGGAGTCGCCTTCGGGCGTGCTGTTCTCGGTGCTGCTGATGGGGGAGGCGCTCACCTCGCGCCTGCTCGCCGGCTTCGCGCTCATCTTTCTTTCGATTATCTTGAGCGAGACGCATTTCGATTTCTTGCGCCGAAAATCACACCCGCAATTGTAAACAACTTGTTGCGCCGCCCTCCCAGGGCGGCATTTTTATGTCATGCCCTTACAGTTGTACCTTGCACTTTACGCTATCAAAGTGCGTGCTGCAAAAATGTTACTGGAGGGCTTCTATGGCATCAGCTCTGTCCGATTTTCAACCGCAACCAGCGCCTCAGGCTACCACAGCGGCGCAGACCGCTATCGGTGACGGTCTTGTCGCAGAAGCTCGGGCTTTTGCAGACGAGCTCGCTGCGTGGCGACACGATCTACACCAGATGCCTGAGCTCGGTAACAATCTTCCGCAGACGTCTGCCTATATCCAGGCACGTCTGGACGAGATGGACATCCCCCATACCACGCTCGTCGACGGTTCCTGCGTCGTTGGCCTGATCGGTTCCGGTGCGGCCGCGGCCGCTCAGGGCAATGGCACGTGCAAGGACGAGCAGGCCGGAACGGTCGTCATGCTTCGTGGCGACATGGATGCCCTGCCCGTTGCCGAAGAGTCGGGCGAGCCTTTCGCCTCTACCAACGGCTGCATGCACGCTTGTGGCCACGATATGCATGCGACGGCCCTGCTTGGTGCGGCGCGCCTGCTCAAGGCCCGCGAGGCCGAGCTTGTGGAGGCCAACGCTACCGTCAAGTTGCTGTTCCAGCCGGGCGAGGAGACCTTTGAGGGAGCACGCGCTGCCATCGCCGACGGCTTGCTCGAGAACCCGCGCCCTCAGGCGGCCTTTGCCATGCATGTCAACAGCCAGTCGCCGCTTGGCCTGGTGCTCTACGGCAGCCCGGCGCTCTCGGGCGTGTACGGTTTCCGCATCACGCTCCAGGGCAAGGGCGGCCACGGTTCCAGCCCCGAGATCTGCATCGACCCCATCACGGCCGGCGTCCACGTGCACCTGGCGCTCCAGGAGCTTATCTCCCGCGAGGTGCCGGCGGCCAAGGAAGTCGCACTTACCGTTGGTAAGTTCGCCGGCGGCTTGGCGGCCAACGTCATCCCCGACACCTGCGTGCTCGAGGGAACGCTGCGCGGCTTTGATGTTGAGCTCATGGCTCACCTAAAGACCCGCATCGCGGAGGTCGTTAACGGCGTTGCTACGACCTATCGTACGCCGGCGACCATCGAGACGCTTTCGGATGTTCCGCCGCTTGTACTCGACAGCGATATGACTCAGGCGTCGCTTGGCTACGTGGGCGCAGTGCTGCCCAAGACGGCTTTCTTGCCGCTTTTCCATGCCATGGCGAGTGAGGACTTCGCGCTTATCTCGAGCAAGATCCCAAGTGCGTACTTTACCGTGGGCGCGGCCGTAACCGACACGGACGAACACTTTGCCCAGCACCATCCCAAGGCACGTTTTAACGATGCCGAGCTTCCCCTCGGTGCCGCGGCTTATACCGCCGTCGCTTTGGGCTACATCGCCGACCACCGGTAGCACCCAACCTTGCCTTTCAAGCCTGCGGGCATGGCCGTAAGGCCTATGCCCTTGTCTTTCAAGGCAATCTTGGGCACTACCGGCGCCCGGCGCCGGCTATTCGTCTGTTAAATAAGGAGCAGTATGTCCCAGCAGCGTAAGTTCTTCCCCGGCTGGCTCGTGGTGATCTCCGGCTTCGTGATCATGGCCACGTGCTACACGATTTTCGTCAACTGCATGAGCCTGTTCCAGCCGCTGATCGTCAGCGACCTGGGCATTTCCCTTGCCCAGTACAACATCTCCAATGCCATCTCCACCGTGGTGAGTGTCGTGGGTTCGCTCGTTATCGGCCATGTTGCCGATAAGGTGAGTGGCCGCGTATTGGGCTCGCTCACCGTTATCGCTACCTCGGCGGTGCTTGCCGGCATGAGCTTTGTCGGTGAGCTGTGGCAGGTCTACGTGCTCTTTGCCGTTTCGGGCTGCTTCGCTGTGGCCTCGACCCGTCTGCTCATTAGCCTGGTGACAGCCAACTGGTTTACCGCCAAGCGAGGCCTTGCCATCTCCATCGCACTTTCGGGCTCGGGCTTTGGCGGCGCTATTCTGTCTCCCATTGTGAGCTCGCTTATCGTGAGTGTGGGCTGGCGCTCTGCTTTCCTTGTGCTCGCCGCCGTCTGCATTGTGGCGGCACTGCCCATCACGGCCTATTCCTTCCGCACCAAGCCTTCCGAGATCGGCCTTAAGCCGCTCGGCGAGAACCCGGGCGATCCGTCCGTCTCGACGGCTGGCGACAAGGACGAGCACACGGCGCCCGAGGTTAACGTTGGCTGGTCTCGCATCAAGAAGAGCCCGGCGTTTTGGCTGCTTGTCGTCGCCTTCCTCTTTATGGGCCTCGTTAACGGCGCCATCTTGCCCAACCAGGTCACCAACATGACGAGCGTTACCGTCAACGGTGCCAAGATCGTCACGGGCGGTCACGATCCCATGTGGGCGGGCACTGTGCTTTCGGCCTATATGGTCACCGTCGTTATCGCCAAGATTTCGCTCGGTGCGATCTATGACCGCTTTGGCCTGCGCTTTGGCAATATCCTTGGCTCCGTTGCGTGCATTATCGCCTGTGTGGCGCTGTGCTTCCCGACGACGGACCTCGGTCCTATTGTCGCCGCTGTGAGCTTTGGTATCGGAACGTGCATGGGCACCATCACGCCTACCATCGCCGCGTCCAAGCAGTTTGGCATGGCCGACCTCGGCAAGGTCACGGGCACCATCACCTCGCTCGAGATGGTCGGCGGCACCGTGGGCGCCATTGTCTCGGGCGTGCTGTTCGATGCCACGGGCTCCTTTGCGAGCACCTGGATCGTGTGCCTGGTGTGTTCTGTGGCCATGCTCGTATTCCTGCTGGCATCCGAGCCCATCGCCGCCAAGCTGCGCGCGAGCGTGGCGGGGGAGTAGACGTCCGTCGCTCTTTTCTGTTCGCCCCGTTCTGTCCGTGGCTGCCCTGGAAGCCGAATGGATGCTCGTACCATCATTCGGTTTCCAAGGTCGCCGCAGGCCAAAGGACGATCCCTTTTCCTCCGTCCCCAACAGATCACGTGATCCGAAGGGGACGGAGGAAAAGGGATCACAAACAGCGGCGGGGGGGGGGGGGGGGCCGGGGGCCCAAAACCAGCGGGGGGGGAGCGCCCCCCCCCCGGGGGGGGTTTTGGGGGATAAAT
>DAWDVX010000038.1:20073-25217 GCA_052346145.1 Collinsella sp.
CCCTCGTTCGGTCAGACGCGCCGCCGCGTTGCTGCTTTGTGCCGTATAATGTCCACTATCTATGACGCGATACAAAAGAAAGGTGTTTGCCCATGCAGGCACAGAAGGCGGAGGGAACCCGCGACCTTATCGGCGCCGAGATGCGCGCTTGGCAAAAGATGCAGCAGATTGCGGCTGGCGTATTCGAGCCGTTTGGCTTTAAGCCCATCGAAACGCCCGCGATCGAGCAGGTGGACGTCTTTGTCCACGGCATCGGCCAGTCGACCGACGTCGTGCGCAAGGAGATGTTTCGCGTATTTAGCGGCGCCAACCTGGAGCGCGTCTTTACCGAGGGTACCGATACCAAGCTCAAGCCCAAGCAGCGCCTGGCGCTTCGTCCCGAGGGCACGGCCGGTGTGGTGCGCGCCGTCGTGGAGAACAACCTGGTGCCCCAGGGCTCCACGCCGTTTAAGGCTTACTACGCCGAGGCTATGTTCCGCGGCGAGCGTCCCCAGAAGGGCCGCCTGCGCCAGTTCCACCAGGTGGGCATCGAGTGGCTCGGCGCTCCCGATCCGGCGGCAGACGCCGAGTGCATCATCATGCTCATGGAGTTCTACAAGCGCCTTGGTTTCGATCTTTCCAAGCTTCGTCTGCTCATCAACTCGATGGGTGACGCCCAGTGCCGTCCGGCTTACCGCGAGCAGGTCAAGCAGTTCATCCTCGATCACGCAGACGAGATGTGCGACGAGTGCCGCGAGCGCGCCGAGCTCAACCCGCTGCGTGCCTTCGACTGCAAGAACGACCATTGCCGCGAGATCATGGCCGACGCGCCGCTGATGAGTGACAACCTGTGCGACGAGTGCCGCGAGCACTACGAGCAGGTCAAGCGCTATCTGGATGCCGCCGGTATCGAGTATGTCGAGGATCCCACCTTGGTGCGCGGCCTGGACTACTACACCCGTACTGTCTTTGAGGTCGAGGCCCCTGGCGCCGGCGTCGGCTCCATCGGCGGCGGTGGCCGCTACGATGGCTTGGTCGAGCTCGAGGGCGGCAAGCCCACGGCAGGCGTCGGCTTCGCTGTCGGTTTTGAGCGCGCCCTGCTGGCCCTGCAGGCCTTTGGCAGCGATTTGGGTGCCGATGAGGCCCCGTGCGTCTACGTCGCCAACGCCGGCAAGGAGCTGCGCCAGAACGTCTTTGCCATTACGCAGGAGCTTCGCGCCGCAGGCATCGTGACCGAGGCCGACTATCAGGGCCGTTCGCTCAAGGCCCAGTTTAAGCAGGCCGATAAGGTAGGCGCCAAGCTCATCTTGGTCCTGGGTGGCGACGAACTTGCCGCCGGCAAGGTCAAGGTGCGCGACATGGAGAGCCACGAAGAGGTCCTTGCCGATCTGGCCAACGTCGTCGAGGCGGTTCGCGAGCGCCTGTAGTGCATCTTTTTGAGCTGCGGGCCCGCTAACATGTCCCGCTTGCGCCGAGCGATTGTTACGGGGGTGTTTCGCATTTATGCGGAATGCCCCCGTTTGTGTATGCCGTCCACCGAGAAATACGACCATTTAGAGCAAAAACCCTTGCAATGCAGAAAATACTTTTGTGTGGTAAAGCGCAATCAGTGTCGAAAGTATTTCTCAAGCGCCTATAATGAATACCGCATGTTACGTGCATAGAAGGAGGAATGGGAGGAAACGTGGCTGAGAACCTAAGCAACCAGTCTGTACCCGAAGCCGCGGCGCGCGTCGCTGCCGTGGTCAACCGCCTCGTTAACCGAATCGGCTCGAATGCCGAGTCCAGGGAGCGTCTCGCCGAGATCGAGATCCCCGAGGAGCTGCGCGACAATCTGGCGTTGTTCCTGCGCCTGGAGCGTCGTGTGCTTAGCGAGTATGATCCTGAGATCGCGGACCTGTTCGACAAGATCCTGTCGGCCGAGATTGTGGCCAATGCCGGTAACCCCGGTACCCGCGCTGCCGACGAGGCCGTCGACGAGCAGGGCGTGCCCACCGCCGACGAGCCCACTGCCGTGGCATTTCGTGAGGTCGTCGATCTGATCGACAGCCTGCCGCTCGATAAGCAGCAGGTCATTGTCCGCGCCTTTACGAGCTTCTTCCATCTGGCAAACCTGTCGGAGGAGAACTACCGTGTGGCGCAGCTGCGCGAGCGCGAGGCCGGTGCGTCGACCGATACCGAGGTCGATCCCGCCAACGAGCTTACCGTCGCCTATCACCAGCTGGTGAATGAGCTGGGCGTCGAGGGCGCCAACGAGCTGCTCGGCAAGCTTGAGTTCCATCCCGTCTTTACCGCGCATCCCACTGAGGCCCGTCGCAAGGCCGTCGAGGGCAAGATTCGCCGTATCTCCAACCTGCTGGAGGAGCGTCCGCGTCTGGGCGGCTCCGACCTGGTGGAGAACGAGCGTCATATGCTGCAGGAGATCGACGCCCTGGTGCGTACGAGCCCCATCGCGCTCAAGAAGCCCACGCCGGTCGAGGAAGCCGATACCATCATCGACATCTTTGATAACACGCTGTTCGACGTCATCCCCGTTATCTATCGTCGTTTTGACGACTGGGTGCTGGGCGACAAGGCCGGTACCGTGCCGCCGCTGTGCCCGGCGTTCTTCCATCCCGGCAGCTGGATCGGTTCCGACCGCGACGGTAACCCCAACGTCACCGCCAAGGTGAGCCGTGAGGTCGCCGCCAAGTACTTTACGCACATGGTGCTCAAGCTCGAGGACAAGTGCCGCCGCATCGGCCGCAACCTCACGCTCGAGGCCACCTACAGCAAGCCTTCTGCCGAGCTCATTAACCTGTGGAACCATCAGGTCGAGATGAGCCCTCGGTACACGGCCCGCGCCGAGCTGATCTCCGAGCACGAGCCGCATCGCGCCGTCATGCTCGTCATGGCCGACCGCCTGAACGCCACCGTGCGCCGCATCACCGACACCATGTATCACAGTGCCGACGAATTCCTGGATGACCTGCGCGTCGTCCAGCGTTCGCTTGCTGCCTGCGGTGCCGTCCGTGCCGCCTACGGCCCGGTCCAGACCATCATCTGGCAGGTCGAGTCTTTCGGCTTCCATATGGTCGAGATGGAGTTCCGTCAGCACTCCGTGGTGCATGCCCGCGCCCTTAAGGATATCCACGAGAACGGTATCCATGGCGATCTGCAGCCCATGACGCGCGAGGTCATCGATACCTTCCGCGCTATCGGTTCCATCCAAAAGCGCTACGGCAAGAAGATGGCGCACCGCTACATCATCTCGTTCACTAAGAGCGCCCAGCATGTGGCCGATGTCTTTGAGCTTGCCCACCTGTCCTTTGCGCACGAGGAGGATGTCCCCGAGCTCGACGTGATCCCGCTGTTCGAGCAGCTCGAGGACCTCGAGGGCTGCGTCGACGTGCTCGACCAGATGCTCACGCTGCCCGTGGTACAGAAGCGCCTTGCTCAGACCAACCGCCGCATGGAGGTTATGCTGGGCTATTCCGACTCCTCCAAGGACGCCGGTCCTACCACGGCCATGCTCGCGCTGCATTCTGCGCAGGAGCGCATCGCCAAGTGGGCAGAGAAGAACGATATCGACCTGGTGCTCATGCACGGTCGCGGCGGTGCCGTGGGCCGTGGCGGCGGCCCGGCCAACAAGGCCGTGCTGGCGCAGCCCAAGGGTTCGGTCAGCTGCTTCTTTAAGCTCACCGAGCAGGGCGAGGTCATCTTTGCCCGTTACGGCAACCGCACGCTGGCTCAGCGCCATGTTGAGTCCGTTGCCGCCGCAACGCTTTTGCAGTCGGCCCCGAGTGTCGAGAAGACCAACACCGAGACCACGCAGAAGTTCTGGGATATGGCCGAGAAGCTCAACGCCGCAAGCCACGAGCGCTATCTGGACCTGCTGAACACCGAGGACTTTACACCGTGGTTCTCGACCGTGACGCCGCTGACCGAGGTCGGCTTGCTGCCGATCGGCTCGCGTCCCGCCAAGCGCGGCTTGGGTGCCAAGTCGCTCGACGACCTGCGTACCATCCCGTGGATCTTCAGCTGGAGCCAGGCGCGCATTAACCTGGCCGCTTGGTACGGTCTGGGCACCGCCTGCGAGCAGCTTGGCGATCTTGACCAGCTCAAGGCTGCCTACCAGGAGTGGCCGTTCTTCCGCACCTTTATCGACAACATCGAGATGTCGATCGCCAAGACCGACCAGCGCATCGCCAAGATGTATCTGCACCTGGGCGATCGCCAGGATCTGTCCGAGAAGGTCTTTACCGAGATGCAGCTCACCCGTAAGTGGGTCCTTGCCATCGTCGGTGATGAGTGGCCGCTGCAGCGCCGCCGCGTGCTCGGTTGCGCCGTCCGCGTGCGCAACCCCTACGTCGACGCCCTGTCCATCGCCCAGGTCCGCGCCCTTCGCGAGGTGCGTATGAACCAGGACGAGATGGCCGAGGAGAAGAAGGCCGAGTACATGAGCCTGATTCTTTCGACTGTGACCGGCGTCTCGGCAGGATTGCAGAACACGGGGTAATCGATAGCCCTGTAGTCGTCCGGGCCCGCCATTAGTTTACTTTTAGGCACGTCCTCGGACATGCAAGAAGCCCTCGCTGCGCACTTCGTGCGGCGAGGGCTTCCTCCGTCCTGACGCTCCTATTTGGCAAGGTGTTTTTTAGAATTCATTTTGCGCTCGGCCTCGAAGGCTTGCCTGTCCCAATCGAGCGGAAGTCCCGCCTCGACCCATGCCTCGTAGGCCCTCCTTATGGGCTTGAGTTCCCTTTGGCCCCTCTCCAGCATCGAGATGTACTTCTCGCTGGTGCCCAGTATGGACGCCGCCCTCACCTGGCTGACCCTCGCCGCGCGCCTGGCCGCCACGAGCTCCGAGGCGTCCTCGGGCCTCCTGATCTCGTGCGGGCGCATCAGCGCCCGGTACGCCTCCCTGGCCACGTAGCGCTTGAGGCACCTCATGACCTCCCTGTCGCTCTTCCCCCGCGCCCTGGCCCTCTCGGCGTACTCGGCGGTCTCGGGGTCGCGCATGACCCTCTGCCTCGCGATCTCGTGCAGCGCGCTGTTCGCCTGCCGGTCGCCGCCCCTGTTGAGCCTGTGCCTCACGGTCTTGCCGCTCGAGGCGGGGATGGGGCAGGCGCCGCATATCGCCGCGAACGACGCCTCGGAGCGCAGCCTGCCCGGGTTGTCCCCGG
>DAWDVX010000039.1:0-13817 GCA_052346145.1 Collinsella sp.
ATGCAGCAGGGGCTCTCAATGTTTTTATGTCCTGCTCATATCGTCTCTGCCGGCACCTGGGGACACTCCTTAGCCGTTGGGGGCGTTCTTAAACGACTAGTCTGGGCGGCGGCCGTGTGCTGCTGTCCGCGTGGCGGCGTATAATCGGCGGCAGATGACTTGGACGTTAGGAAACCATGACCGATAACATGCAGCAGATGGCGCTCGACACGCTCGGCGCCTATTTTGGCTACACCTCGTTTCGCCCGGGACAGGACCGCATGGTCGATGCGATCCTTGCCGGTCGCGATGCGCTGGGCGTTATGCCCACGGGCGCCGGCAAGTCCATTTGCTACCAGGTGCCCGCGCTCATGCTGCCCGGCATCACCTTTGTGGTGAGTCCGCTGCTGTCGCTTATGGAGGACCAGACCCGTGCGTTGCTCGCGGCGGGTGCGCGACCCAGCTATCTCAACTCCAGCCTTACTCCGGCCCAGCAAAACACCGTGCTCAAGCGAGCACGCGAGGGCCGCTACCAGCTTATGTACGTGGCGCCCGAGCGCCTGCTCGAGCCGCGTTTTTTAGCCTTTGCGCAGGAGGCCGCGGGTTCCGCCGGCATTGGCGTGCCGCTCGTGGCTATTGACGAGGCCCACTGCGTGAGCCAATGGGGCCAGGATTTCCGCCCCGCCTACCTGCAGATTCGCGAGTTCATCGATTCCCTGCCGCAGCGCCCCATCGTGGCGGCCTTTACCGCCACGGCGACTGAGCGCGTGCGCGCGGACATTCAGCAGATGCTCGGACTGCAAAACCCCGCGACCGTGGTGACGGGCTTCGATCGCAAGAACCTCTACTTTGGCTGCGAGGAGATGGGCGACAAGGCCAAGGCCGCGTGGGTGCGCGACTATGTGATCGCGCATTCGAGCGAGAGCGGCATCGTGTATTGCTCGACTCGCAAGACGGTCGATGCGCTGGCCGCGGAGCTTGCCGAGGCGCTGGGACCCAGCGGCATTCGCGTGGGCCGCTACCATGCCGGCATGGGCAACGACGCCCGCCGCCAGAGCCAGCGTGCCTTTATCGACGACGACATTCAGGTGATGGTTGCCACCAACGCCTTTGGCATGGGCATCGACAAGCCCAACGTGCGCTACGTGATTCACAACAACGTGCCCGAGAGCATCGAGGCGTACTACCAAGAGGCGGGCCGCGCTGGCCGCGATGGCGATCCGGCCAGCTGTCACTTGCTGTGGAACGGTAACGATTTTCGTATGCGCCGCTTTTTGATCGACCGCGGCGATGCGGCCGACGAGGCGCTCGACGACGAGCAGCGCGCGTGGGCGCTCCAGAACCGTTATCGCCTGCTCAGCCAGATGGAGGGCTACTGCAATACCACCGGCTGTCTGCGCGAATACATGCTGCGCTACTTTGGCGACGAGGCCGCGGCCGAGCATGCGGCAGCCGCCGCGGGCGGCACGGCAGACGACGCCGCGGGCTGCGGCAACTGCAGCAACTGTCTCACGCAGTTCGAGGTCGAGGACGTCACCGGCATGGCCCGCGCCGCCGTGCGCTATGTGGCCACGCGTCCCATGCGCTTTGGCAAGTCGCTGATCGCCGACGTGCTCCACGGCGGCAACACCGAGCGCATTCGCCAGATGCATCTGGACGAGGACCGCGGCTACGGTGAGCTGTCGAGCGAATCGGTCGGGCGCATCAAGGACATCGTCGGGCAGCTGTGCGGTCGTGGTTATTTGGCCACCTCGCAGGGGCAGTACCCGGTCGTGGGACTGGGTCCGCGTGCCGGCGAGGTCGAGGACGAGGCGTTCGCCTTTACCGTTAAGCGCCGCGCGTCCAAGCGCAAGGCCTCGGCCCGCGCCCGCCGCGCCGTCGATCTGCTGCGCGAGGAGGCCGAGCTGGATCAGCGCCCGCGCGTTGGCGACGATGCCGAGCTGTTCGAGCGCCTGCGTGCCCTCCGCAAGGAGATCTCGACGGAGCTGGAGATGGCGCCGTATATGGTCTTTTCCGACAAGGCCCTGCGCGGCCTGTGCCGCCTGCGCCCGCAGACGCGCGACGAGCTGATCCAGGTCAACGGCATTGGCGAGAAAAAAGCCGACGCCTTTGGCGAGCAGTTTATGGCGGCGATTGAAGAGTTTGAGTCCGAGCATGCGCGGGATGGAGCGTAACGATGGCATTCGACGATAAAACCGACCGCACTGACGTGCCCGCCGTGCCGCTGTACCAGCAGGTCATGGACGACCTAAAGGGCGAGATCGCGCGCGGCGTGTACCCTGCCGGCTCGCGCATCCCTGCCGAGATGGAGCTCGCGAAGTCCTACGGCGTGGGGCGCATCACCGTGCGCCGTGCCATCGAGGAGCTGTCGCGTGCGGGGTATCTCAACCGCCAGCAGGGGAGGGGCACCTTTGTGTGCGCCCCCAAGCTCAAGCGCAAGATTCGCCAGAAGGGTGACGTCCAGAGCTTTACTGAGGGTTGTGCTGCCAACGACATGGTGCCGGGTGCGCGTCTGGTGTCGCGCACGGTGGTCGCGGCGACGCACGAGGATGCGGCGTTCTTTGGCGTGGAGCCCGGCTGCGAGCTTATCGTGGTCGAGCGCGTGCGCACGGCCGACGGCATCCCCGTCATGCTCGAGAACAACGCCTTTGTGCTCGCCGACCATCCCTACCTGCAGACGCTGGTCGACGAGGACCTCACCGATAACTCAATCTTTGCGCTCGTTGCCGAGCATTCGGGTCGCGCGCCGCTCAAGTCCGACCCCTGCACCGTGGAGATTGCGCTTGCCGATACTCAGACGGCCCCGCTGCTGGAGGTGCCGGTCGGCGAGCCTCTCTTCTATATGGAGGCCTACTTTACCGACGCCGGCGGGCGCCCTCTACTGCTCGGCCGCCAAAAGATCGTGGGCTCGCGCTACGTCTTCGACATCTAACGTCCACAGATAGAACAACATAGAACAAATTTGCAGAGATGACTTCACGGGCGTTGTTACACGTGCTATAAATAGGACAACATAGAACGACAGCAGGTACGAGCTGTCGTCGTTCAAAGCCGCCCCACAAGGAGGAGCATCAGCATGAACGCACATGATCTGGTTCAGGAAATCATCGAGCGCAAGGGCAAGATCGAGAATGTCTTTTGGATCGCTTGTGGCGGTTCGATGATCGACCTGATGCCGGCCAACGAACTGCTCAAGCGCGAGGCCACCACGTTTACCTCGACGGTCTACACGGCGCGCGAGTTTTGCCTGATGGCTCCCAAGAGCCTTGGCGAGAAGTCGCTCGTTATTGCCTGCAGCCACAGCGGCAACACGCAAGAGGTTGTCGACGGCTGCGAGATGGCGCTGGCCGCCGGTGCCGAAGTCGTTGCCCTCACCGACTGCGAGGGCTCCAAGATCGATAACGGCAAGTGGACCACCTGGGTCTATCCGTGGGGTGAGGGCGTGTCGCAGGCCGAGGTGCCGCAGGGCATTGGCGCTCTGATCGCCGCCGAGTTGCTCGACCAGCAGGAAGGCTACGAGTCACTCGCCGACATGTATGAGGGCCTCAAGCAGATGGATGCGCTGCTGCCCGCCGCCCGTGAGAAGGTCAACGCCGAGCTGGGCGCCCGCTTTGCCGAGCTCTGCCAGCAGCACAAGTTCTTCTATATCCTTGGTTCCGGCCCCAACTTTAGCCAGACCTATGCCATGGCCATCTGCTCGCTCATGGAGATGCAGTGGCAGCACTGCTGCTACATCCACTCCGGCGAGTACTTCCACGGCCCCTTCGAGGCCACCGAGCCCGGCGTGTTCTACTTTGTGCAGCTCGGATCGGGCGAGTGCCGCCCCATGGAGGAGCGCGCGCTGGCGTTCCTCAACACGCATACCGATACGGTAATGGTGCTCGATGCACTCGAGTACGGCGTGGGCGAGGTGCCCGCCAGCGTGCGTTCGTACCTGGAGCCGATCTTCTTCTACAACATGAGCTGCGAGCTGCGCGCCGCCCGCGGAAAGGTGTTCGACCACAGCCCTGAGATTCGTCGCTACATGGGCATCGAGCAGTACTAAGTAACGGGAAAAGTATTCACCTTCGATTCGCAGGGGCACTGCGTGAGTCAAAAAAGCGGGCCGCGCCGGTGGGTTTCCGGCGCGGCCCGCTTAGTATCGCGCATAGATTCGCAAGGTTGCGGCAGCCGGCGGCCTACTTCGCGTCGTAGGCCTCGGCATCCCACCAGTCGAGTTGGGCGATGTTGTCGCGGATGTGCTGGCAGCTCTTGTGGAAGCCCTCGAGCTCGTGCTCGGACAGGTCCAGCGTGTAGACCTCCTCGACGCCCTCGGCACCGATCACGCACGGCAGGGAGGTGAAGATGCCCTCCTCGCCATACTGTCCGGTCATAAGCGTAGAGGCCGAAAGCACGGCGTGCTCGTTGTGCAGCACGGCGGCGCAGACGCGCGCGGCGGAGTTGGCGACGGCGTACTCGGTGCACTGCTTGCCCTGGTAGGTTACATAGCCGCCCTTGCGCGCGAGCTCCTCGATCTCCATGTGGTCGAAGGCATACTTGTCGGGGTTCTCGGCCTGAAGCTCGTTAAGGCTCTTGCCGGCGATGGTTGCGGCCTTAAAGGCGGCCAACTGGCTAAAGCCGTGCTCGCCGATCATGTAGGCGTCGATGGACTTGGGGCTCACGCCGACCTTCTTGGAGATCTCGGTGCGCAGGCGGGCGGAATCCAGGCCGCAGCCCGAGCCGATGATCTTCTTGGGATCGTAGCCGGTCAGGTGCCACAGCTCGGTGCACACGACGTCGCAGGGGTTGGAGATGCTCACAAAGATGCCGTCGAAGCCGGCGTCGACGATGCGCTTGGCAAAGGAGCGGGCGGCGTCGGTGGTAAAGAACAGCTCGCCGTCGCGGTTGCCGGCGGCCAGCGCGACCTTACCGGCGGCGTTGACGATGACGTCGCAACAGGCCAGCTCCTCGTAGTGGTCGTAGCAGTTGACGATCTTGGTGTTGTACGGGACAAACGAAAGGGAGTCGCGCAGGTCCTGGACCTCGGAAGTCACCTTGGCCTCGTTGATATCGCACAGGTACAGCTCATCGGCAATGCCCTGCATGAGCAGGCTGTTGGCGACATGTGCTCCTACGTGGCCCTGGCCGACCACACCGATCTTACGCGTCTGGTACATATATGTATCCTTCCGGCCGAGTTTTTCGCGTCGAACCATTGTAGCGTCCTGCTACCACTTTGCTAGGCTAAAGCGTCGCAGATTTTTGGGACATGCCTTAATCTCTACTTTTGGAGTGATTTGGCCGCTGACGGCATCGCTGGGCGATGTGCTCGCGCGGATGGGGCCGCTCGTTGTACCATAGCTGCAACTGACTCGTAAGGAGCATCCATGCCCATTCGTATTCCCGACGCCCTTCCTGCCGCTGCGCAGCTCGAGAGCGAGAACATTTTTGTCATGACCGAGTACCGCGCGCTGCACCAGGACATCCGTCCGCTGCGCGTGCTCATCCTCAACCTCATGCCCACCAAGATCGCCACCGAGACGCAGATCATGCGCAAGCTCTCCAACACGCCGCTGCAGGTGGAGGTGGACCTGCTGCGCACCAAGACGCACGAGGCCACGCACGTAAGCGCCGGCCACCTGGAGACGTTCTACCGCACGTTCGACGACATCCGCGACATCCACTATGACGGCCTGATCATCACGGGCGCGCCGGTGGAACAGATGCCGTTCGAAGAGGTCGACTACTGGCCCGAGCTCTGCCAGATCATGGACTGGTCTACCACGCACGTGCACTCCACGCTGCACATTTGCTGGGGCGCGCAGGCGGGCCTGTATCACCACTACGGTATCCAGAAGCATGACCTGCCGGCAAAGGCGAGTGGCGTGTTCGAGCATTATCTGGTGAAGCCGCAAAGCCCGCTGGTTCGCGGCTTTGACGACCGCTTCTATGCCGTGCACTCGCGCAACACCGATGTGCGCCGCGAGGACGTGGAGGCCGAGCCGCAGCTTGAGGTCGTGGCCGTGTCCGACGAGGTGGGCCTGTACATCGTCAAGTCGACCGACAGCCGTCGCTTCTTTGTCTTTGGCCATCCCGAGTACGATACCGACACGCTGCGTCTGGAGTACGAGCGCGACGTGAAGCGCGGACTCAACCCGGAGGTGCCGGCGCATTACTTCCCAGGTGACGACCCCGCCGCCGAGCCGCGCAACGTCTGGCGCAGCCAGGCTCAGCTGCTCTACACCAACTGGCTCAACTACTACGTCTACCAGACCACGCCCTACGACCTGGCCCGCGCCGGCGAGGAGCATTAGGCTGCGACTGTGACTGTGGCCGTAGCTGTGCCGGTGGCGTGACGAGCGTGGATTATCGGACACACGAGCGTGGATTTTCGGACGTTTGAAAACGAGCGTCGATAATCTCCCATTTTTGGCCGAGGAACGGGCTCGAAACGGGAGATTTTCCACGCTCATTTTTTAGGCATGTAGATGCCGATGGCTCGGCTAAGAGACGCTGCATGCAGAGGCGAAGTCGCATTTGGCGTAGTCTTGAATCTCGACGGGTTTTTCTTTCTGATAATCCGATGGACCAAGGCATCTAAATGTGGAGACAGGGACCTCTCGACAACCGCCCTACCTGCAGATATAAGCCATCAACCCAAAACGTCCAAAACCGTCAAGCATTTGGTCGGTGCCTGGATAGCATTTGGTCAGACTTCGCATGAAACCGTCTGGTACGTTTGCGCCGTTCCAAGATCTGGGAGGCGACATGGGAAACATGACGGCGAATCAAAGACTTGCAGGTCACATTAAGGCATGCGAACAGCAGATGAGCTGCGTGTACGCGCGAACGGCGGCGGAGGCAAAGCAGATTGAGCGGCGGGTGGCGGCGGGAAGTCTAGAGGCGGTCATGCCGGGGCTGTATGCGCGTCCGGAATACTGGTCCGAGCTCAAGTTTCGGCAGCGTTATCTGCATCGAGTGCGGGCCCTTGCGCAAAAGCACCCCGACTGGACATTTTGCTCCTATACGGCGGCTGTTATCTATGGTCTTTCGGTTTCGCATGCCAATTTGACGCACATCCATATCGCCGTGGCACCGGCACAATCAACGACGCCGGGCTCTCAGGTCGTTCGCCATCGTTATGTTCGTCAAACACGGGCCACCCAGATGGACATTGCCGTGACCGATATCGATCAAACGATTACGGATTGCCTGGTCGATGCATCGTTTGTCGAGGGCTTGATCATTGCGGACTCGGCGCTCCATGAGCAGCTGTTGTCGAAGGAACATCTCGTTGAGACGGTCGACAAGCTTGGCCTGAATCGACGCGGTGTTGTGATGGCGCGAAGTGTTGCACGGTGTGCCGACGGCCTGTCGGAAAGCGGTGGCGAGTCCAAGGCGCGCGCCCTGATGATCGAGCGCGGCTGGCAGACGCCGGAGCTGCAAATTGAGCTGTTCGACCCGGTTGAGCCGGGACGGCCGTATCGCGTCGACTACTTGTGGCGCGTGGGAGATCGGCTGATCATCGGGGAATTTGACGGATTCGTTAAAAGCGAGAAGGCGGCGGAGGAAGGCAAGCTCGCAAAGGCGCAGTTTGATGAGCGCCAGCGCGAGTCGAGGCTTTCGCTGCTTGATAACTGCAAGATCGTGCGCTTGTGCTGGGATGATCTGAGGGATCCGGGAAAGCTTGATCGCAAGCTCAAAGTTGCCGGCGTGCCGCGTGCGTGCTGAGGGGGTTGCAGGGCGTTGAGCCGCACGAGCGTGGAAATCCGGACACACGAGCGTGGATAATCGGACGCTTGTTGAATGAGCGTGGATAATCTCCCGTTTTTGGCTCGCAAGGGGGTTCAAAGCGGGAGATTTTCCACGCTCATCGTGCAGGTGCGATGCAACGGCCGTTAGGCGCTGATGATGTGGGGTAGCGGCAGGTCGTGGGCGTCGGTGGGAACGTGGTCGACACGCTGCTCGTCAAAGGCGATGCCGATGATTTGGCATGCGGGCGAGAGCATAGGCAGGTAGCGGTCGTAACAACCGCCGCCGTAGCCCAGGCGCGCGCCGGTTTGGTCGAAGGCCACGAGCGGCACGACGATTATGCCGAGTGACTCAGCGGGCACGATAGGGAAGCGGTCGCTGTTGATGTCCGTAGCCGCGAAGGCTTGCGTGGGGCGGGCGATAAACGGAGCCGCGGACGCATCGTCGGCGGCAACTGCCCGCATGCACATGCGCTGGCCACAAGCTGCGGCATCAATTGCCGAGAGCATGCACGGATAGGCTACGCGCCGGCCGCGCACGGCGGCCGCAGCGGCAAACGCGGCAGGGTCTGCCTCGGAACCCATCGCGGCGTAGACGGCAACGGTGCGCGGCGCCGCGGCATCCGAGCGGCCCAGCAGCTCAACCAGCCGCGCACAGATATCAGCAGACTTCGCCGCCTGCAAGTCCAAATCAAGAGCATCGCGCCGAGCAATCACCGCCCGCCGCAACTCAGCCTTGTCCATCCCGGCCCTCTCTCCCAAACCTACCAAAAAGGGACAGGTTTATTTTGGCAGGCTTTATCTGGGCAAACGTCGAGACCGCCACAAAGGTGCCCTTTGTGGCGGTCTCGACTCGACGTTGGCTTCACAGCGCCGCAGCGATTGCTTCAGTCACAAACTTATTGAGCGACTCACCCTTCTTTGCCGCTGCCAGTGCCGCCTGTTTGTGAAGCTCGGAACCCGTTCTTACGTTGAACGAGCCCTTAAAAGCCCGCTCGGGTTCCTTGCCCTTTTCGGCGCAAAATTCAAGGTAATCGTCGACGGCGTCGTGGAAACATTGCTCCACTTCTTTGGCCGTGGAACCTTCAAATACGATTGCGTCCCTAATGCCGGCGACCATACCTGTTAGCACATGCTGTTCGGCATCGAACTCGACCGGGGCGAAATAACCCTTGTATGCCAAAACGTTACTCATGACTACCTCCGACATCTTGCAGAAAGCGAACGATGTTTCGAATGGTTCCCGCTGTCAATTCGTCAGATGGATGAGGTGCGTGCATTACGAACATCCTGCCATCTGATGGCCTGTAGAAGCGAACGCGCGATCCGGATGTCTTGCCTTTGCTGTCCATTTCAAAGCCATACGAAGCCATGACTTTTAAAAAATCCGCATAACGATACGTCGAAGGGCAGCTAAACAGTTGGGCGATGAGTTTATCGGATCGAGTCATCCCGCCTCACATTCTGCAACTATATTCTAGTTGCAATTTCAGTTCGATGCAAGCACCTCTATTATAGAACATGTGTGCGTATAGAACAAGTGTTCGAACCACCACGAAGGGCGCCTGTGAACTGCGCCCTTCGTGGTGGTTTTGCTTGCCGTGCCTTAGCCTAGCAGGTCGATGACGTTAAAGCCGGCGTTGCTCTTGGCGATGACGTCTCGGCCGCCAAAGACACAGGTGGGTGAGACGGCTGCGATGCGCGTCACGTCGGCGCCGAGCGAGCGCAGCTCACCGGGCGTGGCGGCGAGCATCTGGGCGCGACGCTCCTCGCGTGCGTGCGGATCGAGCCCGGCCAGGTAGGTCGTGTTGCGGCGCTTGGTGAGTGCGTACGGCTTCACCGGCGCGTCCATGCCGCTCACACAGCTCACGATAAAGCCCTCAAAGGCGGCCTCGTCGGGCTCAAAGCTGCTAAGCCATGCACCCGCGCGCTCCACGCGCTCAATCGAGGGGTCGAGTGCCGGGTCGCGGTAGGTGTAGAACGCCGCCTGACGCTCGCCGGCTGCGCGGAATCCGCAGCCGTACGCGCCGCCCTTCACGCGGATCTCGTTCCACAGGTAGTCGTAGGAGAGTGCGTTGGCGGCAACCGCCCAGGCGCCCGTCACGTCAATGCCCAGGCGACGCGGGTCGCACGCGCTTGCCGCAAAGCAGATGTCGCTGGGGATGACAAAAGCCTCGTGGCGGTCGCGCGGCGTTGGCACCACGAGCGCGTCGCGGCCGGCATCGGTGCCGTCGCCAGCGCCCAGCCCCAGGTTACCCGCGGCGGCCCAGTATGCGTCAAAGTCCTCGTCGCTGCCGGTGAAGCTCGCCATGCAGCCATCGGCCACAAAGATGCGCTCCGCCAGCTCGGCAAGCTTGGTACGCAGCCCGTCCACGCGCTCGTCAAAGTGCTCGAGCAGATCGCGCAAGAACAGGTAGAAGTCTACGCCCGAGAGCTGCTCGCGCACCACGGCCGAAGGCGAGCTGTAGCTCATCGCGCGGCCGAGTGCCGCCGAGTGGCCGTTGTTGATAAAGCCCTGCTCAAGCCCAATGCGAATCTGCGTGAGCACGTCGCGCACTCGGCCGGCGTCGGCATCGAGCAAAAGCGTGCTCGACCATACCTCGCGCGGCAGACTCGCCAGCGCATCGATCTTCTCGGACAGGGTGCCGGCGCTCACCAGCAGGTAGGGGCGCACGCCGTCCACTTCGGGCTGCGTCATGACTTCGGTAGTAAAGCTCAAAAAGCCGAGCTTGCCAGCGAGCAAGTTGTCGAGTTCCTCGGCCGAGTGCTCGCTCGTGGGCAGCTGTTTGAGAAGGCGGCAGAGCAGTGTCACATAGGGCAGGTCCTCAAACGCGACGCAGCTCAGGTCGAAATACTGCATGGCGTAGGCCAGACGGTTGGTGGGGATGCCGTGGCGCAGGCAGGGGATGGGCGCGGTCGTGTCCACGACCAGTGGCGGCTCGGGGCGCGCCTCGCCAATGTCGGACACGCGCAGGCGCGGCAGCGTGGCCTTGGCCTCGGGTGTGTCTTCCGCCTCCTGCGCGGCACGCAGCGCGGCCGTGCGCTCGACCACGTCGGCCAGCTCGGCATCGGTCATGGCATCGCGCTTGGCTGCCAGCTCGGCGGCCTCGGCACCCTCCGAACCCTCGGCGGCGTCCACCGGCACCAGCTCGACCAGTGCCATGTGATCGTTCTGCAGCACCAGCTCGCGCAGCAGGTCCTCAAAATAGCTGCCGTCCAGCTCGCCGCGCAGCTCCTCGTACACCGGACCGTACTTGAGCGCCAGCGTTGCAGCATCGTCATCGTAGAGCCAGGTGCTCAGCGCGTCGCACGCAATGGCCACGCCGTCGGCGATACCGTAGTCGCGCTGGCGCAGGTCGTATTCGTTGCTGCTGATGATGGCTTCCAGGCGCTCGCGCGGAACGCCGTGCTCGCACAGGTCGCGGCAGGCGTCCTGGAACACGCGGCGCAGCTCGCGCGCCACGCCGGGCTGCGCATTTTGCAGCATGATGAGCTCGTAGGGCTGCAGGCTTTCGGCCGCGGTGTAGCTCACCACGTTGCCGCCCAGGCCGGCGGCCAGAATGGCCTTCTTAACCGGCGCTTCGTTGGAGCCCAGCAGTGCCTCAAACAGGATATCCGCCGCGATCGTGCGTTTGCGGTCGAGCGCGCTGCCCAGCACCAGGCCCAGGCCCACCAGGGCGTTCTCGGGTGTAGTGGCCATCTCGACGCGCTTGTACTCGCAGGTCACGGGTGCCTGCACGCCCAGCGGATTGGGCGCCAGCGTGGACGGGTCCTCGCCGGCGGCGACGGCAGCGTCCATGCGGCGGCTCGCGGCACTCGGCTGCGACAGATAACGCTCGTCCAAAAAGGCCAGTGCGCGGTCCACATCTAGGTCGCCGTAGAGCGTTATATAAGAGTTGGAAGGATTGTAGTGGCGCGCGTGCGTGTCCAGGAACTGCTCGTAGGTGAGCGCAGGGATTGCGCGCGGGTCGCCGCCGCTCTCGTGCGCATAGGCGGTGTCGGGATAGAGCGCGGCGTTGACGGCGTCGTCCAGCACGCTCATGGGGTCGGACAGCGCGCCCTTCATCTCGTTGAACACCACGCCGTTATAGCGCAGCGTGCCCTCGTGCAGGCTCGCGGCGCTGCCGTCGCCCCCGGCGTCCTCCGGCAGGTCCAGCTCGTAGTGCCAGCCCTCCTGCTCAAAAATGGTGGGCTTGGTGTAGATGGCCGGGTTGAACACCGCGTCCAGGTACACGTCCATCAGGTTGTACAGGTCCTGTTCGTTGGTGGTGGCAACGGGGTAGATGGTCTTGTCGGGGTAGGTCATGGCGTTGAGGAACGTCTGCATGGAGCTCTTGATCAGGTCCACGAACGGCTCCTTGACGGGAAACTTGGCCGATCCGCACAGCACCGAGTGCTCAAGAATATGGAACACGCCGGTGGAATCGGCCGGCGGCGTCTTAAAGCCAATGGCAAAGGCCTTGTTCTCGTCGTCGCACGCCAGGTACAGCAGGCGAGCGCCCGAGGTAGTGTGTCGCAGCACGTAAGCGTCCGAGTCGAGCTCGGGCACGGTCTCACAGCGCTCGACGGCAAAGTCGTGGCAGGTAGTGCCGGGCACCAGCAGCGCGGCGGCAGCGGCGCGCGGATCGGTTGAGGTGGTGGACATATGCAGTCTCCTTTGACGCCCCAGCGGGGGCGAATCGAGTCGAATCCTCGAGAGTATACCCATATGGGGCCGTGGTTCTGCGGCGAACTGGAGACGATGTGGGTGGACTAGCCTAGCTAGGTTGATAACGAATGCCGCGGGTAGCCGCTGCATCCCGCTAAAGTGAAATAACACCCCGTTTACCGAATCATTTAGGAAATATATGGACTCCTAAAAAGTTCTAATACAATATAAGTCATATATCTATAAGCTGCTGATTCCTTGCAAAGGTATGGTTGATATGGTTGAAGCAAATAGCGTTATCCCCCTGTACAAACAGATTGTTCGTGCGCTTTCTGATTCGATCGCCAACGGCACGTACCGCCCGGGAGATAAGCTTCCGACCGAGGCGGAGCTCATCGAGCAATTTGGCGTGAGCCGAATAACGGTTCGCTCCGCAATTAAAGAAATGGAAGATGCTGGGCTTGTTGAGAGGGCCCGCGGCAAGGGCACGTTCGTTTCGTCGGACACACAGATGTATGCCGCGGACGACCGTGAGAGCTTTACCCAGTCGTGCCAGCTTGCTGGAAAACAGGCGTCTACCAGGGTTCTCGCAATGGGCTGGGACTTCCCAAGCCTGCGAGACGCGAAGTTCCTAGGCGTAGACGATACCCAAAAGGTATTGCGTAGTCGTCGTCTGCGCCTTGTGGATGACAAGCCCACGATGCTGGAAACCAATAGCTATTCCGCTGCGCTTTCTTTTTTGGAGCATGAATCCTTCGAGGATTCGCTGATGGCGGTACTCGATCGCCAGGGGATCAAGATGGGTCCCAACACGCGTACGCTCGAGGTCTGCTATGCGAGCGAGCTCGAGGCGACATACCTTAACGTGGAGCTGGACTCTCCGCTGCTTCTGTTTGTCGATAGACGTTATGCTCCAAGCGGCGAGCCGCTTTTCATCTCCCGTCAGGTGTACTGCACCGAGCGACTGAAGTTCTATCTGTAAGCAAGGGCGGCCGTTCTGTAAAAGGAGCGGCCGTTTTACCGACCAATTGTTACCGTTCGCGGAATTAGAGAACTAACGCACCGCAAAAAAGGAAATTGCTTATATACTTTGTTATGACAATATAGTACGTCTTATTGATATTGGAGAACTATGAATAAGATATTGCTAGCGAGTCATGGTTATCTCGCCCAAGGTATGAAAAGCTCTCTGGAGATTCTGATGGGCGCCAACGACCGAATCGAGTGTCTGTGCGCCTATGTCGATGACGACACGAGGGATGTCGCAGCGCTTATCGATGCTTGGATGGAGTCGAAGGATCCGGCCGACACGTGGTTTGTCGTAACTGACATCTTTGGCGGTTCCGTAAACAACGAGTTCATCCAGAGGCAGGCCGCCGGATCGTTTACGTTGATCGCCGGAATGAACTTGCCGCTGCTGGTGGAAATGGTTACACAGCTGGACTTCCTAGATGCGGACA
>DAWDVX010000039.1:13827-21970 GCA_052346145.1 Collinsella sp.
ATGCGGACAAGGCCAAAGCCGCGGTCGAGGGATCGCGTTTGTTTATCCAGCTTTGTGAGGCGGCGGATATGCTCGCCGATGTCGAAGAAGAAGAGTTCTAGCTCAAGCTTCAACGAATAATTCAACCCTGTCATTACCTTTATTACGCGCGGAGATGATTACGATGATTAAGCTTACGAGGGTCGATTACCGATTGATTCACGGCCAGGTCGCCATGTCCTGGACGCATGCGCTGGATGTCGATTGCATCCTGTGTGCCAGCGACGCCGTGGCAAAAGACGACATGAGAAAAGCCGCTTTGAGGCTAGCTCGTCCCAACGGCGTGAAGCTCGTCATAAAAGACGTGAACGCTGCTATCGAGGCGCTCAACAGCGGCGTCACCGACAAGTATTCGCTGTTTATCGTTGTCGAGACGATCGAGGATGCCTATCGCCTTGCTAAGGGTTGCAAAGACATCAAGGAGATCAATTTGGGCGGAACTCGAAAGTCTCCCGAGACCACGCTTCATCCGACCCCCGCGATCTTTGCGACCGAAACCGATGCCGAGCATATCCAAGAGCTTGTCAACGATGGCGTGGTTATCGAAATCCGTCAGGTTCCCAATGACTCAAAGGTACTTGCCAAGGACGTTTTCTAGCTGGAAACATGCCATTGTCTAGCATTTATTAACTAGGTCCTCCTTTCTTTAGCCCGCCGATCATTTGATCGGCGGACTTTTTATTAAAGAAAAATCAAAAAAATCTGAAATAGTTCTTGCATAGTTAGTTATATAAAGTATTATAACGTCATGGGATGAATGAAGGGTTCATCCAAGTGAGTTAGGAGTAAGGGATGTTCAATTTCGATGAGCCTCGTTACGAGAAGGTTGTGAGCGATGCCCTCGCTCTCCGTCCTCAGATTGAGGCTGCCGTGGACAAGGTCTGCGAGCAGGGTTATTCCAACATCTTCTTCATCGGCTGCGGCGGCACCTGGGCCCACACGCTCCCGATGAAGTATTGGATCGAGACCACCACGGCCGACGTCGACGTCCACTGCGAGATTGCCGCTGAGTTCCTCGCATGCCCGCCCAAGACCTTCAACAAGGACTCGGTCTGCGTCTTCTCCACCCGTACCGGCACCACCCCCGAGATCATCGAGGCCGCCAAGTTCTGCCAGGAGCAGGGTGCCCGCACGCTGATGTATGTCTCCAACGACAACACCCCGGCCACTGAGTACGCCGATTACAAGTTCTTCAGCTTCGCCGAGGACGACGTTCTGTGCGAGGCCATCTACACCTACCAGATCACGCTGGTCGCCCGCTTCCTCAAGAACGCCGGCGCCTTCCCCAAGTACGACACCTTCATGGAGGAGTTCGGCAACATCGCTCCGTACCTCATCAAGGCCAAGGACGCTCAGGACGAGCGCTGCGCCGCCATGGCCGAGGACTTCAAGGACACCGATTACCACATGGTGATTGGCTCCGGCATGCTCTGGGGTGAGGCCTACGACTACGCTATGTGCATTCTCGAGGAGATGCAGTGGATCAAGACCAAGTCTATCCACGCCGCCGAGTTCTTCCACGGCACCATCGAACTCTGCGAGGAGGGCACGAGCCTCATCATGCTCTACGGCGAGGACGACACCCGTAAGCTCATGGACCGCGTGGACAACTTCACTCACATGCTCGCCGACGAGAAGGGCGTCCATGTCCGCGTGAACAAGTTCGACACCGCCGAGGTCGAGCTGCCGTTCAGCGACCCCGAGTTCCGCAAGATCGTCTCCCCGATGGTCACCTACACCATCACCGAGCGTCTGAGCTGCCATCTCGAGCACGTCCGTAACCACCCGCTCACCACGCGTCGTTACTATCACCAGATGAACTACTAATCCTCTCAAATTGCTGCGGTTGTCTGCAGGCGAGCTGCGCAGAACGCCTCGCCTGCAGACCTGTTTCTGGGGTTGATCGAAATGGTTATCCAGTATCTTCTAGTTGCACTGGTCGCATTTATTGCATCCATGGACGAGCAATTATTTGGCATTACGATGCTTGGTCGTCCGCTGTTTACGAGCCTGTTTGTCGGCTTGATCCTTGGCGATGTCCAGCAGGGCGTTATCGTCGGCGCTGCTTTGGAGTCCATGTTCATGGGCGCCATCATGGTCGGCGCGGCGGTTCCTCCCGAGGTCTATGCCTCCGGCGTGCTTGGCTGCGCGTTTGCCGTCATTACGGGTACGGGCACGGCAACTGCCGTCGCGCTCGCCCTTCCCGTCTCCGTCTTCCTTCAGGTGTGGCGCAACTTCTGCTACGCCGTTCCGGGTGCCTTTGCCTGCAAGAAGATTGAGACCGCTCTGGCAAATCGCGATCTTGCAAAGGCGAACCTGTACCATCTGACCGTCGTGCCGCTGTCGATTGGCATTCCGTCTGCACTGCTGGTGTTTTGCTCGCTGTTCTTTGGTGCCGACCTCATCAACAATGCGCTCAACGCGATTCCGCAGTTTGTGATGGACGGCCTCAACGTTGCATCCGGCGTCATGGTCTGCATCGGCTTCGCACTTCTTATTAGGACCATGGGCGATAACAAGCTGCTTCCTTGGCTGTTCTTGGGATTCATTATGGTCATCTACCTCAAGATGGACGTTATCGGCGTCGCCGCAGCTGCCATTTGCGTCGCACTGCTCCTGGCCTTCCGCGAGGGCTCGTCCGGTCCGCAGACGGTTGCTGCAGATGAAGAGGAGGACTTCTAATGGCTACCCAGAACACCGACCTCAAAGAGGCCAAGAAGGACGCGATTATGAGCCCCGATATGTATCGGAGCATGTTCCTTCGCCAGTTTACGAGCCAGTGCTCGTAGTCGTACGACAAGATGATGGCAATGGGCTTCATGTACACCATTCAGAAGCCCCTGCGAAAGATCTATCCCAACGACGACGATTACTATGCGGCGCTCGATCGCCATACCGAGTTCTTTAACATCACGCCTCATGTGCTTCCGTTTGTAGCCGGCCTAACGGTTTCGATGGAAGAGCAGGCGGCTGCCGATAAGAACTTCGACACGTCCTCGATTAACGCCATGAAGGTCGGCCTCATGGGACCGCTTTCCGGCATTGGCGATTCGTTCTACTGGGGTACGTTCCGCGTGGTCGCCGCCGGCATTGGTATTGGCATCGCTTCGACGGGCAACCCGCTCGGCCCCATCGTGTACGCGCTCATCTACTCCGTGATTAACTTTGCAACGCGTATCGTCGCAGCCCATCTGGGTTACGACCTGGGTACCAAGTTCCTGCAGCAGTCCGAAGAGAACAACCTTATGTCTCGCATGACGCATGCTGCCGGTGTCCTCGGAATGACCGTTATCGGCGCCATGATTGCGGCACAGGTCTCCCTGTCCACTGCTTTGACCTTTGACGTGGGTGGTTCGGAGATTGTCCTGCAGGATCTGTTCGATTCGATCTTCCCCGGCCTGCTGCCCTTGCTGGCAACCTTTGCCTGCGTCGCCCTGTACAAAAAGGGCGTCAAGACCATTTGGATCATCTTGGGCATCTTTGCAATCTGCATCATCGGAACGGGCTTGGGAGTGTTCGCGGCGGCGTAATGTTGACTGCTATGCTCGCGCGTTGGATAACTAACTGACCGTTTGAAAACGGGGCTCGGCGTAAGGCCGGCCCCGTTTTTTTGTTTGAGGGATTTTCCGACCGTCCAAAAATCCACGCTCGTCCATCACTCACGTATCTCTCGTCTCTCATTCGTCACTAATACGAGAGATAACTGAGCAGCAAAGAGACAGGCAATCATGGTATTGTCTCAATACCAATTGTTCTACCAGCAATAATATGTATAAATGAAGCAAATGGTAGACATTCCATCTCTATCTATCTCTTATCGCTAAGCCGAGAGATAGAGAGATAGAGAGATAGAGAAATAGATGAGAGATAATTTTGAGAGATAACTGAGAGACGAGGGAAATCTATCCGCGGATTTCCTTGATTCCCAGGGCAATGTCACCAAGGCTGGACTCCAAGTTGCGGGCACCTGCCCTCAGCAGTTTTATCCCAAGCTCTTTATCGACATGGTTGTCTATGCGGGGACCCGGAAAGGCACGGCGGAGTCGCTGAGGTTCATGGACCGCACAATCTGTGAGGGATGGTTGGACGAGATGATTTCGGATACTGTCGCGGCTGTCGCCAAAAACCTGCGCCGTACCTCGACCGTCCAAGGCATCTTGCGTTAGTGGACGAGGCGACCCAATAATCGACCCTCGATTGGCGCCCACTAAGGTTAAGCGGTTGTTGCCCAGTTGACGGTGATGCTAAAGACTCGGCTTACGCCGGCATGGCCGCGAACCCGTCCATCAAGAACAGCCTAAGAACCAGCTTGATGACATATCCCGGTTTGACTTCAGCCGCGTCAAAGACATGGCGCTCGGCGAGCTCGCTGCAGTATGCATAGATATCGCGGATAAGGTCCGCGCCCGAGAGCGTAAACATGTAGCCTGCGTCCGAAAGCGCATTGGGCGCGGCAGGCAACTTGGCCATGTGACAGAACGTTTGCAGGTCGGGCGCCATAACGTTCTGGTAGTCGAGGTGGCCGTTGGCATCCTGCGCGGCAAGCTCCAATTGGCGCACAAAATCCAGCGCCGCCGCTAACACAAAGCTCGGCGTAGGCGCATTGACGTCCTGAGTGGTCGCCACAAGCCTGCCCGCCGCCTGCGTGACAAGCCAAGCGACCTCGCGCTGGCAACGCACGGCCTTGCGTGTAACCGGCTTGATGGACGAAGAAGAAACGCTCCCCTTAGGCGGATTCGAAGCAGCCATAAGACCCTCCCATGAACAATCCGGCCCAACAAGCCCGGAAGAAACACGTGCTACATCAGTATACAGGGGAGTGGGGTAGCGGGGTACAAGCGCGCCAGCGGCAAACCGAGAGCATCAGCGATGTGCCGATCGCGGAATGAGATCTCGTAATAATTGACTCTCGGCCATATTATTGAGGGGCATGACTCGCGTTCGTATGGTTGTAGGTGCTGGCGATGAACGACATTGACCTTGCTGTTCCGTTGATGGATGGACCAAGCTATGACCGCGCCTGCAGTCTCGTGCCTTCCGAATACGTTGAGGCATGGGAGTGGTTTCTGGGTGAGGAACAGCGCGGCGGCGTTTGGACCAGCCTTCCGCACCACACCAAGGAAGATAGCCCTCAGTATCAGTACCGTTTGAGAATTGGCTCGGACTTCTTTCCCGTAACGCGGGATTCAGGGATCTTCTGGCCGGGCCAGGATCGGGTGAAGCAAGATCCCAATAAGATCTTTGCGCTTTCGGTCCATAACTCTAAAAAGAGCTTCTACACCGATGTGCCTCCGCTCTATTTGGACGATGGTACGTGGGTCATTAAGTACTCGGTTCAAGCGCCGGGTACCGTTGGTTTTCGAGACCAGAATTACAACCGTAAAATGCTCAACTGCATGGAGTGTGGCGTCCCAGTCGGAGTCATATTTGCAACCGAGGTGGGCTATAAGGTGCTCGGCCTTGCGTTTGTTGAGCGGTTCGAGCCCGAAAACGGATGGTTTGTTCTGCACGGTCCTGTTCATAAAGGCGGACCGGATCCACGTTTTGCACCCGACATGAGTTATCTGAAGCTCATGCCCGTCGATATTGAGTTTGCCGGACAGGGTGCGACCGACGACGAAAAGGTCCGCTATGCGTTAAGGCGCGAGCGATTGGGGCAACAATGGTTCCGCAAGCAGCTCGTTGCCGCCTATGACGGCCGTTGTGCGGTGTCGGACTGCGGCGTCAGCGAAGCTCTGGAGGCTGCGCATATCGAGAATTACTCGGGACCCAAATCGCAGGTTGCCAGCAACGGCATTCTGCTTCGGCGCGACCTTCATTCCCTATTTGATGCTCACCTGATTTCGTTTGAGCCTGTTTGTGGTGAATATCGGCTGTGTGGATCGTACCTGCTGGATAAGACCGACTACGTTTCCTTTGCGGGTGCGACGCTAAGGCAGCCGAATGAGCGTCAGTGGCGACCCGATACGGTGTTTCTTGAGGCCCATCGCATTGAGTTCGATCGCTCGGAAAAGAAGCGTGAAAAGGCGGGGCTTCTGCCGTATTAGCGTATTTGGCTTTGGCATTCTTTGACGATCGTATTGTTTGATCGGATCGCGTGGCGATGCAATCTCGCGCACGCCCGCCGGTGCATGCTCTTCCTGATTTGTATAGCGAGAGGGGAGCGTGTATGAGCTGGCGAGGCGATATTGCGATGGGGAAGTACGGAAAACTGCCGTGTGCCCTTATAGACAACAATATGTTTCCGAGCGTAGAGGTTGATTGCGGGTCGTTTGTCGTCACCTGCCCTTGCTGTGGCTCGCAAATACAGTGTCTCGACATTCGGTTCATCGATGCGCGCGACAGACTCAGCGACGAAGTGAGAAAACAGACAGGCGTTCATATGCCGGTGTATCCGGAGAAATGCCCTGTTTGTGGCCTCGATATCGTGTATGACGCCGGCGACGAGGGATAGGTGATGCGGAGGAGCTGGCTGTGAAGGCTTCTCCGTCTCTACAAATAAATCCCCTCACCGAGTTGCTTGTGGAACTCGGCGTGATGGTCGCGTGCCCAGGTAAAGAGCGCCTGGTCAAAGTCGGTACGCGTGGCCGGGACGCCAAAGACGCCGGCAACTTCGACGCGTATAAACTCCAGTGCCGGCAGCTTGTTGATGGCAGTGAGGGCAAACGGGGACGAGGGCTCCTCGAACAGATAGCGGCTGCCTTGCAGCGCGTCGCAACTGGTGCATGTGTTGCCGAGCGACGGGGCTTTGGAGGCTCGCGCGCCTACGGGCTTGTAGCCGCAGCGCTTATGAAGGTAGTCGCGGATCTCGCCCGGTACGCAGCCAAGAGCGGGCACGATGGCGAGTGCGTTGGCGTTGGCCGTGTCGATGGCAATGTACCCGGCTTCGTTGGGCGCGTGCGCGATGGTGATGCTCTCGTCGTTATCGGTTCGATAGGGAATGCCGAAGGCCGCGACCGAGGTCTCTTTGTGACACTTCCAGCACTCGCGCTTGCCCAGTACTAGATATATATACGGCGCTGAGGGGTCGGATCGGTCAACACCGGGCAGCCACTCGGCAAAGGGCTCGGGGTTGACGCCGTTGGGTACATACCAGATCTTCTTGGTCCGGTCCCATTTGGCGCCCAGCGCCTTGGCTTCTTCTTTGTGCGAAAAGGGGACATCGAGCTCGGTGCGCATGGCGGCTCCTTGGTGCTGCAGGTGCAAGTGGCTCAAGGATACCGCAGGGCGCAGACATCGCGGCGTTTTGCTGAGAAGTTGCGGTGCGGACTGATTGGTTATGCCGATGGATAGATCGGCAAGCAGATGGTCGGCTTTTGGCTAGTTGGGCGGTTGGAGCTGTCAGCGGATTTGGCGACATAAAAGACGATATGAGAAAGCCATTGGGGGCCGCCTCCCCCGCGGCGCAGCTTCTTTCCGCGGGCTCGGGGTGCCACAATGGGCTTTGAGTATCGGCCCGTGCGGTAGCCCTTACCGCACCTGCGGGGAGGAGGCTTCCCATGCCCCATGTTACCTCCATCGGCCTGGACGTCCACGCGCGATCGGTCGCCGCCGCGGCGTTCAACCCCTTCACCGGCGAGGTGGTGCGCCGCAGCTTCGGCACCGACGCCTCCGAGATCGCGGAGTGGGCCCTCGGCTTCGAGGACCCGAGGGCGTGCTACGAGAGCGGCCCCACCGGCTTCCACATGGCGCGCGAGCTGCGCGCGCTCGGCCTCGACTGCGCCGTGGCCGCCGTCTCCAAGATGCAGAGGCCGGCGGCGGACGCCCGGCGCAAGAACGACCGGCGCGACGCCGAGTTCATCGCCCGCATGCTCGCCACCCACAACATCGTCGAGGTCCCGCTGCCCGACATGGCGGTCGAGGCCGCCCGGGACCTCGACCACGCCCTCGACGACGCGACCCGCGAGCTCCGCCGCTCGAGGCAGCGCCTCAACATGTTCCTGATCAGGCTGGGCCACGTCTGGGACGAGCGCAACGCCGACGGGGCGAGGAAGAAGGCCTGGACGAGGGCCCACTGGAGGTGGGTCTCGGAAATCAGGCTCGAGGGGCCGTGTTAGCGCTACTGTAAAAACAACCAATTTCGCCATCGCACCTTAGCCGATTC
>DAWDVX010000040.1:0-21741 GCA_052346145.1 Collinsella sp.
ATTTTGCCTCTTGACAATGTCCTGCTCATATTAAAAGGAACGTCCCCAAGTGCCGGATTAGGAGAGACTCTCCAGCACGCGACGGAGCTCATGCTGAACGGCGTGGTCGCGGTTGCAGCCTACGACGCGATCGGCCACCGCCTTGAGCGCGGGGCGCGCATTTTCCATCGCGCAGCCCGTGCCGACAAAGCGAATGATCTCGTAGTCGTTCATCGAGTCGCCAAACGCCATGACCTCGTCGCGTTCGACGCCATAGTGCTCCATGAGCTGCTCGATTCCCGAGGCCTTCGACACACCAGGCTGCATGGCATCGATCCATGCGTTTCCAGAAGGCGCAAAGGTAAAAAGCTGGCCAAGCTCGCGCTGCAGTACGTAGGCACTGTCCATAACGGCACAGTCATCGCAAAAGATACTCGCCTTGATGATATTTACGCTGGGATCGGGCAGCTCCCAAATGCGCTCGGCATTGGGAAGGTCCTTATCGACCTCACGCACGAACTTGCACTCGTCATCGAGCAAGAAGGACTTGGTTCGGTCAAAGAGCGCAAGATGCAGATTGGGAAACGTCCTGACGGCTTGGGCGAGCCTTCGAATCGCCAGGTGCGAATACACCTCACGGTCTACCATCTTACCGTCGGCGTAGACTTGGGCGCCGTTAGCGGCAACAAAGTCCATCTTGTCGCGAACGGGCGCAAAGAACTCACACAGGCGATCGTAGCGACGACCTGACGATGCGGCGAAATGCACGCCATGCTCGTGTAGCGCCAGAATCAATTCGTAGGTCTCGGGAGGCACCTGGCCGTTTTCGTCAAGCAGTGTGCCGTCCATATCGGATGCAATCAGTTTAAACATAGAAAAGCTCCCTTCGGGCTTGTTGGAATCGAACGTGTATCCGATTCCAACAAGCCCGAAGGGAGCTCAAATAAGACTCCGCGGGCGCAAACGTTTCAAGGACCTGGCAAATAGCTCACACATGCCAGAGGTCCTACGGTCGCGGCGTCAGGCAGCCCGCCAAAGAGTGTCCCCGACGACTAGTCGTTTAAGAACGTCCCCGATGACTAGTCGGCATAGGTGAAGGTTGTAACGTCGAACATGCCCTCGGGGCGGATGCGGAGCGTCGGGATGACCGGCAGGGGCAGGAAGATAATGCCCATGATGGGGTCGAGCGGCGGCTCAATACCCATGGCGCGCGCCTTGACCATAAAGTCGTCGTGCTGCGCGGCAACGTCCTCGGCCGTGCCCTCGCTCATAAGGCCACCGAGCGCCAGCGGAATGCGCGCCACGACCTCGCCGTTGCGCACCAGCACGTGGCCGCCCTGGCCCACGGCCTCGACGGCAGCCATCATATCCGCCGCATTGTCGCCCACCACGCACACGTTGTGCGAGTCGTGGCCGATCGTGGAGGCAATGGCACCACCGGTGATGGTGAAACCGCGCACCCAGCCGCGACCGATATGCTTGCCGACCAGGCCCAGGCCAGCGGGGCCGTCGCCATCGGCGCCCTCGGCCTGCAGCGACACGCCGCGGCCGTGACGCTCGATCAGCATAATGCGGCGCAGACCCTCGGCACTCTCGGGGCGAGCCACGCCCGTGATGGCCTTACCCGGTACCACGTCAATCACGGCCTCGCCCGGCTTAAAGGCATAGTCGAATACGTCGAGCGAAAGCTTCGGCAGCTTAACGGAGGCGCGCAGCTCATCGGCAAGGGCTGCAACCTCGGCCATCTCGGGTGCAATCTCGCCCACAAAGGTGCCATCCTGCGCCACCAGGGCACCGGCGGCATAAACACGATGCGGAGCCGTGGCAAACGTCAGGTCATCGAGCAGCAGCAGATCGGCGCGTTTGCCCGGGGCGATTGCGCCGCGGAGCTCGTGCGGGTCGCGGCAGCCGTGGTCCAGGCCAAATGCCTCAGCCGTGGAAAGGGACGCCATGGAGATAACGACCACCGGGTCGACGCCGGCCTCGATGGCCACGCGGCAGGCGTTGTCGATCATGCCGGTCGAAAGCGCATCGGAGGGAGCGCGGTCGTCGGTCGCAAAGCAGCAACGGCGGGCGCGCGCGGGATTCTCCAGCAGCATCGGCGATAGATTGGCCAGGTCATGGCTGCACGTACCTTCACGCAGCATCACATACATGCCGCGAGATAGCTTGTCGAGTGCCTCCTCGGGAATCGTCGACTCGTGGTCGGCGATAATGCCCGCTGCGGCATAGGCATTGAGGTCCTTACCGGCAACGAGCGGCGCGTGGCCGTCAACCTGCTTGGACGGCGTCTGGTTGGCAGCATCGATGCGAGCACAGGTCTCGGGGTCGGCCATAAAGACGCCCGGCAGGTTCATCATTTCGCCCAGACCAAAGACATCGCCTGGATGCTCGGCAAAAAACGCCTGCATATCGGCAGCCGAAATAACGGCACCGGCCTGCTCGTCGGGCAGCGCGGGCACGCACGAAGGCATCATGTACTTGATGGAGATGGGCGCGCGGCGACCATCCTCGATCATAAAGCGCAAGCCGTCGAGACCGGCAACATTGGCAATCTCGTGGCTGTCGGCAATGGCGGTGGTAGTACCGCGCGTCGCGGCCATGCGAGCATACTCGGCGGGACGGATGTTCGAAGACTCGATATGCAGATGCCCGTCAATAAAACCGGGAGCGAGATAGCGACCCTGGCAGTCGATGACCTCAGTTGTCTCATAGGTGCCAGCGGCATCGTCGCGACCATCGTAGAGCACGCCGACGATCACACCGTCCTTGACGGCAACGCTACCGGGCGCCACGCGCTGGCCATACACGTCGACAATCTGTGCATTGGTAAACAGCGTGTCGACGGGCACGCGCCCCTCGGCAGCATCGATCACAGACCTCATGACCTCAACGGACATACATACTCCTTTAACCGTAGAAAAAAGCTGCGGAGCGGACAGGCCTTCACCGCAGCAAACCAATAGCCATTGTATGCCCAAACGATGGGTCAACAATACGCCTCTCCGCTTAACGGCACACGCCACTTGGTGCAATGGGGACTGCCGCTGAGCACCAATGACTACTCGACGACTACTAACTGCCGTCCCGACAACAAAAACGCCGATGTTTTGGCATCGCCAGCGAGCGGGTCGCATTTGAGACAAGGTGACGTGAAACGAAAGGGCGCTGACCTTCTGGTCGCGCCCTTGAAGTTGAACGTCAGATTGTCCAAATGCGGCCCGCGCAGCGTCGGCCGGTCCGCCGTTCGGTAGAACGGCGGAACTAAATCAACTTGAAGCCCTTGCGCTTGCCTACGGAAAGGGTGTCGCCCAGCTTGAGGGCGCTGGGATCGATGTTGTAGCTCTTGGGAGCCACGGCCTTGCCGTTGATCTTGACGCCGCCGCCGTCGATATCGCGACGGGCCTGGCCGGCGCTGGCAGAAAGACCCAGGTCCTTGAGCAGGCCGGCGAGGTAAATCTGGCCCTCGTCGTTGACGGTCAGCTCAACGTGCTTCTCGGGGAAGTCGGCAAGCTGGCCCTCCTTGAACACGCGGTCGAACTCGGCCTGAGCCTCGTCGCCGGCGCCAGCGCCGTGGTAGGTGTCGCACAGGTCGCGGCCCAGTGCGCGCTTGAGCTCATAGGGATCGGCGGAACCATCGGCCAGAGCAGCGTCGATCTTGTCGACCTCGGCCGGGGTGAGCGAGCTGGCCAGACGATAGTACTTGCCGATCATCTCGTCGGGAATGGACATGGTCTTGCCGAACATATCCTTGGGAGCATCGGTCAGGCCGATGTAGTTGCCGTAGGACTTGGACATCTTGCGCACGCCATCGGTGCCCTCGAGCAGCGGCATGGTAAGCGCGATCTGCGGCTCCATACCCATCTTCTCCATGAGCTCGCGACCAGCGAGCAGGTTGAAGAGCTGGTCGGTGCCGCCCATCTCCACGTCGGCCTTGATCTGCACAGAGTCGAAAGCCTGCATCACGGGATACAGGAACTCATGCAGGGCGATCGGCGTCTGAGACTGGTAGCGCTTGGTAAAGTCGTCGCGCTCGAGGATGCGGGCGACGGTGAACTTGGAGCACACCTGCAGCAGACCGGACAGATCCATCGAAAGGATCCAGTCACCGTTGTGCACGATGGTGGTCTTCTCGGGATCCAGGATCTTCATGGCCTGGCTCACGTAGGTCTCGGCATTGGCCTCGATCTGCTCCTGCGAAAGCTGCGGACGGGTGGAATTCTTGCCCGAAGGGTCGCCAATCAACGCGGTACCGTTGCCGATGATGAGGGTGACGTTGTGGCCCAGGTCCTGGAACTGACGCATCTTGCGCAGCGGCACGGCGTGGCCCAGGTGCAGGTCGGGGCTGGTGGGGTCGACGCCGAGCTTGATGTTGAGGGGCTCGCCCTTCTCAAGCTTCTTGCGAAGGTCGGCCTCGGGAACGATCTGCGCGGCGCCCGAGGTGATGATACGCATTTGCTCGTCAACAGACAGCATTGGGTATCCTCCTTTTGCTATAGCACCCTCGCCGAAAACGGCGGTGCTGGAAGTCCATAAACTCTCATATGATAACAAACTGACGCGACGCGGCACCTACGACAGGAAAATCCTCGTCCTGCCGCATGCGTCAATGGCAACTGGCAGACGTGTACCGTCACGCTCGACCAGATAGCGTACCTGCCGACGACGCAAGCAGTCGCGGCAACGGACCTGTCCCGTCGCATCGGTGGCGCAGACGCCCTCGGCGGTCAGCAGGCAGTGCTCGCACACCATAAGCTCGGGACGGTCGGCGTCGACCGGACCCAAGACGCCGGGTTCAGCAGCCAGTTCGGCAATACGCTCCGCATCATTGCCGAGCAACTCGGCCGGCAAGTACACCCGCCCCGCACCGAGTTCGCGCAGCCAGGCAAGCGTGGCCCGATTCGCGCAGAACACCGGCGCCGCCACGTCAAACGTCACGCCCAGCTCGCGAGCGATCACCACCTGTCCCAGGTTGCGGCAGACGACGCGCCCGGCACGCTGCATCAGTGAGCGGGTCCGGTCAGCGTCACCCGTGTGGCACACCTCGTCAAGCACCACAACGGCGTCGGACAAATCGAGTTCTCCGCGCGGGTCGGCATCCATCAGCTGCCAAGCAAAAACCATGCGAGTGGGAACCGCGCACTCCACCAACTCCGTCGACGCACCGCCATCCACCGCAACGCCCTCAAAGGGCAGCACCTCAACGGCACGCGCAACGGGCGCAATCGCATCCGCCTCGGCCCGCATGCGCTCCAACACCGCCGCCGTCTGATCCAACACGCCGGCGCTGCGAATCAGGTATACCTCGCAGCCCGTGCCCACCTTACGCTTGCAATGCACGACGACGCGCTCCCCCGCTGCGGCATCCACCGGGCAGGGCACCTGCGGCCAGCGCTTGGGCACATCGGGACGCGCGTCGACACCCGGATAGAACCGAATCTCGAGCGTGTCACCCGCCGCCACGGCGGCGTCGAACTCAACGGTCACCTCTTCGTGGCCCACAGCAACCAAGCGTCCCACGCGCACGCCCTGGTTAATTGCGCGCTCAAAGCTCATCAGCTCGGCACCCGAACGCCCTCGCAGGTACGCATCGGTAAACCCACGGTTAAACGACCTTCCCAGCTCGCGTTCAAGCTCTTCCACGGCACCGGGGTCCCACGCGTCGTCGCGCAGCATATCGAGCGCCCGGCGCCACACCCGCACCACATTGAATACGTAATCGGGGTTCTTCATGCGCCCCTCGATCTTGAGCGACGCCACGCCGGCATCTACAAGCTCGGGCAGATGCGCAATACCCAGATAGTCGCGCGGGCACAGCAGGCGATCCCCTTCGACGGCGACAACGCTCTGCCCCGCCTCGTCCACCAGGTCGTACGCCAGACGGCACGGCTGCGTGCAGTCGCCGCGCATCGCCGAGCGCCCACGCCGCAGGGCCGAGAACTCGCACGCCCCCGAATAGCCGATGCAAATCGCACCGTGGCAGAATACCTCGATGGGCACGCCCGTGGCACATAACGCCGCAATCTCGTCGACCGTCAGCTCGCGCGCCGTCGTCACACGCTCGACCCCCAGCTCATCGGCGGCAAGCCGCACGGCGCCTTCGCTATGAACGCCCGCCTGCGTGGACAGGTGAATCTCGACCCCGGGAATCGCCGTGCGCAGCGCGCAGGCCAGCCCGGCATCGGCGACAATCAGAGCATCGGCGCCCAGCTCCAGTGCATGAGCTCCCAACGCCACCGCGTCGGACAACTCATCGTCAAACACGAACACGTTGAGCGTTACGTACACACGCACGCCATGGGCATGCGCCACGGCGCAGCCGCGCGCAAACTCGTTATCCGTAAAGCCATGGGCGCTCACACGGGCGTTAAAGCCGCCCAACCCCGCATAGATGGCATCGGCACCCGCGGCGATGGCCGCAAGCATCTGGTCGAGTCCGCCCGCCGGCGCCAGCAGCTCGGGCAGCGCCGCACCGGCAGCATCCAATCCAGTATCGTATTGTCCGCTCGGCCCCATCGTCCGAATCGCCATCGACAAACTCCTTACCAAGGTATGCATTCACTCTGAAAAATGCCGTCTTCCAGCATACACGAGGCCTCACGCGCCCCGTTTGGTTTATCGTGTAGTAACTTATGTCCATCCTGCCCCGACGGCACATCCACCGTCCGGCACGACATACCTGGAGGTCAATATATGGGTCCTCGCCAACGACAGGGACGCAGCCGTTCAAAGACGCATGCTCTGCCCATAATCCTGCTCTCGTTTTTGGGCTTTTTGCTTATCGCGGGCGTGGCGTTTGGCATCGGCATGGTCGGCAACGTCAACCGCTGGCTGTCCGATCTGCCCGACTACACCGACGCCAACGCGTATCTGGTGAGCGAGCCCACCGAGATCGTCGACTGCAACGGCAACAAGATCGCGAGCTTCTACACGCAAAACCGCAAGTCCATCACCAAGGACGAGGTCTCCCCCTACGTGCTGCAGGGCACCGTTGACGTCGAGGACGAGCGCTTCTACGAGCACGGCGGTATCGACCTGTGGGGTATCGCGCGTGCTGCGGTGGCAACCCTCGGCGGCGGGCACGAAGGCGCCTCGACTATCACCCAGCAGCTGGTGCGCAACACCATCCTGCAGGAGGAGCAGTTCGACTCGACCATCGAGCGTAAGGTGCGCGAGGCCTACATCGCCGTCAAGATGGAGGACATGTACTCCAAAGACGAGATCCTCATGATGTACCTCAACACCATCTACTACGGTCACGGCGCCTACGGCATCGAGGCCGCAGCCGAAACCTATCTGTCCAAGAGCGCCGCCGACCTCACCCTGAGCGAGGCCGCACTGCTCATCGGCCTTCCCAACTCGCCCTCGCAGTACGACCCCACGGTCAACCCTGACCTGGCGCTGTCCCGTCGCAACAAGGTCCTTGACAACATGTTGCGCCTGGGCCACATCACGCAGGAGGAGCACGATGCCGCACAGGCCGAGCCCATCACCCTCAACGTGACCGAGATTTCGGGCAGCGGCGTCGACGTATACTCGCAGCCCTACTTTGTCGCCTATGTTAAGCAGCTGCTGGAGCAGGAGTTCTCGACCGACGTGCTCTTTAAGGGCGGCCTGACCGTCAAGACCACCATCGACCCCACGATGCAGCAGGTGGCAGAGAATGCCGTCCGAGAGCAGCTCGACACGCTCTCGCTCGACGGCCTGGACATGGGCATGGTCGTCGTCGATCCCAAGACCGGCTACATCAAGTGCATGGTGGGCGGCTACGACTACAACGCCGACGAGAACCACGTAAACCATGCCACGGCCAAGCGTCCCGTCGGCTCCACCTTCAAGGCCTTTACGCTGGCAACTGCCATCCAAAACGGCATGAACCCCAACGTCACCCTCAACTGCAACTCGCCGCTCAAGGCCAAGGGCACCACGACCGAGGTCCAAAACTACGCCAACCATAGCTATGGCAACATCACGCTTAAGCAGGCGACGGCATACTCCTCCAACACCGGCTACATCCAGGTGGCGGAAGCCGTCGGCAACAGCAAGATCATCTCGCTCGTCAAAAAGCTCGGCATCGATCCCGCCAAGGACAACATCGAGGACGTTCCCGTCATGACGCTCGGCACTGGCTCGATCTCGCCGCTCGAGATGGCCGCCGCCTACGCGACGTTTGCCAACGGCGGCTACTATCGTCAGCCGATCGCCATCACCGAGATTGACTCTCGTACCGGTTCGGTGCTGTACCAGCACACGGACAATCCCTCACAGGTGCTTACCGAGGGCGAGGCCGCCGCGGTCACCGATGTTCTGTCCGGCGTCATGCAGGGCAGCGGTACAGGTGCTGCTGGCGCCCTGAGCGTCAACCAGCCCTATGCCGGCAAAACGGGCACCACCGACAACACCACCAACCTGTGGTTCTGCGGCTATACCCCGCAGCTGGCGTGCGCCCTGTGGACCGGCTATTCCGCAGGTGAGATCCCCATCCAAAAATACGGCACGGACCTGCTGGGCGACAGCACCAACCTGCCTGTCTTTAAGCGGTTTATGAACACCGTTCTGACCGGTACCGAGCGCGAGGAGTTTGCGACCGGAACGGCGCCCACCTACAAGAACAACAGCGTCTGGAAGTTCTACGGCACCAACAACACCAAGAAGACGGAGAACGACGACAAGGACGAGAACGAGGACGAAGAGGAAACCACCACAACGACTACCACGACTACCACGACGACCGAGACCACGGGCGGCGACACCACCGGCGGCACCGGAACGACCGGTGGCTCGACGGGCGGCTCCACTGGTGGTTCGACCGGCGGCGATGGCGGCACGCCTACGCCCACGCCTACGCCCACGCCTACGCCCACTCCCGACCCCTCGCCCACGCCTGACGATACGGTCGGCTAGAAATTCATCCGGCCATTAGCAACAAGGCCCCCGAGCAGCTTATTAAAGTGCTCGGGGGCCTTTTAATTTAAAGTGACCTGGTGGACGGTCTTTATACCGGCAAACAAAAAAGGGGGGTACCGACCAACGTCGATACCCCTTACAAGCCACCATGTCACGCGCACAGTGCCGAGCGCACGACCCGCACGCCTACTTGCGAGAATTGCTCAGCTTATTGATCAGCGCCTCAAGACGCTCGCCGTCCTCGGCCGTCTGGGCAATAACCAAAATCGTATCGTTGCCGGCAAGCGAGCCAAGCACATCGGGCAACTCTGCCGCATCAACGGCGGCGGCGATGCCGGAAGCCGTGCCAGGCTGAGCCTTGATCATAACCAGATTATCGGTACGCAGAACGCCCGTTACAAGCTCGGAAACCATACGCTGCAGGTGCAGGTCCTCTGCCAGAACATAGATGCCCTCAGGGAGCTTACGCAGCCCCATGTCGGCAATATCGCGAGAGACAGTCGCCTGCGTGCAATCAAAGCCCATAGCGCGGAGCTCATCGACCAGCACGCGCTGCGTTCGGACGTCCTTATTGCGCACAATATCTCTAATGGCATCCTGGCGCCCATTGCGTTTTTTAGCCATACAAACCCTCTCTCCAAAAGATGGCGGAGACAATCAATCAGTGATTGAATAGTTTAACGCTATTTGAAGGCTTTTGTGTATAAGAACGCATTTCGAAACAATTCTATGCAAGTTTGTTTCGAAATGAGCCGTTTAGGCGGTTTTTGCGCCCGTCCGGTTAAGAAAAGCTGCCAGATGCGTACACATCACGCAGCGCGCGGGCTTGGCGCTGGCGATCGGCCCAAACAACAGACCGAGCCCCCGATGGTTATCCTTGAGCGCGGCGACCATCTGACGGGTTCGAGGCGCATCGAGCATATCACGCATGCGGGCGGAACGCTCGATTGACGACACCCCATGCGGGCTCAGACACAAATTCTCGATGCAGGCGACCAGTCCGGCAAAGTAGAACTTTTGGCTTGCCAGCTTGAGCCGACCACCGCTGTCTGCTTCCGAGAGTGAGTCCGCAAGCTCGTCGAGCGCTCGAGTGTCATCGGATAGCTTGGCATACATGGTGGGATCAAAGGCATCTGTAAGTTTAGGTGCCGCCGTGTGGAAACAAGCATCGCCGCAGCCGGACACGCATCGTGTCTGCGAAAGCGCGCATGCCATAAACCCAACTGTGCGAAACACCTTGTCGCACAAAAGGCATGCCTCAAACAGCGAGCGGCTGTACATCACACCAGAGGTCTGAACGACTAGGCCGCCTAAAATCAACTGAGGCAGCCCGGCCACCATCGAAGATTTGCTATCAATGGAAATATGAGCAGCATCCAAGACGCGCGAATGGCGCTCTCGATGTGCATCATAGCGGTCGAGCGACACCGTGGGGAGCACTATGTCTGCCGTAGTATCGCACGCGATATTGACCATCTTGGAAAGGGACTGCGGAGCAAACCACTCATCGGCGTTCATAGCGATGATTTGAGAGCCGCGCGAGGCAGCAAAACCGGCACGAAGACAAGCGCCGCGCTTCGCGTCCTCGACGTCAATCAAATCAATATGGATGTCCCTGTCGGCAGCAACTTGAAGCGAATGGCGCACACCGGGCGCAGCATCGCGGCAGACAACGACAATCTGCAAATCGTAGAGGTCTTGGTTCTGGATACTCTCGAGCGCACGCATCGCATAGCTGGGCGAACCTTCTACCACAAGGATCACCGAAAGTCGCGGATGCGAGCCACGTCGAACCAAGTTATCCGTCCTCTCGACAGCAGTGAATCAAACTGTCGTTCATGGTACACCCCGGCAATAAAAGCAATGAGACACCGGTTGTATTGCACGCCAAGAACAGATGTTGCACACGCGCAGCCCACAGATGACAGGTGCCGACGCACGACGCGCCGAGCCCTCCCCTAGTCGAGCACGACAAGCTCGGCGGGATCGTAATCCACGCCCATAAACGTAAGGCCGCAGGCAGGAGCCGTGGGGCCCGCAGCGGTACGGTCGCAAGCATCGATGACCTCGCGCATCCACTCGGGTTCACGGCGATGCATGCCAATCTCGACAAGCGTGCCCACGATCGTGCGGACCATCGAATGCAGAAACGCATTGCCCTCGATGGTAAACGTCAGGATGTCCTCGCCAAACGCAACCTCATGGCCAAACTCGGCACGCATCACGCAGCGGTGCGTGGGCTTGCCCACGGCAGACGCCACCTTGCAAAAGCTCTTGAAGTCCTGCTCGCCCAGCAGCGCGGGACAGGCCGCAGACATCGCCTCAACATCCAATGGGTAGCGATGCCACCACACCGCACCGCGCGAAAGCACAGGGCGCGCGTCGCGATCGGCAATACGGTACGTATACGTACGGGAACGCGCATCAAAGCGTGCAGAAAAGCCTTTACGGGCCTTGTAGACCTCGTTTATGGCGATATCTTTGGGCAGGAGGGCATCCATGGCCCTCAGCCACCTACGGCGCGTCAAAGCCAACTCAGCGTCCGTTACGGGCACGCTGATAAACTGTGCCACCGCATGCACGCCGGCATCGGTACGTCCCGCACACGTCAGGTCGATCGGACGGCGCAGGAGCGTCTCAATAGCTCGACGTAGCTCACCCGCAACCGTCGTCTGTCCCGGCTGCTCGGCAAATCCGCTATACGACGAGCCATCATAGGCCACGCGAAATACGAGTGTGGCGTCAAGCTCGGAAATCGAATTGAAATCAGACGGCGCAGTCATGGGCGCTCCCAACAAACAAGCAACGGTATCGCGACAAAAAAAGAGGGGTACGCGAACGTACCCCTCGAATATAGCCTATGCAGACGGATTGTCTACTCAGCGGTCTCCTCAGCAGGAGCCTCCTCGACAGCCTCGACCTTCTTGGGAGCAGCGGCCTTCTTGGGGGCCGGAGCAGCCTTCTTAGCCTTAGGCGTGCAAGGCTCGGTGACGAGCTCCATGATAACGATGGGAGCGTTGTCGCCCTTGCGGTTACCGAGCTTCATGATGCGGGTGTAACCGCCGTTGCGGTCCTGCCACATGCCCTGGGCAGCCTTGTCGAAGATCTCGGCAACGAGCTGCTTATCGCCGAGCTTGGCGATAGCCAGACGACGAGAGTGCAGATCGCCCTTCTTGGCCCAGGTGATGATCGGATCGACGACCGAACGCAGCGCCTTAGCGCGGGTCTCGGTGGTCTTGATGCGGTCGTTCTCGAAGAGGGCCTTAGCAAGGCTCTTCTTCATGGCCTTGGTGTGGCTCGCATCGGTGCCGAGCTTCAGGCCCTTCTTAACGTTATGACGCATGGTCTAGTTTCTCCTCAAATATGCGAAGCATTAAGCCTTCAGGCTCAGGCCCATGGACTCAAGCTTGTCCTTCACTTCCTCGATCGACTTAACACCGAAGTTACGGATGTTGAGCAGATCGTTCTCCGAGAACTCAACGAGCTGACGGACCGAGTGAATGCTGGCGCGCTTAAGGCAGTTGTAAGAACGGACGGAAAGGTCCAGATCCTCGATCTGCTTGTCCAGCTCAGCGTTGTCGTTGGTGACCTCGGGAGCGAAGATCGAAGCCTCCTCCTCGACCTCGGGGGTCTCGGCAAGGTTCATAAAGGCAGCCATATGCTGGTTAATGATATTGGCAGCCTGGACCACGGCGTCGCGCGGGGCGATGGAGCCGTTGGTCTCGATCTCGAGGACAAGGCGGTCGTAGTCGGTGTGCTGACCGACACGGCAAGCCTCAACGAGCTTGGCGCAACGGGAAACCGGCGAGTACAGCGAGTCGACGTGGATCACACCGATGGGATCGTTGTCGCGTTTGTTGGCCTCGCCAGAAACATAGCCGCGGCCATAGCCGATGCGCATGCTCATGGTGAGATGGCCACCCTCGGTGAGCGTAGCGATGTGCTGCTCGGGGTTGACCAGCTCAAACTCGGACGGAATAAAGAAGTCCGCACCGGTGACCTCGCAGGGGCCGTCAACCGAAATGGTGGCGGTCGCCTCGTCGGTCGTGCCGAGAGCCCTGAAGACAAGACCCTTGACATTCAGGACGATGTCGGTGACATCCTCGACCATGTTAGGGATGGTCATGAACTCGTGCTGCGCGCCATCGATCTGAATAGCCTCGACGGCGGCACCCTCGAGCGAGGACAGAAGAACGCGACGAAGGGAGTTACCCAGCGTATCGCCGTAGCCACGCTCGAGCGGCTCGACGGAGACACGAGCAGACGTCTCGTTGATCTCTTCGACCTGAACCTGAGGCCTAATGAATTCTGACATGTATTACCTCCAGCCTCAGCAGCCCGGATGGACTACTTAGAGTAGAGCTCGACGATGAGCTGCTCGTTGATATCACCGCTGATCTGCTCACGCGTCGGCAGAGCGAGCACGTTACCAGACAGCTTCTCGATATCGACCTCGAGCCAGCCAGGGACCTCAAAGCGCTCGGAGGAAATCAGAGCCTCCTTGATGGGGAGGAGGTCACGGAACTTCTCGCCGACAGCGACGACGTCGCCGGCCTTGACGCGGTAGGACGGGATGTCCACGCGCTTGCCGTTCACGGTGAAGTGACCGTGACGGACGGACTGACGAGCCTCTTTGCGGGTGCGGGCGAAGCCAAGACGGAAGACGACGTTGTCGAGGCGAGACTCAAGAATGATCATGAGGTTCTCACCGGTGACGCCGTTCATCTTACGGGCCTTGTTGAAGTAGCCGTGGAACTGCTTCTCCAGAACGCCATAGATGAACTTGACCTTCTGCTTCTCGCGCAGCTGCATGCCGTACTCAGATTCCTTGCGACGGCGCTTGGGCTGACGGATAGATTCCTTCTTGCTGCTGTAACCGAGCTCAGCGGGATCGATCCCGAGCTGACGGCAGCGCTTAAGAACAGGAGTCCTGTCGATTGCCATATTGATACGATCCTTTCAGTTACACGCGGCGACGCTTCTTGGGGCGGCAGCCGTTGTGCGGAATGGGGGTCTTGTCCTGGATGCTCGAGACCTCGAGGCCAGCAGCCTGGAGGGAGCGGATGGCGGTCTCACGACCGGAGCCGGGGCCCTTGACGAAGACGGAAACCTTCTTCATACCGTGCTCCATGGCCTGCTTGGCAGCAGCCTCGGCAGCCATCTGGGCAGCGAACGGCGTGGACTTACGGGAGCCCTTGAAGCCCACCTGGCCAGCCGACTTCCAGGAAATGACGTTGCCCTGGGGATCGGTGATCGAAACGATCGTGTTGTTGAACGTAGAACGAATGTGAGCCTGGCCCACGGAAATGTTCTTACGGTCCGCGCGCTTCAGACGGGCAGCGCGAACGTTCTTCTTAGCAGTAGCCATCTATCTAGCGCTCCTTATTTCTTCTTCTTAGCACCGATCTGACGCTTCGGGCCCTTGCGGGTACGAGCGTTAGTGTGGGTGCGCTGGCCGCGGACCGGGAGGCCCTTGCGGTGACGAAGGCCGCGGTTGCAGCCGATGTCCATAAGGCGCTTGACGTTCTGGTTGCGCTCACGGCGGAGGTCGCCCTCAACCATGATCTGGTTCTTGTCGATATAATCGCGGATGGCGTTAACCTCATCCTCGGTGAGGTCCTTAACGCGCGTATCCACGTTAACGTTGCACTCGACGCAAATCTTCGTCGCAGTGGTGCGGCCGATGCCGTAAATGTAGGTCAGACCGATCTCAACGCGCTTCTCACGCGGGAGGTCGACACCATTAATACGGGCCAACGTAGTCTCCTCTCTTAACCCTGACGCTGCTTATGACGGGGGTTCTCGCAAATGACGAGGACCTTGCCATGGCGCCTAATGATTTTGCACTTATCGCACATCTTCTTGACCGAAGGACGTACCTTCATCGTTCTTCCTTTCGGTAGCGCTCAAACTACTTCCCTACTATCTACTCGCCCAGCCGCAGGCGTTTAAAACTATGGCTGGTCTTCACACACAATCCGACCGTAGGTTGAGCTAAGCCTGCAGTCGGAAATGGAGTGCGTGTATACGTGCCGCTATTTGTAGCGATAGGTGATGCGGCCGCGGGTCAGGTCGTACGGGGAAAGCTCCACGACAACCCTGTCACCGGGGAGAATACGGATGTAATTCATTCGGATCTTGCCAGAAATGTTGCACAGAACCGAATGACCGTTCTCGAGCTCGACCTTAAACATGGCGTTGGGCAACGGTTCCTTTACCGTACCCTCGAGCTCAATTGCGTCTTCCTTCTTCACAAGCAATCATCTTTCTCTAGAAAACGACAGCGATTGAGTATTCTACAACACGTATGCACGCATCGTAATAACTTCGTAATGGCTCCACAACTAAGTGGAACTTGTTACATTTCTCCGCCTTGGAGCGAACACCAAGCACCTTGGGCATCCGTGGTCAGAATCACCGGACCGTCATTGGTAATGGCGACGGTGTTCTCGTAGTGCGCGGCGGGCAGGTGGTCGTTGGTCGTAACAATCCAACCGTCGGAGCCCGTGCTCACATGGTTGGAACCCATCGTAACCATCGGCTCGATGGCAATGACCATGCCGGCCTGGAGGCGAACGCCCCTCCCCTTCTTTCCGTAGTTAGGAACGTTGGGGTCCTCGTGCATCACGCGGCCAATGCCATGGCCAACATAATCACGAAGCACGCCGTAACCGTGAGACTCGGCGAGGGACTGAACGGCATAACCGACGTCCCCGATATGGTTACCGGGAACAGCCTGCTCGATGGCAGCCTTAAGGCAATCGCGCGTGACCTCGCACAAAGCCTTGGCTTCGGGCGTGGGGGTGCCGACGAAAAACGTCCATGCGTTATCGCCGACCCAACCGTCGACAACGGCTCCCGTATCGATGGAGATGATATCGCCATCGCGCAGGATCATGTCAGGGTTGGGAATACCGTGGACCACGGCATCGTTGATCGATGCGCAAATGGTCCCCGGGAACCCGCCGTAACCCTTAAAGGCAGGGGTGCCGCCATGCATGCGGATAATCTGCTCCGCGAGCTGATCGAGCTCAAAAGTCGAAACGCCGGGGCGCACCATGGCTCCAACGTGGCGGAGCGCCATCTTAGATAGCGCTCCTGCCTTCTTCATCTGCTCGATTTGCGTTGCAGACTTAATCTTGATCATAGACCGAGAGCCTCTTTGACATCCCCGTACACGGTCTCGCGAGCCTGGTCACCGTTGACCGACTTGAGCAGACCCTGGCCACGATAGTAGTCGACGAGCGGGCTCGTGGACTTCTCGTAGACGTCGAGACGGTTCTTGATGGTCTCGGGCTTGTCGTCGTCGCGCTGATACATCTCGCCTGCGCACTTGGGGCAGGTGGCATCGGCAGCGGTGCCGGTGTAACCGCAGGCGCGGCAGGTGCGACGCGAAGACAGACGATCGATAATGACCTCGGGGGCCACATCGACCAGAAGGGCACAGTCGATCTCGCGACCCATGGCGGAAAGCTCGGAATCGAGCGTCACAGCCTGGGCGGTGTTGCGCGGGAAGCCGTCGAGGATGAAGCCCTGCTGGGCGTCATCGGCGGCAAGGCGCTCCTTGACAAGGTCGATCACGAGCTGGTCGGGAACGAGCTCGCCAGCGTCCATGTACTTCTTAGCCTGAATACCAAGCTCGGTGCCACCCTTGACGGCAGCACGCAGCAGGTCGCCCGTGGAAATATGGGCGACGCCAAACTCGGCGACGAGCTCCTGTGCGACGGTGCCCTTACCGGCACCCGGAGCTCCGAGCAATACGAGGTTCATGAGCAATCCTCCTCTAGCCTATTTAAAGAATCCATCGTAATCATACATCTTGATTTGGCCTTCGAGCTTATCGACCGTGTCGAGCACGACGCCGACCATGATGAGGATGGACGTGCCGCCAAATGCCTGGATCAGATGGTTACCCGTGAAGGAGAAGATGATCGAAGGCACGATGGCGATGAGCGCCAAAAAGACAGCGCTGGGAAGCGTGATCTTGTTGAGCGCGTTCTTGATGTAGGCCGCGGTAGCCCTACCCGGACGGACGCCCGGAATAAAGCCGCCCTGCTTCTTAAGGTTATCGGCCGTGTCATCGGGGTTGAACACCATGGAGGTGTAGAAGTACGCGAAGAACACAATGAGGACAACGTTAAGCACCCAGTTAAGCCAACCGGTCGAAAGCGCGGAGGCAACTGCCTGAATCCAGCCGATGCCGGGGAAGAACACGGCAATCTGAGCCGGGAAGTACAGCAGCGCCGAAGCGAAGATGATCGGCACGACACCCGCGGTGTTGACCTTGATGGGCAGGTAGGTGGTCTGGCCACCCATCATGCGACGGCCCACGACGCGCTTAGCATAGGAGACCGGGATGCGGCGCTGGCCGCGCTCAAGGAAAACAATCAGCGGGATAACCAGCAAAATGATGGCGCAGATGATCACCATGGTGATGATGCCACCGGCATTGCCCTCGGTGCTGGAGAAGATAGCCTGCGGCAGACCGGCCATGATGTTCGCGAAGATGATCAGCGACATGCCATTGCCGATACCGCGCTGGGTGATGAGCTCACCAATCCACATGATCAGCATGGCGCCCGCGGTGAGCGTACCGACGATCATGAGGTCGAAGATGATCTCGGGAGCGCCGGCGCCATTGAAGCTGATGCCGAAGCTCTTAAAGAGGAAGAGGTAACCCACGGAGTTGAGGATTGCCAGAGCCAGGGTGAGGTAACGCGAATACTGCGTAATCTTGGTCTGACCGACCTCGCCCTCGCGGGCAAGCTCATGCAGGGAAGGCACGACGGCCTGGAGCATCTGGAGGATGATCGAGCTGGTGATGTAAGGCATGATGCCCAGCGAAAACACCGACACATAGCTCAACGCGCCGCCAGAGAAAAGATTCAGGAGGGCCATAGCACCTGCGGCGACCGAATTGTTATCGGTCGAGAAAAGGCCCAGCATCCCCTGGAAGGGAATGCCGGGCACAGGAACGTGCGCACCAATGCGGTACACGACGAGCATAGCTATGGTAAAAAGAATCTTTTCGCGCAATTCTTTGATGCGGAAAGCATTCTTAAGACCATTTAGCACGGCAGCTCGACCTTTCCGCCGGCGGCCTCGATCTTGGCCTGCGCAGAAGCGCTGACCTTGTCGACCTTGACCGTGAACTTCTTGGTGAGCTCACCATTGCCGAGCACCTTGACGGGCTCGAACTCGCTCTTGGTGATGCGAGCGGCCTTAAGAGCGGCACCGTCGATCACAGCGCCGTCCTCGAACTTGCGCTCGAGACGCTCAACGTTAACAGCGGTGTACTCGATACGACGGGGGTTACGGAAGCCCGGAAGCTTGGGCAGGCGCATAGCCAGCGGAGTCTGGCCACCCTCGAAGCCGGCACCCTTGGTGCCGCCAGAGCGGGAACCCTGGCCCTTCTGGCCGCGGCCAGAAGTGGTGCCGTGACCCGAAGAATTGCCACGGCCGACGCGCTTGCGGTTCTTGGTGGAACCGGGCGCGGGAGTAAGATCGTGAAGCTGCATTTGCTACTCCTCTACAATCTCGACAAGGTGCTTGACCTTGAAGATCATGCCGCGGACGGACTCGTTGTCAGCAATCTCGCGAACCTCGCGGATCCTGTGGAGACCGAGGGCACGGACAGTACGGACCTGGTCCTGCTTGCAACCGTTGGTGCTGCGGACCTGCTTGATCTTGATGGTGTCAGCCATGCTTAGTTCTCCTTACCGACGAACATCTCGGAGACCGTCAGGCCACGGCGAGCCGCGACGTCCTCAGGGCTGGAGAGCTCCTTGAGGCCCTCGACGGCAGCCTTGATGATGTTGAGGCCGTTGTCGGTACCGAGGGACTTGGACAGGACGTTCTTGATGCCAGCAAGCTCGAAGAGGGGACGCACAGCGCCGCCGGCGATAACGCCGGTACCCTCGACAGCGGGCTTGATGATGATGCGGCCGGCACCAAAGTGGCCGAGAACCTCGTGCGGGATGGTGCCCTGATCGGTCACCGGCACGTGGAACATGTTCTTCTTGGCATCGAGAGACGCCTTGGAGATGGCCATGGGCACCTCAGCGGACTTGCCCATGCCAACGCCGACGTTGCCCTTGCCGTCGCCAACGACGACGAGAGCGACGAGGCTCATGCGACGACCACCCTTGACGGTCTTCGACACGCGGTTGATGTAAACGACGCGCTCCTCGAACTCGGAGGCCTCGCGCTGCTGCTTCTGATTACGAGCCATGTGCTACATACCTCCTAGAACTCGAGACCGGCGGCACGAGCACCGTCGGCGAGGGCCTTGACGCGGCCATGGTAGATACGGCCACCGCGATCGAAGGCGACCTTGGTGATGCCGGCCTCGATGGCGCGCTTGCCAACGAGCTGACCGACCTTCTCCGCAGCCTCCTTGTTCGAGGTGTGGGTGCCCTTAAACTCGGCCTCGAGGGTCGAGGCAGAGACGAGCGTCAGGCTGGAGCCCTTGCTGTCGTCGATGATCTGGGCATAGATGTTGGCGTTAGTACGGGTCACGCGAAGACGCGGACGCTCGGAGGTACCCGAGACCTTGCCGCGAACACGACGCTGACGACGCTTGAGGCCTTCCAGCTTCGCCTTATGCTTGTTCATACGTAAACTCCTAAAAAGGTTGATCTTGCCAGCACCTGACGGGGTGCTGGTCTTATGCGAGTGAGTCGGTTACGACTACTTGGCGGCCTTACCCAGCTTGCGGCGGATGTGCTCGCCAACGTAGTGGATACCCTTGCCCTTGTAAGGCTCGGGAGGACGATGGCCGCGGATCTCAGCGGCGATCTGACCGACCTGCTGCTTGTTGATACCCTTGACGTTCACGTGGGTGTTGTCGGGAACCTCGAAGGTGATGCCCTCGGGAGCCTCGACGATCACGGGGTGCGAGAAGCCCAGGGAGAACTCGAGGTTCTTGCCCTTCTGCTGCACGCGGTAACCGACGCCGGCGAGCTCGAGCTTCTTCTCGAAGCCCTCGGAAACGCCAACAACCATGTTGTGGATGAGGGCACGGGTGAGGCCGTGGCGGGCACGGGTCTCACGCTCGTCGTCGGGACGGGAAACGGTGAGGACGTTGTCCTCGACGTTGATAGCGAGCTTCTCAAAGACATCGAGCTCGAGCTGGCCCTTGGGGCCCTTGACGACAACGTTGTTGCCGTTGACTGCCACTTCGACTCCGGCGGGAATCTGGACAGGCTTATTACCGATACGAGACACGGTGATCTCCTTTCCTTCTACCTACCGAGCGAATTACCAGACGTAAGCGATGATCTCGCCGCCGACGTTGTGCTTGCGAGCATCGCGGTCGGTCATGACGCCATGGCTGGTGGAAATAATGGCGGTACCAAGGCCACCGCGGACGCGGGGCATGTCGGCAACGCCGGTGTACTTACGCAGGCCCGGCTTGGAAATGCGGCGGATGCCGTTGATGACCTTAGCCTTCTTGGGACCATACTTAAGCGTGATGTGCAGAGTCTTCTGGGGAACGGTGTCCTCGACATCGTAGCCCTCGATGTAGCCCTCCTCGTGCAGAACACGAGCGATCTCGACGAGCTTCTTGCTGCTCGGCATGGAGACCGTGGCCTTGTTCACAGAGTTAGCGTTACGGATGCGCGTAAGCATATCTGCGATCGGGTCTGTAAGGTTCATACAGATTCTCCTTCGTTCTTGATGAACACGTGCTCTTGGTTCTTCGCCGCCCTTAACGGCAAAGCCTTTTTAGCGCGTTTTCCCTGTTCCAAACTGATGCTTGAAACGCTGGTAGTGACTTACCAGCTGGCCTTCTTAACGCCGGGAAGCTCGCCCTTGAGTGCAAGCTCGCGGAAGCAGACACGGCACAGGCCGAACTTGCGGTACACAGAGTGCGGACGGCCGCAGCGCTGGCAGCGCGTGTACTCACGAGTAGAGAACTTCTGCTTGCGATTGCACTTGACGATCATCGATGTCTTAGCCACTTATATCCTCCTCACATAGAGTATTGTTCGCCCCAAGCGCCGCCCCCTTGTGGGAACGGCGCTTATAGGGCAGGTGAACCTATTTCTTGAACGGGAAACCGAAGGCGTCCAGAAGGGCCTTGGCCTCCTCATCGGTGTTGGCGGTGGTCACGAAAGTGATGTCCATACCACGCTGGTGATCGACGGAGTCGAAGTCGATCTCGGGGAAGATGAGCTGCTCGGTGACGCCCATGGAGAAGTTACCACGGCCGTCGAAGCTCTTGGCGGAGATGCCGCGGAAGTCGCGGATACGGGGGATCGCGACGGAGGTCAGACGATCGAAGAACTCCCACATACGGTCGCCACGCAGGGTAACCTTGCAGCCGATCGGCATACCAGCGCGCAGGCGGAAGGTAGCGATGGACTTGCGGGCACGGGTGATCATCGGCTGCTGACCGGTGATGGCGCGCAGGTCGCGCACGGCACCGTCGATGGCCTTGGAATCGGTAGCGGCCTCGCCGACACCCATGTTCACGACGATCTTCTCAAACTTGGGGATCATCATGACGTTCTCGTACTGGAACTTGTCCTGAAGCTGCTGCTTGACCTCGTTGTTGTACTTGGTCTTCAGACGCGGCACATACTTCTCTTCTGCCATTGTTCACTCCTTCTTGGGGTTTTAAGCACGGGGCGTGGCCACGATGGGTTGTCCTCGTGCCTCCTGGCTGCATCCGCGCCGCTCATGGCATTTTGCGGTTTGGACTCGACGCAGCAGGAGCCGACAAAACAATCGGTACTATACGCGCATCGGGAGCGTATTTCCAGAAAAACCTCGTCTGCCTGCACAACTCCACAACTCCCCTTGATTATCAACTTCATCCGAACACCTCCCACATTCATCCGCACATGTGCG
>DAWDVX010000041.1:0-21678 GCA_052346145.1 Collinsella sp.
TTTTGGAGCTGATGCGCGAGTGCTGCCGCGAGGCGGGCGTGACGGTTATCGCCTGGTGCCTTATGGGCAATCACGTGCATCTGGTGCTTGCAGATTACGAGGACAGGATGAGCGCGGCGATGCACCGGCTGCTTTTGACGTACGCGCGGCGGTTCAATAAGCGCACGGGGCGTACAGGCCATCTATTCCAGAACCGTTTTGATCGGCGCTCGCTCGATACCGACTGGCAGGTGATGGAGGCTATTCGCTCCGTACACGCCGATCCGCAGGAGGCGGGCGTAAGCTTAATCGAGCGTTATCCCTGGAGCAGCTTTGCTGAGCATTTGCGCGCTTACGACGGTGATGCGGCTGATGTCGCGAGGGGATTTTCTGATCCTTCTTGCGTGCTTGAGCTTTTTGGTTCTGCCGAGGGCTTTATTGCCTATTCGCTTTCGACGCCCGACGGCAGCGAGCCGGCGCTGTGCGATATGAAAGAGACGGAGTGGGAACGCCGCGCCTTTGCCAGCAAGTTGGCGAAGCGCCTCGGGGTTCCGCTCAACGGGGTTAAAACTGCACCGCCGGCGCAGCGCAACATCGTTATTCTTGGATTGCACGATGCCGGTTTTACGGTGCGCCAGATTGAGCGGTATACCGGGATTGGCAAGAGTACCGTATCTCGTATCGTGCGCGCTTATGCGCGGGTGAAGGCACAGGCTGAGCTCTCGGAATAGAAAATGGCCGAACCACTCTTGTCAAGCGATTCGGCCAACAAAAATCTTAAGATTTGGGACAAGTTCTACTGATTATTTTGTCCCGTGAGCATGCCGTCGAGGGTGCGCCAGGCGAGCTCGGCGCACTTGACGCGGGCGGGCATGTGCGAGATGTCCTGGAGCTGGGCGGCTTCGTCCAGGTCTTCCAGGTCCTCTTCGGAGAGCTTCTCGCCACGGATCATGGCGAGGAAGAGCTCTGCCAGGCGGTGAGCTTCCTCGACGGTCTCGCCGGTGATGAGGTCAGCCATGATGTCGGCGCTGGCCTGACTGATGGCGCAGCCGTGGCCGGTAAAGGAGGCCTCCTCGATCACGCCGTTCTCGACGCGCAGCTGCAAGGTGAGCTCGTCGCCGCAGCTGGGGTTGATGCCGTCGTGCTCGTGCGTGGGAGCATCCATCTCGTATTTATAGTCGGGGTGCGAGTGGTGCTCCATGCATGTGGTGGAGGTGTACAGATTACCCATTGAACGTGCTCCAAACGTGATGCAGGCCGGCGATGAACTTGTCGATGTCGGCCTTGTCGTTGTAGAAGGCCACGCTGGCGCGGCAGCAGGCAAGGTTTTCGACACCCAGCCAGGTAAGCAGCGGCTGCGCGCAGTGGTGGCCGGCGCGGATGCAGACGCCGTCCATGTCCATGATGCTCGCGACGTCGTGCGGGTGGATGCCCTTGACGTTAAAGCTCACGACGCCGTGGTGGTTATCCCAATAGATGGAGCCGATGATCTGGACAAAGTCGAGCTGCATGAGCTCGCCCATCAGGTAGTGGACGAGTGCCTGCTCGCGTGCCTGGATGTTCTCGTAACCCACCGTGTTGACCAGGTAGTCGAGTGCCGCACCCGTGGCGAAGATGCCGGCGGCGTCCTGCGTGCCGGCCTCGAATTTCTCGGGGACGGGCGCCCAGACGGCGTCCTGCTCGGTGACCGAATCGATCATCTCGCCGCCAGTGAGCATGGGAGGCATGGCGTTGAGCAGGTCCATCTTGCCCCACAGCACGCCGATGCCCATGGGGCCCATGGCCTTGTGCGCGCTAAAGGCAAAGAAGTCGGCTCCCAGGTCGGCCACATCGACCGGCATGTGCGGCAGCGACTGCGCGCCGTCGACGACCAGATAGCCGCCGTACTTGTGGACGAGCTTGCCGAGGTTCTTGACCGGGTTCTCGACGCCCAGCACGTTAGAAACCTGACCCACGGCCAGAATTTTGGTCTTGGGACCAACCTTGGCAAGAACCTCCTCGGTGGTGAGTTGACCGGTCTTGGTGGGGTAGAGGTAGACGAGCTTGGCGCCGGTCTCGCGGCAGACCTGCTGCCACGGAATCAGGTTGGAGTGGTGCTCCATGATGGTGATGACGACCTCGTCGCCCGGTTTGAGCACTGTGGGCGCAAAGCTCTTGGCGACCAGGTTGAGCGACTCGCTCGTGTTGCGGGTGAAGACGACCTCGTTGGCCTGGGGGGCGCCGATGACGTCGGCGATCTGCTGACGCACCTTCGCGATGGCGTCGGTTGCCTCGACGGACAGCGAGTACAGGCCGCGCAGGGGGTTGGCGTTCATGCGCTGGTAGAAGTCACGCTCGGCGTCGAGCACGCAGGCGGGGCGCTGCGCGGTGGCGGCGCTATCGAGGAAGGCGATCTCGGGGTGCTTCTGGAACAGCGGGAACTGCGCCTTGTAGGGATTGGTCTCGATGTCGACGGTAGGCCAGCCGCGCGAGGCCTCGTCGCTGGCGTCGAGCTCCATGGGCTCGGGGGCAGTACAGGTGTCGCATTTAACGTGCTCGGTGTCGATCATGCGAGCTCCTCCTCAAAGTTATCGATCAGGTTGTTGCCCAAGCGGACGACGGCGGCGCGGGTGCGCCCGTCGGTCGCGGAAAGTGCAGCGTCCTCCAGCTTGGCGCGGATGAACAGGTCCTCGGCGGCATTTTGGTCAAGGCCGCGGCAGGCGAGGTAGAACAGCTGCTCGTCGCGGACGTGGCCGATCGTAGCGCCGTGGTTGCCGGCGACGTCGTCCTCGTCGCACAGGATGACGGGGACGGTCTTGTTGTCGACGCCCTTGTTGGCCAAGAGCACCGTCTCACGCTCGGTGCCGACGGCACCCTTGCAGCCGTGCACGAGGTCGATGGTGCCGCGGTAGACCTTCTTGGACGTGCCAGTCAGCACGCCGTTGGCGTCGATCTCGCACTCGGTCTTGCGGCCGCGGTGGCGCAGCTCGTAGTTAAAGTCGCGCACCTGCTCGCGGGCGCCAAGGTAATCGGTATCGATCGTTACCTTTGCGGTATCGCCCAGCAGGTCGCCGGCAAGGCCGGTGGCGCTGGCGCCGGCACCCAGGACGGTGTGCTGCACGTTGACGCGCGCGCCCTCGTCCAGGAACAGGCCGGTGTCGTCGAGTGCGATCCAGCTGTCGTCGAGTGTCTGCGTGCAGGTCACGTTGACGGTGGCGTACTCGTGGGCACACGCGCGCAGCACGGAGCCCACGACGCCTTGGCCGTTAACGGGGGAGTCCAGGGCAATATGCAGATCGAGCGTTGACTGGGGACGGGCGACGACGTCGATGGCGGCGATGGCCGAGGCGGCATCGACACCGCTCACACGCACGGTAACCGTGGCGTGCTTGTATGCGGGCACATCGATGACGATGCGCTTGGTGGCGTGATCAGCCAGATAGGTGTAGGCAGCCTCGCCCATGCCGGTCTCGAAGGCTTCGGCAGGGGAGAGCTCCTCCTCGAGCTTGATAGCGCCGGCCTGGTAGACGGAGGTGGCGGGCACGTCGAGCTCGGTCTCGGGCGTGATGCGGGCACGATCGGCGGCGTCGCCGGGGGCGGAGGCGCGGCGCTCGGGGAAGCGCTCGGCCATGGAGTCCATGGCGGCGTCGAAGGCGTCGGCAGCGCCATGGAACTGCTCGTCCAGCCCCTCGACCTCGACGGCCTCGGCAGGAGCGACGGCAAGCTCGTCCGAAAGCTCAAGCTTGGTCTGGTTCATGCGCAGCCAACCCCAAGTGGCGGCAGGCATCGCATTAACCTGCTCGAGCGTGGTGGCAGCGGTGTTCGTGGTCTGTTTCATTATCCGATCGCTCCTTCCATCTCGAGCTTGATCAGGTTGTTCATCTCGACGGCGTACTCAAGCGGCAGCTCCTTGGAGACCGGGTTGGCAAAGCCGTTGACGATCATGGTGCGGGCCTCTTCCTCCGAGATGCCGCGGCTCATCAGGTAGAACACCTTGTCGTCGCCGATGCGGCCGATAGTTGCCTCGTGGCCGATGTCGACGTTCTTGGCGCGGATGTCCATGGCGGGGATGGTGTCGGAGCGGCTCTGGTCGTCGAGCATGAGCGACTGGCAGCTCACGGTTGCCTTGGAGCCCTCGGCCTTAGGCGTGGCCACGATGGAGCTGCGGAAGGTCTGGATGCCGCCGCTCTTGGAGATGCCCTTGGTCTCGACGGTTGCCGAGGTATCGGGCGCGTTGAGCACGACCTTGCAGCCGGTATCGAGGTTCTGGCCGGCGCCGGCAAAGGTAATGCCGGTAAAGCTCGAGCGGGCGCGACGGCCGTTGAGCACGCTCATGGGGTAGAGGTAGCCCACGTGGCTGCCGAAGGAGCCGCTGATCCACTCGATGTCGCCGTCCTCATCCACGCGCGCACGCTTGGTGTTGAGGTTGTACATGTTCTTGGACCAGTTCTCGATGGTCGAGTAGCGCAGGTGCGCACGCTTGCCCACAAAGAGCTCGACAGCGCCGGCGTGGAGGTTGGCCACGTTGTACTTGGGCGCGGAGCAGCCCTCAATAAAGTGCAGGTCGGCGTCGTCCTCGACGATGATGAGCGTGTGCTCAAACTGACCGGCGCCCTTGGCGTTGAGACGGAAGTAGCTCTGCAGCGGAAAATCGAGCTTGGTGCCCTTGGGCACGTAGACAAACGAGCCGCCCGACCACACGGCACCGTGCAGTGCCGCAAACTTGTGGTCGGTGGGCGGGATAAGTGTCATGAACTTCTCGTGGATGAGCGGCTCCCACTGCGGATCGTGCAGGGCCTCCTCGATGCCGGAGTAGACGATGCCCATTTTGGACGCCGTGTCCTGCATGTTGTGGTAGACGAGCTCGGAGTCGTACTGCGCGCCGACGCCCGCCAGGTAGCTACGCTCGGCCTCGGGGATGCCCAGGCGCTCAAAGGTGCTCTTGATGTCGTCGGGCACCGACTCCCAGTCGTGCTTTTGATCGGTGTTGGGTTTGACGTAGGTGACGATGTTGTCCATGTCCAGGCCCTCGATGGAGGGACCCCACGTCGGGTCGGGAAAACGATTAAAAATCTCGAGGGACTTGAGGCGCAGGTCGAGCATCCACTGCGGCTCGTCCTTCTTTGCGCTGATCTCGCGCACGATGTCGGGCGTGATGCCGGCGTCGAGGCGCTCGAATCCCTCCTCGCCATAGGTGAAGTCGTAGAGGCTGCGGTCGATGTCCGCGACCTCGGTGCGGTTCTTGGTCATTGCGTTGCCCCTTTACGCCTGCTGCTCGGCAGCGGCGGCCTCGGCCTGGGCGCGCTGCTCGGCGGCCTCGCGCTCGAAGGTCTCAAAGCCGTTCTTGTCGATCCAGGGGATAAGCGAGGCGTCGTCCTCGCGCACGATGTGGCCCTTGACCATAACGTGGACGCGGTCGACATCCAGGTGCTCCAGGATGCGCGTGTTGTGCGTGATGATGAGCATGGAGCCGTCGCAGCTCTTGCGGTAGGCGTCCATGCCGTGGCTGACGGTGGAAAGCGCGTCGACGTCCAGACCAGAGTCGGTCTCGTCCAGGATGGCGAGCTTGGGCTGCAGCAGCAGAAGCTGGAGCATTTCGACCTTCTTCTTCTCGCCGCCCGAGAAGCCCACGCCCAGCTCGCGGTTGAGATAGGCGGTATCCATGTTGAGCTCGGCCGCGAGCTCCTTGACGCGACGGCGGAACTCCTTGCCCTTCATCTCCAGGCCGGGGCGGCCGGCGATGCTGGCGCGCAAAAAGCTCGACAGCGGCACGCCCGGAATCTCGACCGGGGCCTGGAAGCTCAGGAACAGGCCGGCGCGCGAACGCTTGTCGGTGGTGAGCTCGGTGATGTCCTGGCCGTCAAAGACGATGCGGCCGTCGTTGACGGTATAGACGGGGTCGCCCATGACCAGGTGGCCGAGGGTGGACTTTCCGGCGCCGTTGGGGCCCATCAGCACGTGGGTCTCGCCGGCAGCGACGTTGAGGTTGACATTGTGGAGGATGGTCTTCTCGTCCACGGAGGCGGTGAGACCTTCGATGGAAAGCAGCGGATTTGCGCTCATGCTGTCCCTCTCTGTATATGGTGTACTCATGGGTGTACTAAACCCTAGGAATCTTCTCGGAATAAAGTTACTATGGGTTCGGCGTTAGTCAAGGGAAAACCCGACTAATCCACTCGACTTTTTAGATGCGGGACATAATAATCAGGTTTGTTTGCCCCGCGTGCATAAGATTTGGGACAAACACTCCTGGTATTTTGTCCCAGCAACGATGGGAGGGTAGGTATGCTCATTTCTTCCAAGGGCCGCTATGCCCTCCGGCTGATGATCTATATCGCGGCGCTGGGCGACGCCGAGGGCAAGATTGCCCTGCGCGAGGTTGCCGACCGCGAGCATATCTCGCAAAAGTATCTGGAACAGCTGGTCCGTCCGCTTATGAAGGCGGGCCTGCTTAAGAGCGTGCGCGGCAAGGGCGGCGGCTACATGATGGCCAAGGATCCCTCCGAGGTACGTGCGGGTGACATCCTGCGCGCCGTCGAGGGCAGCACGGCGCCCGTGGCGTGCGACGGCATCGACAATAGCTGCACCCGCAGCGATTTGTGCTCGACCGTCAAGTTCTGGCGCGGTTTGGACGACGTGATCGAAAAGTACGTCGACGGCGTGACGTTGGCCGACCTGGCCGCCGTCCCCGAGATCAACTTTGACATTAAACTGTAGGGGTGCAAATGGCATCCCTCGACAAGGTGTACAAGCAAATCGAAGTTTTTGCTCGGGAATGTGACGCCGAGAAGGTCGTGTTGTTTGGTTCTCGTGCTCGAGGCGACAACTTGCCCAAGAGCGATATTGACATCGCCGTAGCAGGTTGCCGAGATTTCGGCCGTTTCTTATATTTGATCGAGGAACATCTTGATACTCTTTTAGATGTAGATGTCGTCAATCTCGACGAGTCCTTATCGCAGCAATTGCTCGATGAGATTGCCAGGGATGGTGTGATTCTGTATGAAAAAATATGAGAACTTTGTCAGCGCCTTGGCGAATCTTGAGGATGCGCCCAATCAGGATCTCAACAATGATTTTGTTCAGAGTGGATTGATTAATAAGTTCAATCTTCAATTTGAACTGAGCTGGAAGCTCCTTAAGCGTCTGCTCGAGTATGAGGGCGCCACGCTTGCCGCGTCGGGGTCTCCTCGTGCCATCTTGAAGGAGTCCTACCGATTCTACGACTTTATTGATGAGGCAGCCTGGCTGGATATGCTCAGAGACCGCAATACGAACGTCCATATCTACGACAACAAGCTCGCTCAAGACTTGATTCAGCGCATCTTGAACGTCTATATCCCCGCTTTCTGTCAGTTGAGGGACGGGCTGATGGAGCGATACGGCGAGCTTCTGATGGCGCCCGACGACCAGTTTGTTTAATTCTTTAAGATTTCGCGGAGGGTTGTTGCCGTTTACCGAGGGGTTGTTGTGCAACAACGGGCGAGCTGCAATACTTACTCTTATCTTTGCAAACTGCACTTTAACTATACCAATGCAGGGAGGATCTTATGCAGCCCAAGCATTCTGCTATTGTCGCGGGCCTGACGTTGGCGCTTTCGTTTGGCGCCGTTTCCGCGCCGGCACCCGCCGCTGCCGAGGAGCCCACGCCGGGCGTTGCCTCGGATGCCACCGATATCGATAAGGGTCTCTACACCCAGCAGTCCTTCTCGGGCGTGCTGAGGTCGGTCCAGGGCGTTTCGTTTGTCAACGTGACTCCCGAGATGAAGTACTTTACCAAGTACGAGAGCCATGGTAACTACAACCAGGGATTTTCGTATGGTGACGGCTATAACGCACTGGGCTACTATCAGTTTGATCGCCGCTGGTCGCTCATTCCGTTTATGAAGCAGGTTTACAACTACGATTCTGCCAAGTACGGCATGCTCAAGGATGCGATTGATCGCGGCAGCGAGATTTCCAACGCGAGCAATGCCATGTACGAGAACGGCCAGCTCACCGAGTTGGGCCGTATTGCGCAGGAGGCCTTCCAGGGCGCTTATAACACCGACCCTGCTGAGTTTTCGGCTCTGCAGGATGCCTATGCGTACAACTCGTACTATGCGGTGACCGAGGCGTGGCTCAAGAGCGGCCTGGGTATTGATATTTCGGGTCGCGCCGATTGCGTCAAGGGCATGGTATGGAGCATCACCAACATGTGCGGCACCGGTGGTTGCAGGGACTTCTTCCGTTGGGCAAACCTTTCTAACAGTATGACTGATCGCGAGTTTGTGACGGCGCTTTCCAACAGCGTGGTCAATAACGTGGCGACCAAGTATTCGAGCCAGCCCCAGTATCATGAGGGCTGGAAGAACCGCTACCGTAACGAGCTGAAGGACTGCTTGGTTTATATCGCCGAGGACGAGGCCGCTGCCGCTGCGACGCCCGTGCAGCCCGAGCCTACGCCGGCGCCCTCGCCGACGCCTGATTCGAATGACGGCTCGAGTGACGATGCCAACGATGACAGGATGGATGCGCCCTCGACCGATGCTGACGGTAATGGCTCTGCTGGTGGCACTACCAACGACGGCTCTACCTCGAACGGCTCCGATTCGAACGGCTCTGCTGCGGGCGATTCGCCTTCAAGCTCTGCCGGCAATACGGACAGCGACGCTTCTGGTTCGACCGGCGCTGACACCTCTAACTCATCTACCGGCTCGAGCGATTCGTCCGTTGACACCGGCTCTAACAACGGCTCCGGCTCTGACACGACCCCTGATTCCGATGCTTCCAAGGACGACTCGAATAAGGCGCCGGACGCTCCCGTTGCTTCGCCGGACAAGAAGCCTTCTTTCTCCGAGCAGCTTGGTTCTACGCTGGGTTCTTCGCTGATGGCTGGCGTCAATAACGGCTCGGCCCAGAACAAGGACAACTCTGATCAGGTTTCCATGGAAAAGACCGAGGCCGCAAAGGGCGACTCAAAGGACAAGGCTTCCGAGAAGGCTGAATCCGATAAGGGTCCTAGCTCTGATGAGAAGGACGAGAACAAGGACAAGACCGGGGACGGAAAGCAGCAGGGCGAGGACAGCGGTAAGGGCAACACCGATGACCAGGTCCAGGAGCAAAATGACTCCAAAACGGTGACCACCACGACCACGACGACTACAACGACCAAGTCATCTGGCGGTAACATGCCCAAGACGGGCGACCTTATCGTTATGGCGAGCCTTGCCAGTGCAAGCTTGGCCACGCTGGGCGCTACGTCTATCGTAAGTGGTAAGCATAAGCTCGATCAGCAGAAGAAGGCTTCTGGGGAGGACGGCTCGGAGGAGTAGCCTCTTGGTTGCTAGATAACTAAAGAGTTGGGACGGGGTCCGGTGCGAATGCATCGGGCCCCGTTTTGTTGTGCAACGATTAGTTATGCCCCCTCACACCTCTTGTTGCTACCGTTGCCCGATATGTTCGCGCGGCGACATCGGTACGCGCGAGGCGGTCATTACAATTTGCATCGTGCAGCGATTTAGGGGGAACGTTTTGGTGTCTGAACAGGCAAATGTTGATTGTACTGCTGGCTTTGGCGTGCGCTTGATCGGCTGTGCCGACGATGCGGTTTTGCCCATTGGCATGCACGACTATGCGGAGGCCCTTGGTTGCTGCATGCTGGTTGACAAGACCATGTTTATTGCCGATGTGTTGGACTGCGACGCGTCCGTTGTGGTGTGCTGTCGACCCGAGGGTTTTGGCAAGAGCATGAACTTGTCGATGCTCAGGGCTTTTCTGGAGCGTCCAGCGGTCGGTCGTGCTGGTCAGCGTTTGTTTGCCGATGCTCAGATTTGGGATGCAGACGGCGGGCGCTATCGGGATGAGTACGCTTGCTATCCGGTGATATCGCTGGACTTTTCTGGCGCTGCGAGGCGTGGTGCCGCTATTGCCGACGTCGTGCGCGATGCCCTTTCGGGCGAGTGCGCTCGCTTGTTGGCGCTCTTGGAGGCTCCGGATTTAGCTCGAGACAAGGTGCGTCACATCGAACGCGTTGCGCGTGGCGCGGCGAGCGAGGATGAGGTCGCCTCGGTGCTTGGCGTGCTCATTGAGCTGCTGGAGATTGCCTGCGATGGGCAGGTTGTATTGCTCGTTGATGGGTACGATGCGGCGTGGTCTCGCCGTGCGAGCGCGAGGGACGCATCCGACGCCGATCCGGCAGAACTACTTGACCGTGTGCTGTTTGACGCCATTGCCACTGCGCGCGATTCGTTGCGGCTGACGTGTCTGATGGGGGAGCGTCCCGGACCTGCTGAAGCGGCGCTTTCTTTGCACGGCTGCTCGTATTGTCTGACGACGCCGCTTTCGACCTGGTGTGACCGTTGGTTCGGCTTTTCGGATGCCGAGGTCGAGGCTCTGCTGAATCATACTGGACGCGAGGAATGCCTGGATGATGCGCGTGAATGGCTCGAGGGATATCGGTTTGGTAGGGCCTATTGCTCGAGTCCAGCGCGTGTGATCGGTTTTCTGGACCGAGGCTGCACGGCGCCCGTGCGTGCCGATCTGTATGGATATGCCGATTGCCTGAGTAGGGTAGTTGCCGGGTGGAATCTCGAGCGTCTTTCGGTCTTGTTCGATTTGCTCGAGGCCCACGGGCGCGCCGAGGTCCCGCTTTGTTTGGGCACTGCAGAGCCAGATGTCTCGCCTGATGATGGCCTGTGGACGGCGCTGTATCTGTCAGGTTTCCTGACGACAGATATGACTGAGGAGCCAGAACATGGCAATCGCCTCCGTGCCTTGCGGCTGCCCAATAACGAGCTTCGCCAGGCCTTGCGTCTCGTGATTGTTGAGTGGTTTGAGTGCGCTGCCGAAGACATTCGAGACGTCGATGCGTTTCGCGACGGGCTGTGCCGTGGGAACGAGGATACCGTGAGGCGGGCGCTAAGCCGCATCCTGGGGGATGCGGGTATCGGTGAGACCGACCCAAATACACCGCTGCCATATCATCTGCTCTTGCAGGGGCTCTGCTTTGGATTGCCGGGCTATGCCAATCCTGCTTCGAGGCGAAAGTGTGGCGCGGATCGCTGGGACATCCAGGTTTTTCCCACGGGCGCCGTGTTCGACATAGCCGATACGATCGGTATGCTCGATGAACGTCCGCTGATAACGATCAACATGATGTATGACCCCGGTGTGGATGCACTGGGCCTGGAATTGCTGGCCGTGCAGGCGCTGCTCGACATAGAGCGCGACGGCATCGACGAAATCCGTGTGCCGCGACCCGGCGTTGGCCGCATGCGCTGGGGGTTTGGGTTTGATGGACAGCATGTGGCTACGGTGTACCAGCGGCTGTAGGGGGCGATGCTGAAGGTGCGCCCTCTACTCCGCGTCCTTCAGGGGCGGCATGGGCTTCCAGTTGGGATCCTTAACGATCTTGCGGGCGTCCTTCATGCCACGGCGCAGCGCCGGAATGCCGGTCTTAAAGCACTTGTCAACGGCAGCCAAGCGAATGAATTCCTTGCAGAAGGTCGCGGCGTTGCCCAGACGGAACAGCACAGGGTGGTAGTCGCCGTAGATCTGCATGTAGCGTGCCAGATAACCGCGGTTGCGCATGATGTAGTAGCGGTTGGTGTCGCTCGTAGAGTTGAGCTGGCGCTTGCCGGCAATGTCCCAGTTAGAGACGGCTCGGGCGCGCTTGAGCACCACGTCGGCGACCACGGCGGCGGGGAAGTGCTGGCTGGCTACATAGCCGTAGCAGGCATCGTCGCCGTAGATAAAGAAGCGCGCGTCGGGCAGGCCAATCTTGTCGACCACGCGGCGCGAGAACATGCCGCCCTCAAAGCACAGTTGGTTCATGGTGCGGTAGCCCTCGGGACCTAGATCCCACTTAGCGATGGGGTTAGGGATGCCGAGTGAAAGGATGAGCTGGTACTGCCAAAAGAAGGCGCCGCCGTCAAAGTCCAGGCGCGAACCCTGAATGACATCGTAGCGGTCGGTCCACTTGGCAAGACGCTCGATGCCTTCGGGGATGACGAGCACGTCGTCGTCCATCACCCAGAACCACTGGGCGCCCAGGTCGTAGGCGCATTTGGTGCCGGCGGAGAAGCCACCTGCACCGCCGCCGTTTTCGAGCTGTGGTGCGTAGATGACGCGGTCGGTGCCGCCCTTCGTGTCGGGCTGTTCGATGTCGGTGCCCCACAGGTTGGCCAGGCGCTCGTTGAATGCGGTGCACATGGCCTCGGTCTCACGCGAATTCTCGTTATCGACGATCACGATGCGCCAGGGCGCTGCCGTAAGCTCGGTCATGGAGTCGAACAGGTTGGCCAGGAGTTCCTGGCGCTTATAGGTGACGACAACGATGGCGAGCTTGTCGATGGGGGCGGGAAGGGTTGAAGGCATGGGGCAATATATCCTTTCACGCGCGGCGGGCGAGTGCAGCGCGGAAGCTATCGAATACGTCCTTGGGACTGTCCTATTGTAAAGGCTCGGCGCACCTTGACGGCAAGCTTTGAATAAAACGCAGGAACCTGCCATGGGCGAGGTGACTGCTATACGTAACATTGATGTGCTGATTACTGCTTGAGAGCACGAGCGTTTCAGCGACCGCGACCAAACGCAAGGCTTCGATGGGTATGTTGCGTGCGGCTTTGGGCTGCATGACGTCCTTTCTTATCGGTTTGCCTCTGCGAGCTCCATAGATTATATAAACGCCCGCTGGCGCGCTGGCCCTTTGATACCATGAAACGACAGGTATTTCCTAAGGAGCACATTTGTCTACTAACGCCTCTGGCAGCCCTGTTCTGTCGCTGCTTATTCCCATTTACAATGTTCAGCGCTACCTGCGCGAGTGCCTCGATTCCGCCCTGGCGCAGACGCTCAAGGACATCGAGATCATCTGCATTAACGACGGGTCGACCGACAACTCGCCGGCGATTATCCGCGAGTATATGGAGCGCGATAGGCGCGTCAAGATGATCGACAAGGCCAACAGCGGCTACGGCGACTCGATGAACCACGGTCTGGAGATGGCGCGTGGCAAGTACGTTGGCATCTTGGAGTCCGATGACTTTATGGCGCCCGACGCACTCGAAAAGCTTGTCTCGGTCGCCGATAGCAATAATGCCGACTTTGCGAAGGCGAACTTTGATTTCTACTGGTCTAAGCCCGAGGAGCGCCGTTCGCTGCACGAGATGTTTAAGGCCAAGGACTGCGGTAAGCCGGTGCACCCGAGCGACACGACGCAGTTCTTTAAGCAGAAACCGTCGATTTGGTCGGCTGTGTACCGTCGCGATTTTCTTGAGCGCAACGGCATCAAGTTCTTGCCGACTCCGGGAGCATCCTTTCAGGACACGTCGTTTGCCTTTAAGGTGATTGCCTGCGCCGACAAGGCCGTTTACCTGCACGATGCCGTGCTTTCGTATCGTCAGGACAACGAGAACTCCTCGGTCAATTCTTCGGCTAAGGTCTTTTGCGTCAATACCGAGTATGCCGAGATTGAGCGTTGGATTCGTGAGGATTATGCCCGCGACCACGTAAGCGGCGATGTCGCGCGCATGCTCAAGTTCAATCAGCTCATTAAGTACGATTCGTACATGTGGAACTACGTGCGCCTGGCGCCTAAGTTCTATAAGGAGTTCCTGGTTCAGATGGCCAAGGAGTTCCAAGCGGCCTTGGACGCCGGGGACTTTTCGCTTGACGACCTCAAGCCGTGGAAGCGCGCGAATCTCGCTGCCATCCTCAAAGATCCTGAGGGCTGGGTTGACGAGCATCCGAGTTTTGCGACGGATGGTGCCTTGGGGCGTGCTAAGTATTACGCCTCGGTTGGAGGTCCAGGCGTGGTCGCCGCCTTCCTCTTCGAATCGCTGAGGGGGTAGGTCGGCATGGGAGAGGCCTCGTGTCCTAAAGCTACCATTGTCGTTCCCGTTTACAACTCTGCGCGCTCCATTCAGCGATGCCTCGATTCGCTGCTGACCCAGTCCGAGCGCTCGATTCAGGTTGTCTGCGTCAACGACGGTTCGACTGATGATTCGTTGAACGTGTTGCACCTGATCGCGCAGGCCGACGATCGCGTACTGGTGATTGACCAGGAAAACGCGGGCGTCTCGTGCGCTCGAAATGCCGGTATCGATGCCGCCGAGGGCGAGACCGTCTTCTTTGTGGACGCTGACGATTACATTGATACCCAGACGGTCGAGCGCGTGCTGCATGCCATGGAGTCTGCAGATGCCGAGGCCGCCGTCTTTGGCGGCGTCTGTGAACCTGCCGATGCTGCCCCCAAACGCGTCCAGCAACTCATGAGCCCCAAAGCTGGTACCTTCGGCGCCCGTGATCCCCAACTGCTGTTCCATTCGAATGCGCAGCCCTATGCCTGCCGTGCGGCTTTTTCGTGCGAGCTGCTCAATCGCGAAGGCGTTCGCTTCGCCCCCGGTTTGGCTTTGGGCGAGGACGTCGTCTTCCAATTTGCGGCTTATGCGCTTGCCCGCAGGACCGTCGTCATGCCGGACAAGTTCTACCACTACGTGATGGAGAGCGAATCGGCGACGCACGAGTTCAACAGTGCCGAGGCTCGTGCCAAAAAGCTTGACGCCCACATGAGGATGCTCGAGGAGGTCTTGGAGGACTGGGCGGCCTACGGTCTTTTAGACCTGTGTCCCGGCGAGCTGATAACTTGGATTTTGGACCTAATTGTGTTCGACCTGGCGCGTTTGGATGCCGATGACTTCCATCGCGTGGCGGCTCGCGTCAACATGGACCTCGCGACGTTTTTGGGAACGGCGTGGGCGGATGTGCCTGCTAAGGGCGCCGTTCGCCGTGTTGCCCACAAGCTCGTTGCGGCGACCTCGGGCGTTTCGATGGCAGACGCCACGCTGTTCTATCTTTCGACTCGCGGTCTCAAAGCCTGCCTGGAGCGCTTTATCTAATTCCAAGCGCTGCCGCCCGCCGCAACTCGGCTGCTAAAATAACCCTGTTACACGCTATTCAACAGGAGGTTCTCTTGCAGAACTCTGATAACCCTAAAGTTTCGCTGCTTGTCCCTATCTGCAATGTCGAACGCTACCTGCGCGAGTGCCTCGATTCCGCCGTGGCTCAGACGCTCAAGGACATCGAGATCATCTGCATTAACGACGGGTCGACCGACAGCTCGCCGGCGATTATCCGCGAGTACATGGAGCGCGACTCCCGTGTCAAGATGATCGACAAAGCCAACAGCGGCTACGGCGACTCGATGAACCGCGGCCTGGAGATGGCGCGCGGTGAGTACGTGGGCATCCTTGAGTCCGACGACTTTATGTTTGAGGATTCGCTCCAAAAGCTGGTCGCCAAGGCCGATGCTGAACATGCCGATGTCGTTAAGGGCGACTTTTACCTGTACTGGTCTGCGCCCAGCGAGCGCCGTGAGCTGTTTGGAATTATCGACGAGCATATGACAGGCGCCGCGTATCGCCCCGTCGATCGCCCGGGGATCTTCTACCGCAAGCCTTCCATTTGGTCTGCCATCTATCGGCGCGAGTTTCTCAACGCCAATCAGATTCGCTTTCTCCCCACGCCGGGTGCCTCGTATCAGGACGCAGGCTTTAACTTTAAGGTTTGGGCTTGCGCCGAGCGTGCCGCGTTTATTGCGGACCCCATTTTGTGCTATCGCCAGGATAACGAGAAGAGCTCCGTTAATTCGCCCAACAAGGTGTTTTGCGTGTGCGACGAATATGCCGAGATGCAACGTTTTTTGGACGAGCGTCCCGAGCTCAAGGCTCAGCTCCAGGGCATTTTAATGCGCATGAAGGTCGATACGTACCGTTGGAATGATGAGCGCCTGGTCGATGAGCTGCGTGAGCAGTTTTGGAAGAAAGCCTCGTCCGAGCTCAAGGCCGATTGGGATGCCGGTCGCTTTGACCTGTCGCTCTTCGACCCGCGTGGCGAGACCGATTTGCGCCTGATGGTCAAGTCGCCCCGCGCCTATATCGATTCGCGCTTTGACTTTAAGAAGCCGGGCAAGCTCAATACGTTTAAGCATTACTTTAAGATCGGTGGCCTGCCGCTGGTCTGGCGCGTGCTGACGTATCAGCGCACCTACGGCGACAATCCGCACCCCGATGACGTTCCGGCCGCACAGTAGGAGCGAGTGATTATGGTTACCCCCAAGATTTCCGTTGTCGTTCCCATCTATAAGGTGGAGGAGTGCCTGGCATGGTGCCTGGACTCCCTGCTTGCTCAGGACATGCCCGATTGGGAAGGTGTGCTGGTCAACGATGGCTCGCCGGACGGTTCGCGCGATATTGCGGCTGCCTATTGCGAAAAGGATGCGCGTTTTACGCTGGTCGATAAGGAGAACGGTGGCCTGTCGAGTGCACGTAATGCCGGCATCGCTGCGTCCACGGCGCCTATCGTCGCGTTTTTGGATTCCGACGACCGATTTACGCCCGATGCATGCCGAGTGATCGTCGATGCCTTTGAGCGCGAGGACTGCGACGTTTTGACCTTTGGCGCGAATCCGTATCCGCTCGAGGCGGGGTATCCGTGGCTTAACTATGTGCTGAGCCCGCGCGATGTGTCGTTTGAAGGCTATAGCTCCGACCTACTGTTTAAGGAAGCTTCTCGCCCCTTTGCATGGCGCACCGCCTGCAAGCGTGAGTTTTTGCTGGGCAACGGGATCGTGTTCGACGAAACCGTTAAGTATGGCGAGGACCAGGTCTTCGATTTTGCCGTGTACGGCCGTTCGCGCAAGACCGCGCTTATCTCGAACAAGCTGTATGACTACCGCGTGGCGCGCAAGGGTTCGCTCATGGACACCATGCGCTACGACGACGAGACACGTCTGCTGGAGCACGTGAAGATTTACTCTGCGGTGCTGGCTGACTGGCAGCGCGACGGTCTCGATGTCCAGCATGCCGATGACCTGGCGTACTTCCTATGCGATCTGGTGCTGTACGATGCGCTCAGGTTGCTGGGTTCGGACTGCGGCAAGGTGTTTGCTGCCGTCGCCGCGGCTCTTGCCGGTTCTGCCGTGGGCAGCGATGCTGCGGTCGCACAATGTGCTCCTTCGGTTGCCGCCATGGTGCGTGCGGCGCTTACCAGCAAGGCTCCCAATGTCCGTGCGTGCAAAAAGCTCATGTTCGATTACGACGTCTTGAGGTTTGGGCGCCTGGGTGCCTGCAAACGCATGGCAGCGAACGCCCTGGGAAAGCGAGAAGTGTAGATGAGTATCAAGCGTTTGGCACTTTGCCGCAGCCAGGGCCGTCTGTTTGTGCTGCTTCGTTTTGCCGGTCAGGATGTCGCCGCGCTTATTGAGCGGGAGGGTTCTCAAGCGTTTGCCCATGCGACGACGAGCGGTTCTTGTGTGTCGTCGCTGGTGCTCCCGGTCGATCATGGCCGTGTGCTGGCGCTTTGCCCTTCCGTTTCCGATTACGAGCACGAGCTCGCCGTCTTGGTGCTTCCGTTTTTGGACGGCTCGTCGATGGATGTCGTTTTTGCATCCGGTGGCCAAAGGTTGGGCTCCATTCGCCTCGATAGCCGCGTGGCCAAGCTGGAATCCAAGATTAACTACAAAGCAAAGCCTGCGCTGTGTGCGCTTATCCGCGATGCGCAGCGTGGCGAACACTGCGGCCTCTACGAGATCGATGCCATTCGCTATTTGCCGGCAGACGCCGGCGCGGCGTGGCGCTATGAGGTTACCTGGGCTGGAGACCCTCAGTGCGCACCTGAGCTCCAGATTTTCGATACGCATATGAATGCCATCGATGTCACCGTGCATGTGTTTGAATCGCAGATCGATGTGCCGCAGCAGAACGGATGCCGCGTCAATAAAACGTATTTGAGCGTTGAGATGCCCCAGGATATACGTGATTTTGTCGCGATTGCAATCGACCCCGCGGGGCAGATCCAGAGCGGTTTTTGCGCCATGGATGGTCGCCTGTACAACGGCATGGTCGACGACAGTTGGAATCGCATGAAGGATGCACGCGCTGACGACGCAGCTTATCGACGTTGGTTTGAGCAGCATCGCGCAAAGCCGGGCGATCTGACGTGCCAGCGTGTCGCTTCGGCGGCCTTTGCCCATAGGCCGCTCGTGAGCATTGTGGTGCCGTGCTACAAGACCGATCGAGTCTACCTGCGCGAGCTGCTGGACTCGGTGCTAGCCCAGAGCTATGACAACTGGGAATTGCTCCTTATGGACGCCTCGCCCGAATGGGATGCGGTGGCCAATCTTGCGGCTGCCGCCAATGACGAGCGGGTTTGTCGTATTGAGCTGCCTGGCAACGGCGGCATTGTGGTCAACACCAACGCAGGTATTGAGCAAGCGATGGGCGACTACATCGCGTTCTTGGACCACGATGACATTCTGGAGCCGGACGCGTTATTCCAGTATGTTTCCGCGCTGAACAAGGCGGCCGAGGGCGAGCGCCCCCAGGTCCTATTCTGCGACGAGGACATGTTCCAGAAAACGGGGGAGTGGGGCCAGCCGGTCTTTAAGACCAAGCTCAACGTCGACCTGCTCTATAGTCATAACTGCGTAACTCATTTCCTGATGGCGGAGAAGGCACTTATCGATCGCATTGGCATGTCCCCAGAAGACGTTGCGGGCGCACAGGACTACGACCTGACGCTCCGCTGCCTTGCGGCGGGGGCACGGTTTGAGCATGTTGCTCACGTGTTGTATCACTGGCGCGTGCACCCCGGTTCCACCGCCGACGGTTCTGCCGATAGCAAGCCGTATGCTATTGAAGCTGGGCGCCTTGCGCTGCAGCGCCACTTTAACGCGCTGGACATTTGCGGAACAGTCGAGGAGACCGAGACGCCGTTTGTCTATCGCATGCGCTATGCGCTGCCAGAGTCTGCGCCGCTGGTGAGCATTGTGATTCCCACCAAGGACCACGTTGAGACGCTCGATGCCTGTGTGATGTCGATCGCCCAGAAGGCCACGTATACCAATTACGAGATCGTCTTGGTGGAGAACAACAGTGAAGCCCCGGAGACGTTTGCGTATTACGAAACCCTGCCAGAGCGCGTGGCTGCAGCATCCGAAGGCAAGGGCATCGCGCGCGTTGTGTACTGGCCGGGCGAGTTCAATTACTCTCAGATCATCAATTTTGGTGTGAAGCACGCCAAGGGTGACTATCTGCTGCTGCTCAACAACGATACCGAGGTCATAAGCCCCGACTTTATCGAAGAGATGATGGGCTATCTGCAGCGTCCCGATGCGGGCGTGGTGGGCGCCAAACTCTACTTTGCCGATCATCTGGTGCAGCATGCCGGCATTTTGGTTGGCGTGCGTGGCGCACTTGCCCATGCCAACCAGGACTTCTCGGCAAAGCGCGAGGGCTATCTTGCCCGCGCTGTGCGCCCGGGCAACTTTAGCGCCGTAACGGGTGCCTGTCAGATGGTCCGACGCGACGTATTTAAGCGGGTCGGAGGCTACGACGAGGAATTCGCCGTCGGCTTTAACGACGCGGACTTTTGTCTGCGCGTGTGGGAGGCGGGCTATCGAACCATCTATACGCCCTATGCCGAGCTGTATCACTACGAGTTCACCTCGCGCGGCAGGGAAGAGGCCAACGAGGAAAAGCTGCGCCGCTGGAAGCGTGAGCAGGCGCTGTTCATGCAACGCTGGCCTGAGTTCTTCTTGACGGGCGATCCGTGGCTGGGGCCAAACCTGTCTGCCGAGAGCGAGTACTTCTCGGTCTAAGGTAATGGTTTTTAGGAAGTGCTTAACTTTCTTTCGCTATGAGCTTGGAAGAAACAACGTTGGACTACCTACTAAGACAAATTACGAAAGCTCGATGCTTCCGCGATAAGTTTATACAGGCTTATATAACTCGATATTATCCGATATAGTCTACGATAGAAATATAAGCAATGATTGACTGTTAATCGATTCCCTAGGAAGGCAAATAAGTGAGCGTCACAGCATTCCATAACCCCTTTCGTCCCACTGCCGGCGCTGAGCCTCCGCGCATAATTGGTCGTGATGATATCGCCCTTGAGTTTACCGAGAGTTTGAATGCGGGAATTGGTGCACCTGCGAGGCTCATGCGCATTGCCGGGCCGAGGGGCTCCGGGAAAACTGTTTTGCTCTGCGACCTTAGGGATCGTGCACGAGAGCTTGGTTGGAAGACCGCTATTGTTTCTGCTGGCCCTAACCTATTGCTGGACTTGAGGGATCAGGTTGCTGATTCTTCCCTTGCGGCCAATGCTTCGGTCGGCGTAAACGCCGGCCTTGTTTCCGCGAAAGTCGACGTTGCGCCCAAAGAGCCGAGCCTTAGAAAGTTGCTGAGTTCGGCGGCGAAGTCATCCAAGGGCCTTTTTATTGCCATCGATGAGGTTCAGGACGCTCCGATTGACGATATGCGTGCCATTGCGTCTACGGTTCAGCTTTTGATAGGGGAAAGGGTGGATATCGCACTTGCTTTTGCCGGTTTACCCGCCGGTGTTATGGATCTTATTAACGGCAAGGCGCTTACGTTTTTGCGACGCGCCCTCCCCGAAGACCTGGCGCCTATCAACCAGGTGGAGGTGGCGCTCTCTATGGGCGACAGCTTTGTCGCGACTGGTTTGACCGTAGAGGACGATCTTCTGTCGAGAGCCGCTAAGGCCACTAAGGGCTATGCCTATCTGGTGCAACTGGTCGGTTACTCCATTTGGCAGCGCGCCAACTTGCATCGTGCCAAAAGTGCCATTGTGAGCGAGCGCGACGTCACCGAAGGCATTGCGCTGGCAGAGGCTCGTTTTCACGATGTTGTTCACGAGCCCGCGATTTCTGGACTGGGGCTCAACGATATCAAATACCTTTTGGCCATGTGCGAGGATAAACAACAGTCCAAATCATCCGAGATTGCTAAGCGCATGGGTAAAAAGACCAATGAGATCAGCTCTATTAGGGCCAAATTGCTACAAAGAGAGGTTATTCAGGCACCACAGAGGGGCTACGTTCAGTTTGCCGTGCCGGACCTAGATATCTATCTGCGAGAGAACGCCGAGGAGATTCTCGAACGGTTCTAGGTCGAGTGAGGGCGACGTCATGTTCTTTAAGACTGCTATCAGCGTCGATTGCCATATCGGGTTTTTCTGGGGCGACAATCCCCGTGATAATAGAGATGTGGCATTCATCCTCGCCCGCTAATCAGATTTCGTCTATCTATAACATTGCGTGTTTTAATTTGCAGGAACAAAGATATCATTCGCAAAACGTGAGGGCTATCTTGCCCGTGCACAACTGTTTTCGTTGCTAGACACCAAAAGCAACCCTTTTAGTTGCATGAGACATAATGCAACTGTTTTCGTTGCTATATACCAAACGCAACTCTTTTAGTTGCAAGAGACAAAATGTAACGGTTTTCGTTGCCTGATGCCAAACGCAACTCTTATTAAGTAGTTGTTAGCTTTCTCACATACATTCATTTACAACAGGCATCTACGAATTCAGCCGTCTCATATATTCCTTATAAGGCATGAGAAAATGAACCCGATACATGGTATTCAGCGCTAAAAGAGACGAAATGGACATACCGTCTCTATGCTGCCGATGCGGCATCGCGAACAACCCCTTCGCGCGGTTGCCCTTGCCCTTGAACGACTCAGGGAAGTAGATCTCGTCGAGCTCGCCGCCGCAGCCCCGCCCGGCCCTGAATGGGGGCAGTGGGCCGAGAGGCACTCGATCAGCCTATGGCGCATGGTGTAGGCGGTCTTGAGGCAGACGCGGCTGCGCTCGACCTCGTAGGCGGAGCCGGCCGCGTCGTCGAACGCCGCCGCGCGGATCACGTCCCTGACGGA
>DAWDVX010000042.1:0-21603 GCA_052346145.1 Collinsella sp.
GGGGCTCCTGTCTTTTTAGTGCCCTCGGATTGGGTCATAGTGTCTGTCGGTACCAAAACATCGGTGTTGTCGAAGTAGTCATTGGGGACGTTCTTAAATGACTACATAGCATGAGAGTGGATAATCTCCCGGTTTGAGCCTGCATTCATGCTCAAGGTGGGAGATTATCCACTCTCGTTTCGTTTGTTGATTTCGATGCCTACATTTGTAGGAACAGTTCGTGGAGGCGGGTGTCGTCGTCGAGTTCGGGATGGAAGGTGACACCGAGCTGGTTGCCCTGGCGGGCGGCGACGATGCGCTCGTCGACTTTCGCTAAGGCCTTGGCGTCGCCGTGGACCTCGACGATGCGGGGCGCGCGGATAAACGTCAGCGGCACTTCACCGTCGATGCCGGCTACCTGCCCCTTGGTTCGAAAGCTGCCGAGCTGCCTGCCGTAGGCATTGCGCTCGACAAGCACATCCATGGTTGCCAAACGGGGCGTGCCCTTATCGTCATGGGCGGCAAGGTCGTGAGCCAGCAGAATCAGGCCGGCGCAGGTGCCCAGGACGGGCATGCCTTCAGCGATACGGGCACGAAGCTCCTCGAGCATGCCCAACTCATCAAGCAGCTTCCCTTGAACGGTAGACTCGCCGCCGGGAAGTACCAGACGGTCAAAGTCCTGCTTCAAATCAGCCGCCTGCCTCAGCTCAATACAGTGTGCGCCCAGCTCGGACAGCCTCGCCTCGTGCTCGGCAAAAGCACCTTGGACCGCCAGCACGGCGACCGTTTGGTCTGCATAATCGCTCATGTGCGATCCTTTCTGCCGGACTAGCGTCCGCGCTCCTCCATGATGATCTCGATCTCGTCGGCGTTGATGCCGACCATGGCCTCGCCCAGGTCCTCCGAAAGCTCGGCAATGAGCTTGGCATCGGTGAAGTTTGCCACGGCCTTGACGATGGCGGCGGCGCGCTTGGCCGGGTCGCCGCTCTTAAAGATGCCCGAGCCGACAAAGACGCCCTCGGCGCCCAGCTGCATCATCAGCGCAGCGTCGGCGGGGGTCGCTACGCCGCCGGCGGCAAAGTTCACGACGGGAAGCTTTCCCGTGGCATGGACCTCGCGCACCAGCTCGACCGGAACCTGCAGTTGCTTGGCTGCCTCAAAGAGCTCGTCATCGCGAAGGGCAATAACGTCGCGGATCTGATTTTGGATCTTGCGCATGTGACGCACAGCCTGAACGACGTCGCCCGTGCCCGGCTCGCCCTTGGTGCGAATCATCGTGGCGCCCTCGGCAACACGGCGCAGCGCCTCGCCCAGGTCGCGGGCACCGCAGACAAACGGGACGTCAAACTGGGTTTTGTCGATGTGGTAGACATCGTCGGCGGGGGAGAGAACCTCGGACTCATCGATGTAGTCGATATCGATGGCCTGAAGGACCTGCGCCTCGACGATGTGACCGATGCGGCACTTGGCCATGACGGGGATGGAGACGGCCTCTTGGATGCCCTTGATCATCTTGGGGTCGCTCATGCGCGAGACGCCGCCTGCGGCACGGATGTCGGCCGGGATGCGCTCGAGTGCCATGACGGCGCAGGCGCCCGCCTCCTCGGCGATGCGTGCCTGCTCGGGCGTGGTGACGTCCATGATGACGCCGCCCTTGAGCATCTGCGCGAGCTCGCGATTGAGTTTGACGCGATCGGCCTCGCTGGTCTGTTCTGCCATGGTTGCTCCCTTGGTTGGCATGTGCATTGCTTGATGGAACATCCTATCGGGGAGCTGGGTATGGCGAAATACTCAGATTTCGAGATAATGACAAGGTCAGACTAATACCAGATTGAATGACTTAATAAGGTCAGGTGATAGGCTCATGCTTGACTACAATTTGGAAAAACGCGGCGGAGCATCGCTCTATGAGTATGTTTACCAGCAAATTCGAGATGATATCGTTGCTGGACGCATTGCGGCGGGGGAGCATCTTCCGTCTAAGCGTGCCTTTGCCAGCCATCTGGGAATCAGTGTCATTACCATCGAGAATGCATATAGCCAGTTACTTGCCGAGGGCTATATTTGCTCAAAGCCGCGTCGTGGCTACTACGCTTGTGAGCTTCCGGATGCACCGGTTTTGCCTTTGGCTGCGGGGGGCATCGACCGAGATACCGTCTCTGTGGGCCCCAGCGCGCATGATGTCAACGGACGGACCGAGCAATTCGCCCCGCTCTCTCCTTCCGCTTTGGAGGCGGCGCGGCTTTGGCAAAGCGCACTGCGGGCGACGCTGGCATCCGAAGACGAACGCGAAATCTTTTCGACCGCGCCGGCACAGGGCACCGCGCGGCTACGACGCGCTATCGCTCACCATCTGCGTGGGACGAGGGGCATGAATGTCGATTCTAATAACATCGTTATCGGTGCGGGCGCCCAGCTGCTCGATACCATGTTGGTTCAGCTGCTTGGAGCCGACAAGGTGTATGCCGTTGAAGATCCGGGCTATTTGCGCCTGACGCGCATCTATCAGGCTATGGGTTGCAAAGTTCGGCATATCCCGTTGGATGGTGAGGGCGTGGATTTGAGCGCTCTGCAGAAAACCGGGACCGACGTTCTTCACCTGATGCCGTCCCATCAGTATCCGACCGGCCTTGTGACGAGCATTGCACGTCGCTATGCGCTGCTGAGCTGGGCCGCCGAGCAGCCGGGCCGATATCTCATCGAAGACGACTTCGATTGTGAGTTTCGCCTTGCCGGCAAGCCGATTCCCGCGCTCGCGTCAATCGATGCCGCTCAATCGGTCATCTACACCAACACGTTTTCAAAAAGTTTGTCGTCGGCCCTGCGTTTGGCGTATATGGTCCTGCCCGATGAGCTAATGGAGCGGTTTAGGCGCAACCTTGGTTTTTATGCCTCGTCGGTGAGTTCTGTTGACCAGGTTGCTTTGGCTCGTTTGCTGGAATCGGGTGATTACGAGCGACATGTGAACCGCGTGCGCGTTCGTGCTCGCGAGGCGCGTGATGGTCTGGCGGCGCTTGTACGGAAAGTATTTTCGGCAGGGGAGGTCTCGATCGAGCATGCGGACGCGGGCCTTTACTGCACTGTGGTTGCGGAGCGCGGAACGGGCGGAAGCTCTTTTGCGCAGGCCCTCACGCGCTCGAGTATCCCTTTTGTCGATATCAGTGACTGTTATTGGTGCGCCGATGGTGCATCTGCCCCTGAAAACTCAAGTCAAATTCTTGTTCAGTATGACGATTTGAGTCCAAAAGTGCTAAATACCTTGGAATTGCAGCTCATGGGGGGCACTCTGCAACCTAAGTGAGTAGGCTTTTGGAACTTTGGCGACCAGGCAGTTTTGTAACAAGCTATCTACCTGGGGTTTTGAAAAGCAGGATGGCCGGCCTGCTCGGGATGTTCAAAAAAGTCTACTCACTTGCCACGCAAAGCTTCTACATGTGAAAAAATGGGGTTTTCAACAGGGCTTCGTCCAGCTTTTGGCAAGCTTTTGGCCAGTTGGGGAGGGCTGTTGAAAACTTGACAGTCCGTTCGGTGCCATTTTTGGTGCGTTCGCGCCAATGCGTGACTGACTGGGTTGAAATTCGTGTTTTCCTGTGCCTATGAAAGATCTACTTTGTGACATATCGGCTTTTAGGTACTGGCGTTTGCCCCCTCAGGTCCGCGCTCTGTGTCCGCCGCTTCCACGGCCGGAAGAAGACCGGCAGCGATATGGCCTCGTCCGTAACCCGACGGCTGCGGTTGTACTTGGCTTTCCGTTGTATACATTGGTTCGGACGAGAAACAAACGGACTTGCCCTGCCAGCATTAGGCAGCGGCTGTTTCTTGGTGAGCTCCCCAGGGAATCCGTGCTGGAAACGGAGCATGGATTTTTGATCACGTCTCCTCTGCTGACGGCATTCATCATGTCGCGGCATCTGACGGATCTTCAGCTTCTTTTGGTATTGGCGGAGATGTGTGGCTTGTTTGCGGTGTGCGCTCTGCCGGTGGCACTTGAGGCGGAGCTTACGCGTGCAATTGATTCGGGCGCGATTTCGACAACGTTCGGTTGGGTGCGCTGTCCGTCCGAGGACGGCACCGCTTCATATTTATGGCGTCGAGACGCTTTGGTTTTGGGCAGAGACCTTGACCGTTTTTGTTCAGATGTTTGCGGGATGCGTTACGGCAATAGATTTATGGCGGTATCGCAACTTGTTCCATTGGGCGCCGCGTCGCCTTTTGAGGTCGAGGCGTATTTGTTGCTTGCACTGCCGCGAGCCCTGGGAGGCGAAGGGTTTTGCGACATAGAGCTCAATGTCGAAGTGACGCTAAGCACAAGTGCTCGAGCGATTGTGGGAAAGTCCCGTGTATATATCGACCTACTTCTTTCTTCGCCGGACGGCAGGCGACAGGTGGCCATTGAATGTCAGGGAAAGGCCTCGCACGGACGCGCAGGGGATGGTTTGCGTGACGCTGACCGCATGACGGCCCTTCAGGCTATGGGCTATGATGTACTTCTCCTGACACACAGACAGATATCCGATGAGGATAGATTCCGCGCCGTCGTTAAGGCCGTATGCAGGATGCTCGATGCTGAATATCGTGATAAAAGCTCAGATGAGCAAAGGGCTGAGACATTACTCCGGTCTGAACTATTCGTTGACTGGATAAAATTGGGAGTAATCGACGGAAAGATGCCCGTTAGACGCAAAACTGCTCGATCGTGGACGGCTGCGGTTCTAAGTGAGTAGACTTTTGGAACTTTGGTGACCAGGCCGTTTTGCAACAAGTCATTTACCTGCGGCTTTATAAAGCAATATGGATGGTGTGCTCGGCAAGTTCCAAAAAGTCTACTCACTTAGTTTTTGACGAGAAGCCGATGCCTAAGGCGGTCCTATTTCAGGGCGTTAACGAGCCCTCGAGACGCAAAAAGGCCCGAACCAATACGGTCCGGGCCTCGTCGAGCTAGAGGTTATCTCTCAGGCGGCTGGCTTAGCCAAAGTAGCGCTTGAGCAGGCCGGCGAAAGCCTTGCCGTGGCGAGCCTCGTCGCGAGCCATCTCATGCACGGTGTCGTGGATGGCATCGAGACCAGCGGCCTTGGCGCGCTTGGCAAGATCGGTCTTGCCGGCGGTGGCGCCGTTCTCGGCCTCAACGCGCATCTCGAGGTTCTTCTTGGTGGAGTCGGTCACGACCTCGCCCAGGAGCTCGGCGAACTTGGCGGCGTGCTCGGCCTCCTCGTGGGCAGCCTTCTCCCAGTACAGGCCAATCTCGGGGTAGCCCTCGCGATGAGCGACGCGAGCCATGGCCAGGTACATACCGACCTCAGAGCACTCGCCCTCAAAGTTGGCGCGCAGGTCGGCAACGATGTCCTCGGAGACGCCTTCCATCTTGGCGACGCCCACGACGTGCTCGGCGGCCCACTCGAGCTGGCCCTCCTCCTGCTTCAGGAAACGAGAACCGGGAACGCCGCACTGGGGGCACTTGAAGTCCTCGGGCAGCTGGTCGCCGTCGAACTCTTCCACATAACCGCAAACGGGGCAAACAAACTTCATGATTCGATCCTTTCGATCGATGGCGATTGTGCGCTCGTCCGGTCCCGTAAGGGCCCTCTCCGGACGTGCGTCTTGACGAGTTCTATTATCCATAAATGCAACCAAATGTGAAGCCTATTAGGAATGATTTTTAATAAAACAATTTTGAGATATGAAGATGTTGATTGATTAACGATTGGCAAGCCGTCTTTGACCGCCGCTGAGTACAATCGGTCGAGCAAATGTTGACCTATCAACAAATATAGGAGTTTCCTTTATGCATCTAGCCCGTCGTGCCTGGTGCCGAACATATCAGACGGTTTTTCGCATTGCATTGCCGATCCTGCCCTATACCGAGCCGCACATTTTGGAGCATGCCGAGGATGTGCCCGCGGTGCTTCAAAAGCGCTCGATCCAGAAGGTCCTTATCGTGACAGACCCTGGTATTGCACGTTTGGGGCTCACGGCATCGCTCGAGCGTGCGCTTACGGCTCAGGGGATTGGCGTTACGGTCTATGCCGAAACGCGTGCGAACCCCACGGTCTCAAACGTGGAGGAAGCGGCGGCGCTGTATCGAGAGAGCGCCTGCCAGGCCATTATCGGCTTTGGCGGAGGATCAGCCATGGACTGCGCCAAGGGTGTGGGGGCGCGCATTGCGCAGCCAAACAAGCCCATCAACAAGATGCGTGGCCTGTTGCGTGTCCACCGTCTCCTGCCGCTGCTTATTGCGGTTCCCACTACCGCCGGTACGGGAAGCGAGGTCACGCTTGCGGCGGTTATCACCGATGATGAGACGCACTATAAATACCCCATTAACGATTTTGTGCTCATCCCGCGTTTTGCGGTGCACGACCCCGAGTTTACGCGCGGGTTGCCTGCCTCCATTACGGGGCAGACGGGCATGGACGCCCTGACGCATGCTGTCGAGGCCTTTATCGGCCGTAGCACCACGCCCTACACGCGCAAGATGGCGCGTCAGGCGGTCCAGCTCATCCGCGACAATTTGCTCGAGGCCTATGAGCATGGCGACGACATGCGTGCGCGCCGCAATATGCTTTCGGCGGCGTATAAGGCGGGCGTTGCGTTTACCCGCTCCTATGTCGGATATGTTCATGCCATCGCGCACAGTCTGGGCGGCCGATACGGAATTCCGCACGGTTTGGCCAACGCCATCATCCTGCCGCATATGCTTCGCGCCTATGGCGAAACTGCTGCTCCTAAGCTCGCCGATCTTGCTCGCATGGCGGGCATTGCGCCGGCTACCGCGCAGGACAGTCTTGCGTCCGAGGCCTTTATCGATTGGGTCGACCGCATGAACGAGGCCCTGGGAATCCCCAAATATGTCTCGGGTATTCGCCGCTCCGATATTCCGCAAATGGCGGCCCATGCCGATGCCGAGGCCAATCCGCTATACCCTGTTCCACTTTTGATGGACCGTTTGGAACTCGAGCGTATGTACGAGGTCATTGCGGGTGGTATGTTTGAGGGCGAGAACTAGGAGGGCCCATGAATACCGAGGAAATCGCGCGCATTGTCGGCGAGCAGCGCGCCTATTTTAAGACGCACGCCACGTTTGATGTCGATCCTCGACGTCGCGCCCTCGTGCGCCTGCGCGATGCGGTGCGGGCGCACGAGGCCGATATCGCCCATGCGCTCAAGACCGATTTGGGAAAGTCGCATGACGAGGCATATATGTGCGAGATCGGCACGTCGCTTTCCGAGATTCGACATCAGATTGCGCATGTGGCCCGATGGAGCCGTCCGCGCCTGCGTCCGTGTGACCTTGCCAACGCCGTGAGTGTGTGCAAGACGCAAGCCGTGCCCTATGGCGTCACACTCATCATGGCGCCCTGGAACTATCCATTTTTACTGACGCTCGAGCCGCTCGCCGGGGCCCTTGCCGCGGGCAATACCGTGGTCATCAAGCCGAGCGCCTATGCGCCGGCATCGAGCGCGGTGCTCAAGCAAATCTGTGAAGAGGCATTTGATCCGCGCCTGGTGACGGTTGTCGAGGGCGGACGCGCCGAGAACGAGGCGCTGCTCGATGAATGTTGGGACAAAATTATCTTTACCGGTAGCGTTCCGGTCGGCAAGCTCGTCATGGAGCGCGCAAGTAAAAACCTTACGCCCGTGACGCTTGAGCTGGGCGGAAAGAGCCCCTGCATCGTGGATGCGACGGCAAACTTGAAGGTTGCGGCACGGCGTATCGCCTTTGGTAAATGGCTCAACGTGGGGCAGACCTGCGTGGCGCCCGACTACCTGCTGGTCGATACGCGCGTGCACGACGAGCTGCTGGGCCTCATCAAGGAGGAGGTCAGCCGTATGTTTGGCGAGCATCCGTTCGATAACGAGGACTACGGTCATATCGTCAACGCCAAGCATTTCGCGCGCGTACGCGGGTTGATTGACCCCGACAAGGTTGTGCTGGGAGGCGCGGCGCGCGAGTCGTCGCTCAAGATCGAGCCGACGATTTTGGACGACGTGTCCCCCGATGACGCCGTGATGCAGGAGGAGATTTTCGGCCCCATCTTGCCGGTGCTGACGTTTGAGAGCATAGACGAGGCCGAGGCGTTTATTACGGATCGTCCGACGCCGCTGGCCCTGTATATCTTTAGCCAGGATCGCGCGGTTCAGCAGCGCTTTGTGCGTTACGTGCCCTTTGGCGGCGGCTGTGTTAACGACACCATCATGCATCTGGCTACGAGCCATATGGGCTTTGGCGGCATGGGTGCGAGCGGTATGGGGCAGTACCATGGCCGCGAGAGCTTCGATACGTTTAGCCACAAGAAGAGCATCGTGAACAAGGCAACGTGGCTGGACGTGCCGTTTCGGTATGCGCCCTACGCAAGCTGGAAGCACAAGTTCGTGCGCATGTTTGTACACTAGAAAAGAGCGCGGGTAATACGAACAAGTGTTCCTATTACCCGCATTTTGCGTTAGACTACTGCTATGGAGCACGGATGGGCCAACTCCCTTTAGAAGGGATTTGGTATGAACGTAAGCGATGTTATTTCGTTATTGGCGTTGTTAATCGCGGCTATCGAACTCGGCCTGTTTATCGGCCGAATGAAATAGCCGCCCCCACGTAAGCGAAGACGGCCACTTCTCACGATGAAAACGTGTATTGGAGTTGGCATGACCCGCGGCAACGGGTGCCATCCGTGTTCCTATCTTATCTGCAAGCGCTCTGCCATGCAAGCGTTGCGGCAAGCGATTGAAAGGTGCGAGCGGGTGAAATGTTGTCCGCACGGACCCGTAGACTTCTCAATAAGGTTAAGCGCCGGTTTATCCGGCCGTTAGAGGAGTTGCCATGTACGAGCCTTCACGTGTTCTTCTGTCATTTCATATCGCAGGATTTCAATATGCCGACGGCGCTTTGGTCCTAGGCGATCTTAAAGTGGGCGATAAGCTGACGCTGCGTGCCGAGCGCGATAATCCCCATGATTCCGAGGCGGTTGCAATCTACTACGGCAACACCAAGCTCGGCTATGTTCCGGGAAACGAGGTCGGCCCGCTGTCCTTGATGATGTATTACGGCCACGAGGACGTATTTGAGGCGCGCGTGCAGCAGGTTGCCCCCGAGCGTAGCCCGTGGCACCAGGTGCGCGTTGGCCTCTATGTGGTGGATGCTCGCTAGTCGGCATGGGGGCGGCCATGTTTGATGACGACCAGTTCGATCTGACAGACGATCCGTTTGAGTGGGATATGCTACTCGATGACGATGAGTTGGAGCGGGATCGTAAGAAGCGGCAGGATAAGAATACCCAGGGTGACGCTTCGAAAAAGCAAGACAAGCGCCGCCGCGGACTGTTCGGCGGGTTCTTTGGATAACCGCCGCATCGCTGCGTCTGTATACTTAGCACGAATTGAACATGTTGCGAAATGAGGACAGAGACGATGATGTGGTTTACCGCCGACCTGCACCTGGGCGACACGAATATCCTGCACGACATGGATCGACCGTTTGATTCGGTCGAGGAGATGAACCGTAAGGTCGTCGATGCCATCAATGAGTGCGTGGCGGCGGACGACCGTCTCTATATCTTGGGAGACTTTACCTATCGTTTGCCTCTGGCGGAGGCGGTGCGCCTGCGTGAGCGCATCGAATGCCAGAACGTGACACTCATCCGTGGCAACCATGACGGCGATTGGGAAGATCCGGACGCACCGCAAATTTGGGATGACGTGCGCGATTACCTGGAGATTGCTCCCGGCTATGCCAAGGGACATCGCCTGGTTTTGAGCCATTACCCCATGCTCAGCTGGAACGGCAAGGCGCGTGGCGCCATTATGCTGCACGGGCATATCCACAGCAGAGGAGACCGCACCAACACGCGCAACCGTGATCGCGAGCGTCCCATCTACCGCTACGATGTCGGCCTCGACGCCAATGACTACAAGCCCGTAAGCCGAGACCAGATCTTGAGCTTCTTTGGACTGTAATTAGAAGTGCAGGTAGAATGGACGCGCCGCGCAGATGGTCTACGCGGTGCGTTTTAATAGGAGCGATGATTCCATGAGGGCTATCCAGCGCATTAACCACAACGCTGCTATCTGCGAAGATGGCGCGGGGCGTCAGCTTATCGCGCTGGGTCGCGGTATCGGCTTTGGCGATATGCCGCACGAGGTCGACCTTGATGTCGTCACCCGCACCTTTTACGGTATCGATTCTAAGTACCTGGCGTTTATCGATGAGGTCGATCCCGAGGTGCTGGAGTTTTCCGCTCAGCTGGCAGATATCGCAACCGGGCAGCTCTCGTACGAATTGAGCCCCAATCTACCCATTACGCTGGCCGACCATATCCAGTTTGCCATTAAGCGCGCTCGTGAGCACATGGTGGTATCGTTGCCGCTTGAGCGCGATCTGGAGCAGTTACATCCCATTGAATACCGCTTGGGTGAGTTGGCCGTTCGTGGCATTAAGAAAACCTTTGCCGTCCGCATGCCTCAAAGCGAGGCTGCGGGTATTGCCATGTCGATTATCAATGCGGCGGTTAAGCCGAGTGAGAAACGCGTTTTGGCCGAACGGCAGGAGGAGCGCCTGCTCGATATGACGGTCGCAATTATTCAGGAAGAGCTTGGCGTCACGGTCGATTGTTCGTCGTTTGCCTTTACCCGTTTTGCCACTCATGTGCGCTATCTGCTCGACCGCGTGGCAAAGAAAGAGCCAATCGATACCGAGAATTCCGGTCTCTACGACGTGCTCGTGGAGCAGTATCCGGCGGCATCGCGTTGTGCCCATCGTGTCGACGAGCTGATTCAGGAGACCTTTGGCGAGGCGTTGGCGCAAGAAGAGCTTGTCTACCTCATCATGCATGTGAATCGAGTGGCTCCTACAAGCTCGGATAATTAAGGGCATCAAAGCGCTTTAAAACTGTTGCAACTACCGTTTACGGCCTGATTTCTACCGTTTATCGATAGTCAGCGATGTGCTGACTTCAATTGCCGCATATACTCACCGTGTGTTGGGTGTTACTCACGGCGCAGCTCCGAGAGGCACTACCGATTCTGCCGAGGTCCGTATTGGGTCTCTGTCGGTTGTGCGCGGGGCTTTTTTCATGTCGATCCACCCGGGAATCACATGCAATGAAATCTCTTGCCAACGGGCATCGCGCGCTGCGCAGGCGCGAGCGGAATCGTGTGTCTTGGCGCGGTGAAGTCCCACGGGCTTTTAGTTGGAAGAGAAGGGATTCGACATGGCTGTCGATAACAAGAAGATTGCCGAGGACGTGCTTGCTGCCGTCGGCGGCGCCTCCAATGTGACGAACGCGACGCACTGCATGACCCGCCTGCGTCTGAACCTCAAGGATCAGTCCATCCCCAATGACGATGAAGTTAAGAAGATCAAGGGCGTACTGGGTGCCCAGTGGTCTGGCGGCCAGTATCAGGTCATCATCGGCCAGAACGTACCGAAGGTCTATGAGGCGGCCATTGCGCTGGGCGTTAAGGGCGAAGGCTCCATCGACGAGAACCTCGATGGCGCAGCCAAGGAGTCGCTGACGCTCAAGACTGTGGGCAAGAAGATTCTCAACTACCTGTCCAAGACGATGGTCATGACGATTCCGATCATCATGGGTGCCGCCATGTTCCGCACCATCGCCGTGCTTTGCGGCGACGGCATGCTCGGTATTTGGGCTGCCGACTCCGATATCTACAACTTCTTCTATAACTGGATTTACAACGCAGGTTACTATTTCCTGCCCATTTACCTGGGTTGGGCCGCTGCCAAGCAGCTCGGCTGCAGCCAGCCGCTCGGCATGATGCTCGGCGGTGTGCTCATTGCCCCCGAGTTTATGACGCTCGTTAACGCTGCAGCAGATTCGGGTGCAACGACCACTCTGGTCTACGGCGTGCTTCCGGCTCAGCTGAACAACTATTCCGCCACCGTGCTCCCCATGGTCCTGTCCATGCCGGTGCTCATGGTCGTCGAGAAGTTCATGAAGAAGATCATTCCCGACATGCTCTCCACGGTGTTTGTGCCTGTGTGCACCTTGGCCGTCATGGTTCCCGTTTCGCTGTGCGCTCTGGCTCCGATTGGCTCCATCCTGGGCAACGTGGTCGGCAACTTCATGTTCGGTCTCGGTAACACCGGCGGTATCGTAACCATCGTCTCCTTGGTGGCCATCGCCGCACTTTGGGAGTTCCTGGTTATGACCGGCATGCATCAGGTTCTGCTCACCCTTGGTATTGTTCAGCTGCTCACGCTGGGCTCCGACTCCTGCGTTATGGTTGCAGGCGGTATTGCTCAGTTCGCCACGTGGGGCATGGCCTTTGGCGCCTTCCTGCGCCTTAAGGAGACTGACGAGAAGGGCGCCATGCTCGGCTTCTCGCTCTCTGGCATCGTCGGTGGCGTGACGGAGCCCGCGCTGTATGGCTGCGGCTTTAAATACACGCGTTGCCTGGGTGCCATGGTTGCCGGCGGTGCCATCGGTGGCCTGATCGCGGCACTCACCAATGTGACGACGTATGTCTTGGGCTCGACCAATATTCTGGGCGTCACCGGTTTTGTTGCCGGCGGAACTGCTAATCTCGTCTGGGGATGCGTTGCATCGGGTGCGGCATTTGTTTCCGCCGCTGCTATCGCCTACCTCTTTGGCTTTACCAAGGAGCAGCTCGATGAGGATGCAGCTGCCGCTAAGGCTTAAAGCATCTGTTTAGGTGGGATAATTACCTGGGGCACTTGGCTATACTCCAAGTGCCCTTTTCCATAGATTGGAGTCGTTATGAAGCAACTGCTTATTCGTGCCGACGATATCGGTTATTCGTATGCCGTTGACCTAGGGATCGCCCGCAGCGTCAATGAGGGTTTGGTGCGCTCGGCGGGCCTGATGCCCAATATGCCCGAGGCCGAGCGCGGTTGGTCGCTCGTGGCGGATGCCGGTATTGCGGTTGGCCAGCATACCAACGTGTGCCTGGGCAAGCCGTGTGCCGATCCGGCGCTCATTCCGAGCCTGCTCGATGAAAACGGCGAGTTCCATAGCAGCCGTACCTTCCGCGAGCACTTTAAGCGTGGCGAGGAACTGATTGACTTCGACGAGGCCTGCATTGAAATACGTGCGCAGCACGACCGCTTTGTGGAGATCGTGGGTCGCGAGCCCGATTACTTTGAGGCCCATGCCGTTATGAGTAAAAACCTCAATCGAGCGATCTCGGTGGTGGCGCAGGAGCTGGGCCTTAAGGAGCAAAAGGCGAGCTTCGACCCCACGGCCGTGGTGCACTGCGGACACACCGATCTGCGCATGGTGATGCGCTCGATGGAGCCGGGCTATGAGCCCAAGGACTCGATTATGCAGACGGTTCGCGAGATGGCCGACGGTGAGACGGTCGTCTTCGTATGCCATCCGGGCTATCTTGATCGCTTTATCCTTGAGAGCAGCTCGCTTACGACCGATCGCACCAAGGAAGTCGATGCGCTGATCGACCCCGAGCTGCGGGCGTGGCTTGAGACTCAGGACGACCTGCGCCTCATCGACTACCGCGATCTGTAAGGACCCAAACCACCACAAAGGTGCCTGTCCCCTTCGTGGTGGTTCTGGCGCCGTTGCCATTATGGCAGCGGCGCCTTTTTTGTCCGTGCGGCGCGGTAGAGTGTAGGCGGTCGAAATTTGCGTCCATCGAGGAGCTGCTATGAACGAGATCAAGTGCCCGCATTGCGGCGAAGTCTTTAAGGTCGATGCGTCCGGCTATGCGGATATCGTCAAGCAAGTACGCGATGCCGAGTTTTCGCGCGACCTGGATGAGCGTGTGAAGGCAGTCCAGCGCGAGGGCGAGCAGGCGCTGGAGCTTGAGCGCTCGCGTTCGTCGGCTGCCTTGCAAGAGGCAGAGTCTCAGCGCAACGCTCAGCTTGTCGAGCAGAAGAACGCTGCAGCTCAGCAGCTGGCGCAAGAAGTCGCCAAGCGCGATGCCGAGCTTGCCGAGCTGCGCGCCAAGCTTGAGGGCGCTGCCGCAGAGCGTGAGAGCGCAAGCCAGCGCGCGGCGGTTGAGGCCCGTGCCGACGCTCAAAAGGAGAATGCCGAGCTTCAGCGCGAGATTGACAATTTGCGTGCGCAGCTGGGACGCAAGGATGACGAAGCCAAGCTTGCCGAGGCTTCGGCGCGCAATGCCGCTCAAAACGATCTGTCCGCCCGCGACGCTCAGATTGCTGAGCTACAGGCAAAGCTCTCCGCGGCGGACAAGGCCCAGGAGATGGCGCTTGCCGCCGCGGCGGCCGAGTCACAGCGTGAGCTTGATGCCACTCGCAGCGAGGCCGAGCGCGCGCTAGCTGACTATCGCGCGAAGGTACAAGAGAAGTTTTCCGCCGCAAAGGCTCAGTCCGAGCAAGAGGCCGAGGGCCTGCGTGCCCAGCTGCGCGAACAGGAGCTGACGGCCAAAATGAACCTATCGGAGGCGGTCGCCGCGGTGGAGCGTGAGCGTGATGAGGCGCGTGCCAAGCTGACGAGTGAGCTGGCGGTGCGCGATTCGCGTGAGGAACAGGCCAAGGCAGCCCACGAGCTTGAGCTCGCGCAGGCCAAGCGCGTGAGCGACGAGTTGATCCGCTACAAGGACGAAGAGATTGAGCGCCTTAAGGAAATGAAGATCCGCCTGTCCACCAAGATGGTGGGCGAGTCGCTCGAGCAGCACTGCGAGACCGAGTTTAACCGCCTACGCATGACGGCGTTTCCTAACGCGTACTTTGAGAAAGATAACGATGCGTCCGAGGGCACCAAGGGGGACTTTATCTTCCGCGAGTGCGACGCGAGCGGCAACGAGGTCATTTCGATTATGTTCGAGATGAAAAACGAGAACGACGAGACTGCGACCAAGCACAAGAACGAGGACTTCTTTAAGAAGCTCGACCACGATCGTCGCCAGAAGGGCTGTGAGTATGCAGTGCTCTGCACGCTGCTCGAGCCCGAGAGCGAGCTTTACAATGCCGGCATCGTGGACGTGAGCTATCGCTACGAGAAGATGTACGTGATCCGTCCGCAGTTCTTTATTCCCATGATCACGCTGCTGCGCAACGCCGCCATGGGTTCGCTGCGCTATAAGCAGGAGCTGGCGGAGTACAAACAGCAGAATATCGACGTCACAAACTTCGAAGCCAAGATGGAAAAGTTCAAGAACGACTTCGGCCGCAACTACGAGATCGCGAGCCGCAAGTTCCAAACGGCAATCGATGAGATCGACAAGACGATTAGCCATCTGCAGAAAACCAAGGAGGCGTTGCTGTCCTCCGAGAACAATCTGCGCCTGGCCAACAAGAAGGCCGACGATCTTACCATTCGCAAGCTCACCTGGGGCAACAAGACCATGAAGGCGGCGTTTGACGAGGCGCGCGGGGCTGCGACGGAGACAAACGATGAGCCAGCCGAGGCGGATTCGTATGAAGTCGAGGATGCCGAGTAAGGCATAGCGTATAGTGCAAAAACGGGGCCGCTGGCGATGTTGCCAGCGGCCCCGCTTCGTTTCGTTCCATTGCGCCCGGCTAGTCTTCGAGCAGGTCCTCGATAAAGCCGACACGGTAGTTTTTGAAGATGACCTCGCCGCCGTCCTGCGTGGCGTCCAGATCGACATCGCCCATGATGCCAAAGTCGTGGTCGGCATCCTCGTCGGCAAAGATCTGGTGCACGTGCCACACGTGATCGGTCTTCTCGTCGCTCTCGTCGATGGTAAACATCGCGGCGCTGCGGGCGTCGCCGTTGGTGAGGATTTCCTCGTGTTGCTCATGATAGGCGTCGAGCGCCTTTTGCCAGCGGATCTCGCTCATGCCCCAGTCCTCGTCGAGTTCGCCCAGGTCGCGAACGTGCTCGCGGGCGGCAAGGGTCACGCGGCGGAAGAGTGCGTTGCGCACCAGCAGCGTGCAGCCGCGACGGTCCGCCACGACCTCGTCGATGCCCTGTGGCGGTGCGGCGTCGAGTGCAGCGGGGTTGCCAGCGTTCTCCCACTCGTCCACCAGGCTCGAGTCGACCGAGCGCACCACAAAGCCGAGCCACGAAATGATGTCGCGCAGACGCTCGTCGCGCTTCTCGATGGGTACGGTGCGGTCGAGCGAACGGTAAGCCTCTGCCAGGTAGCGCAGCAAAATGCCTTCGGAGCGGGCGATGCCGAGCTTTTGAATATAGCCCTTAAAATCGCTTGCGCTTTCCAGCATATCGCGCAGGACGCTCTTGGGGGAGAGCTGGTAGTCGTTTGCCCAGGGCACTTCCTGGCAGTACTTGTCAAAAGCGGCATCGAGCAAGTCCTCGAGCGGCTTTTCGTAGGTGACATCCTGGATGCGCTCCAGGCGTTCCTCGTATTCGACGCCATCGGCCTTCATTTCGGCCATCGCGCGGTCGCGTGCGGCGCGCTCCTGCGCGCGCAATACCTGCTTGGGGTCCTCGAGCGTAGCCTCGACCATCGAGATGAGGTCCATGGTATAGGTCTCACTCTCGGGGTCGAGTAGCTCCAGCGCGGCAAGCAAAAACGGCGAGAGCGGCTGGTCGAGCGCGAAGTCCTCGGGCAGATCGACCGTCAGCGCGTAGTCGATGTCCGCTGCGGCATCTGCGGGAGCGTCGGACGCAGGCGGCACCTCGGTGCGAACGACGATGCCGGAATCGATGAGCGTGGCGAAGATTTCGTCGGCACGAACCTCGAGCTTTGCCTTTTCCTCGGGGGTCTGCAGGCTTGTCTCGATGAGGTCGTGTACGCGGGCACGGGCGTCGCCGCCCTGCTCGACCACGCTAATCACCATGGAGTGTGTGATGCGAAGGCGCGGCTTGAGCGTTTCGGGCTGCGTCTCGATCAGGCGCTCAAAGGTCTGCTTGTTCCAGGTGACAAAGCCCTCGGGGGCCTTCTTCTTTTTAATCTTGCGGAGCTTCTTGGGGTCGTCGCCCGCCTTGGCCATGAGCTTGGCGTTCTCGATCTCGTGCTCCGGGGCCTCGGCGATGACCATACCCTCGGTATCGAAGCCCGAGCGGCCGGCGCGACCGGCGATTTGATGGAACTCGCGGGCGCGCAGGCGACGCATCTTGTAGCCGTCGAACTTGGTGAGCGCGGTGAGGACCACGGTGTGGATGGGCACGTTGATGCCGACGCCGAGTGTGTCGGTGCCGCAGATGACGGGTAGCAGGCCCTGTTGCGCCAGGCGCTCGACCAGCAGGCGATAGCGTGGCAGCATACCGGCGTGGTGCACGCCGACGCCGCAGCCGAGCAAGCGTTTGAGGATCTTGCCGAAGGCCGTCGAGAAGCTCGTGCCTTTGGCGGCTTCCTTAATAGCCTCGCGTTGCTCCTTGCTGGCGATGCCAAAATTGGCGAGGGATTGCGCCGTCGCAAGGGCGGCATCCTGGCTAAAGTGCACGATGTAGAGCGGGGCCTCGCCGCGGCGCATGGCGAGCTCGACGGTGCCCTCGAGGGAGGTCGTCACATAGTCGTAGCTCAGCGGCACGGGGCGCGGGGCATCGACGACCAAGTCGCAGGTAGCGCCGGTGTGTTCCTCGAGCGAGGCGGCGATCGCGGTGACATCGCCGAGCGTGGCGCTCATGAGCATGAATTGCGTGTGAGGCAGGGTGAGCAGCGGCACCTGCCAGGCCCAACCGCGATCAGGGTCGGCAAAGTAGTGGAACTCGTCCATGGCGACGCAGCCAACATCGGCATCTTCGCCCTCGCGCAGTGCGTCGTTGGCAAGGATCTCTGCCGTGCAGCAGATGACGGGCGCCTTGGTGTTGATATGCGTATCGCCGGTGATCATGCCGACGTTATCGCGGCCGAGCACCTGCACAAGGTCGAAAAACTTCTCGCTGACCAGAGCCTTGATGGGGGCCGTGTAATAACAGCGCTTACCCTGCGCCATACCCATAAAGAGCATGCCCAGCGCGACGAGCGATTTACCCGATCCGGTCGGTGTGCCTAAAATGACGTGATCGCCGGCTGCCAGGTCCATGAGGGCCTCTTCTTGGTGATCCCACAGCTCAATGCCGCGGTCGCTCGTCCATTCAAAGAAGCGTTCGAAGGCCTGATCAGGCGTGAGCCATGGTTCGGGCTCACTGCCATCCTCGGGCTCCCACCAGGTGGGGGAGAGCGCACCGAGCGAGCCAAACTCGGCTTCGGTTCCCGTGCCGCCCGAGAATGAGCTGGCAGCCCCGGCGCCGGAGACGGTGCTGGCGGTGGTATCTGTCGTGGTCTGTGCCATGTGGTTTGCTTTCTCTCGCGTTTGTCCGCCATTCATTATGGCGTAGCGTCGCATCGATGCGTTCGCAGGCAAGAAAATGCAGGAAATGGGCGTTCTGTCCAGCTGTTTGGTGCAGTTGCCAGCTAAGTGAGTAGACTTTTTGCGATATCGCGAGCACATGGCTTTTGTGCAAGGGCTCTACCTGCGGTTTTAGTTTTCGTTATGCGGGTTGTGCGTGGCCATTGCGAAAAAGTCTACTCACTTAGGCTCGAGGGTCGTTCGTTGGCGCCTATTCGCGCTTGTTTGCCGACGTCGCGACCATCAGAAGCCCCTGGACTCTTGCGGCAGGCGTTTCTTGCCTTTGCGGGCACGGTTTCTAAAGTTCTCGACGGCCTCTTCCATGCCCAGAGGTACATAGGTGAGCTCATCGAGGTTGTCGGGCAGGTAGCAGGCAAGGCTTTGCTCCTGCGCGCGGCCCGTCGCGAGCTGTTCATCGCTGGGCTGCGTGCCGGGTGTGGCGCAAATGCCATAGACGGCGGCACCCATCTCGCGCGTGCGGCGCTCGTATTCGGTCTCGGGATGCTCGGGATGGTCGCGGCGGACGTCGTCGCTTACCCAAAGCGTGTCGTAGCCTGCCGCGGCAAACTGCCCCAGGGCGTAGTCGCGCAATGGCTTGCTGTCGGTGCGCAGCGTGACGGTGGCACCGGCTGAAAAGAGTGGACGGTAGAGCATCAGATGGTCGACATGGACGAGTCGTTTTTTGGCGTACTTGGCCTTGGGCTGCGGCGTGGGAAAGTTGATGGTGATGGCATCGAGCTCGCCTGCGGCAAACAGCTGCGGCAGCGATGCGGCGCCTCGGGGCAGGACGAGTGCGTTGGATAGCTCCTGCTCGCAGATTTTCTGTGCGGCATAGGCGATGCAGATGGGCTCCTGGTCCATGCCGATAAAGAGCGTGTTTGGCTCGTGGGCCGCGCGCTCTACAAGGTACGTTCCCTTGCCGCAGCCCAGATCCAGGTGAAGGTGCTCGAAGGGCTTGCCGCCTGCGGGCGCACAGGCCTTGCGCCAATCTTCGGCATAAGCCTCGGGGTTCGTCTCAATCGCATCGGCGTAGCGCTCCAGGCGCTCCTCGAGCACAAAGTTCTTAGGCGTGCGAACGTGGACGGCTCCCATGAGGCTCCTTGGTCATAAATATGGAACGCGTAGCTGCGCGTTCCGTCAATGGGTTGAAAAAGGGTGGGCATAGTTTGCCCGAAAGATGCGGTGCGGTTCGGCGGCGAGTCGCCGATACCTACAGACGCTTGAGAATCACATAACGGTTGAGCTCGCCGCTGCGGCCGTCGGCATGGAAACGTTCAAGCTCGCGCACGGGGACCTCGCCGCTCTTGTAGAACGTGCGGACGCCACGCACCAGGTCGGTGATCTGCTGATCGTCAAAGTGATGACAATAGCGGTAGGCGTGGCGGTCGTTTTGCCAGCCAATGAGGTGGTCGCCGGCTTCAAACTGCGCTGAATCGTAACCCTCAAACGGCGGGGTGAGCTCGGCGCGGGCCTCGGCACGAACGGCCTTGCGCGCCATGCGCTCGTCGTTCATAAACTCCCAAAAGCTGATGGCGATGATGCCACCTGGGCGCGTCTGACGCACCAGGGCGTCGAGCACGCGTACGCGATACTCGCACGACGGCACGTGGTGCATAAAGCCAAAGCAGACCGAGATGTCGGCGAGCGGGGCGTCGAAAAGCACGTCGGGCGTCTCGGCGGGGTTGAGCTTCATGAGGGCGTCGAGCACATCGAGTTCCTGGAAGTGCAGGTTGGGAATGCGCAGCGCGTGGCCATGTGCATCGATGGCCAAGTCTTGGCACGAGTCGACGCCATAGAACTCGAAGGGGCAGCTGGCGTCTGCCGAGGGGTTTGCGCCGTCAACGCCCTTGGCGGCAAGTGCGCCGCCGGCGGCAAAGTTCTCGAATCGCATATTGCCGCAGGCAAGATCGAAGACGCGGACGGGATGCTCAATCGTGGCGACGTCGAGCTGCCCGAGTGCGATATCCATGGTGCGCACCCAGCCGGGCCAAGGGGCCTGGCGCGTATCGGAAAAGGAGGCGGAGTGCTCGCGATAGAACGTATTGTTGAGCTGGATGAGCGATGAGGCGAAATCGCGGTTCACGGCGCGGGACTCCCTCCGTTGGCGGTGCGGAATAAACAGTACGACCATACTACCGTTAACGCCGCAACGGGGACAACCAAGCTACGGGTCATTGCTTTGTTTGGACACATTTCCGCAGCTCACATGTGCCCGCAACCGCCGGTTGTCAAAAATCTCACTAGAATAGGTGGCATGCTTTTGGCAGTGGCGGATAGATTTTTAACTGTGCAAGGCGCCTTAAGAACAAAAACGGTCCGGCGGCACGGCTGGCATCACATAGGAGGAACCATGAATGTAGAAACTGCGCAGCGGCTCGCCGACCTTCGTCGCAGCAAGGGCTTTAGCCAAGAAGGGTTGGCGCGAAAGTTAGGGCTGTCGCGCCAGGCGGTCAGCAAATGGGAGCGCGCGGAGAGCTCGCCCGATACCGAGAACCTGATCTCGCTCGCCAAGCTCTATGGCGTGAGTCTGGACGAGCTGCTCAATCCGAGCGATGAGATCGAGGACGATATCGAGTTTGAGAACGAGGACCGCGCCCGTCAGCGCGAGGCCGAGGCAGCAGAGCGCGCTCGCACCCATGAGGCGGCGGCGCGTGCTACCGAGGCGGCAACGCAGGCGAGTGATGCCGCCGCCAAGGCGGCGCAAGCGGCAAGCTGGAGTGCGCAGGCCGCCAATGCCGCTACGGCGCAGGCGACGAGTGGCGGCGCAGTTGGCTCGACTCCGGTGAAGGGCCCGTTCCAGTCGTTCCCGTATTGGGCTGTGTGCTGGCTACTGTTCTTTTTGCTGATGTTCCTGTTTGGCGCCGGCCCCTTTGCCGCACTGATCTTCTTTACGATTCCCATCTATCACTGGGTGGCGCGTGCGCTCGATGGTGATTGGGCACGCGGGGATATTCAGGTTGGTCCGGCGCCGGCGGCGGTCAGGGCCCAGGGGAAGGATACTTCTGCGGAACCTGATGCTGACGTGGCTACCGCGGCCACCGCTGAGCCATGTGCCAAAGAAGGTGACGAATGATGAAGCTTTCGCATGAATCCAAGGTACGCTTGGGCATTGGCATAGGAGCGTTTGCGCTCATCATCGGACTTGTCTTTGGCACTTCGCGGCTATTGGCTCATTCCGATATGGTGCGTACGACCGGTATTCTATCTGGCCATTTGTCTGATTTTGACGATATGTTTGACGATGACGATCTCTTGGACGACGGCAGCTATTCCGCTCGGCCTCAGCAACTTTCGAGCATGACTTTTGATGCCGATGAGTTCCGCTACCTCGATTTCGATATCAATGCGGCTTCGGTGGACGTCAAGGTTGTTGATGGCAACAAGGCTCGCGTTATCGAGCGGGGACGCGTTGCCAA
>DAWDVX010000043.1:0-7731 GCA_052346145.1 Collinsella sp.
AATCGGCTAAGGTGCGATGGCGAAATTGGTTGTTTTTACAGTAGCGCTAACACGACCTCGTGAGGACGCTGCCGGACGGGTCGCTCACCGTGGCGGCCCTCCACCCGGAGCGCAGCTGGACGCAGGAGCGGCAATCGGCGGCCGACATCGTAGACAGCGTCTACGCGGCGGCGACCGCGCTGTGCGGCGGCAAGGCATCGGAAGCCCCGAGGGTGCCCCGTCCGCGGGACGTGGCCGCCGCCGGCGCCGCGGCAGAGCGCGCGGCGTCGGTGCGCGCCCGCATCGAGAACACCGAGTGGGCGGAGGTGACGGATGGCTGAGATCGGACGCGCGGACCTGCTGATCGTCCCCAGGTTCGACAACCTCACCAAGTCGGTCGAGTCCGCGCTCGGCAAGTGCGAGGGGCAGGCGAGCAAGTCCGGCTCAAGCCTCGGCAAGAGCACCGGCTCCGGGTTCGGGAAGGGGCTGGCCGGCTCCGGCGCGATGATAGGCGCCTTCTCGACGCTCACTTCGAAGGCCATGGACTCCATCTCGTCCCATGTCGGGTCGGCGATCAGCCGCTTCGACACGCTCAACAACTACCCGAAGGTCATGCAGTCCCTCGGGTACTCCGCCGATTCCGCCAACGCGTCTATCGGCAAGATGTCCGACCGCCTGTCGACCCTGCCCACCAGGCTCGACGACATGGTCTCGGTCGTCCAGGGCATCACCGCCACGGTCGGCGACCTCGACAAGGCCACCGACGTCGGCCTCGCGCTCAACGACATGCTCATCGCCTCGGGCAGCTCGACCCAGCTGTGCTCGGCGGCGATGGAGCAGTTCCGCCAGATCCTCTCCAAGGGCAAGCCCGAGATGGAGGACTGGCGCTCGCTGACGACGGCCGCACCGGGCCAGATGGACCAGCTCGCGAAATCCATGCTCAGCCCCACGGCAAACGCCAACGACCTGTACGCCGCGCTCGGCGGCGGGGGCAAGGACCCGACCATCACCCTCGACCAGCTCATGGACAAGATGGTCGAGCTCGACACGCAGGGCGGCGCTAGCTTCGCGTCCTTCAAGGACCAAGCCGAGACCGCCGCCGGCGGCGTCCAGACGAGCATCCAGAACATGTCGAACGCCGTGACGAAGGGCGTCACCGGCACGCTCGAGGCGGTCGGCAGGAACAACATCGCCGGGGTGCTCGACGACGCGAAGGGCGCCGTGAACGGCTTCTTCAACGTCGTCAACGGCGGAGTCTCCGCGTCGATGCCCCTGGTCAAGCAGCTCTACGGCGGGTTCAAGGGCCTGGCGCCCGAGATCATCTCGGGTGCAGCGGGCATCGCGGTATGGCAGAAGGCGGTGCCCGTCCTCTCCGGCGTCGCGAGCGGCGTTGGCAAGGCCACCGAGGCCTTCAAACTCGCCCACGGGGGCGCCGGAACGTTCGCCGAGTCGCTCGAGGCGGTGGGCATCGGCTTCAACCCGGTCGCGATCGGCTGCACCGTCGCCGCGGCGGGCATCGGCATACTCATCGAGAAGCAGGTCGAGTGGCAGGCCCGCACGGACGCCCTCAACAAGGCCACGACCGGCCTGGTCGACGCGGCCTCAAACACCGTGGCGCTCGAGTCCTACGCCGGCAGGGTCGAGAACGTAGGCAAGAAGTCCTCCTTCTCGGCGATGTCAGTCGATGAGCTCGCCGAGTCGATCAGCAAGCACGTCGACGCCATGAACGAGAACACGAGGGCCGCCGAGTCGCAGATCGCGCAGCTCAACACCGCGCAGCAGATCATCGACAACTACGCCGGCAAGACCGACCTGCCCACCGACGCCCAGGGCAGGCTCACGTGGGCGCTGCAGCTGCTCAACGACCAGCTCGGGCTCAACATCTCGGCGCAGGACGTGGCGAACGGGCAGTACGTCGACGCGGACGGCAACGTCAAGAACCTCAAGCAGTCCATCGACGAGCTCGTCGCCTCCAAGAAGAAGGACGCCGAGGTGAGCGCCCTCACGGCGAACCTCACCGAGGCGTACCAGGCGCAGTCCGAGGCGGCCGACACGCTCGCCTCCAAGACGAAGCCCTACCAGGACCGCCTCAAGGAGCTGGCGAAGAGCTACCCGGAGCTCACCAAGGGCGAGCTCGAGGCGCTCGCCTGCACCGAGAAGGTCGGCAGGGAGTACAACGAGGCGAAGAAGCAGTTCGACTCCGCCTCGGACAGCATCGACGTGCTCAGCGGCAAGCTCGGCGACGCGAGCCTAACCACGCAGGAGGCCGGCAGCACCTTCGAGCACTTCGCCCAGGCGCAGCTCACGCTCTTCCAGGCGCAGCTCTCGGCCAACGGCGAGACCCTGTCCGCCGTCTCCGGCTCGCTCACACAGCTCGGTGTCGACACCGAGCAGCTGGCGAGCCTCAGCGACGACCAGCTCGCCAGGCTGGCGCAGGACTACGACGGCACCGCCCGCTCCATCGTCGACGACCTCGACGGGTGGGGCGTCTCGATGGACGAGGGCGCCGCCTCGACGGTCCGCGCGGCGAGCCAGATCCAGGCCGCGCTCGAGGACATGGGCGGCAAGCTCAAGAAGGCGTTCTCGAAGGAGAACATCGACTTCGGCGCGTTCTCGGACGCCTGCGCCGCGGCCGGCGTGTCGACCGAGACGCTCAACAGCATCGGCTCCGCCAACCTCGCCGCGCTCGCCAGTAACTTCAACGGCAACATCGACCAGATGGTCTGGGCCGTCCAGAACTACAACGCGCAGCCCATCGTCGACAAGAACGGCAACGTGACCGTCGACCAGGCCCAGCTCATGGACGCCCAGGGCAACGTGTACACCTGGAACGGCGAGCAGCTGATGGACAAGAGCGGCGTCGTCGACGTGAGCGTCGGCGACCTGCGCGACGCCCAGGGCAACCTCGTGACCTGGAACGGCACGGCGCTCCAATCCAAGAGCGCCAAGACAAAGGTCGACAAGAAGGAAGTCGACAGGGCGCAGACCTCGGTGGACAAGCTCAACGGCACCAAGCTCAAGAGCAAGGAGATGACCGCCAAGGCGAGCTACGGGACGCTGCCGAAGTGCCAGTCCGCCATGCAGGCGGTGATGAACGAGCCGTTCCACTCAAGGTCGGCGACGATCACCACGACCTACGTAACCGTCAACAGGACACGCAACGAGAAGGCCGCAGGCGGCATACGGCATGCCGAGGGCGGCATCCGCATGCACGCGCACGGAGCCATCGTCGACGCGCCGGTGACCGGCTACCCGCTCGACTGGGTGGGCGAGGACGGCGCCGAGGCCATCGTGCCGCTCACCAACCGAAAGTACTCGGAGCCGTTCGCGGCGACCATCGCCGAGCAGATGGCAAAGCTCGGGGGCCAGCGCGGCGACGTCTACAACATCTACCTCGACGGGTCCGCCCTCGAGGTCGACGAGCGCGTCGCGGAGGCTCTCAGGGCGCTGGTATCCGAACTCAAGAGGACCGTCAGGACCGGAAGGGGGTAGCAGGTGGCCTACAAGGAGCTGAGCAGGAACAAAGTCAAGTACTACTCGATCAGCCTCTCCACATCGGTCTCCAACGTCGACGACACCACGGCCCGCATACACTGGACCGCCACCGTCGACTTCGGCAACTGGTACTACTACGGCGTGCGCCTCCACGTCAAGGTCGGCGGCGTCTGGCGCGCGAGCGGCGACGGCTACACGACCTCCCCCTACGCACGCGCCGTCACCGTCAGCGGCTATACCGACGCGGAGCGCACGGACAAGGACTACGACGTCTGGGTCGAGGCCTATACCGAGTCCGTGTCGGTGGGCGGCTACGGCGCCGTCGGCGCGACGACCTCCTGCGGCGAGGGCGCCAGGATCAAAAAGGTCCCGGCATACGAGCCCGCTGCCCCGACCGAACTCAGGGTCACGCGCTCGACTGACGATGTCACCGACCTCGAGTGGGCCAACCACCCGGACGACGACGCCAGGAAGTACTACGACGGCATCAACGTGTACCGCCACACCAGCGGCGGACCAACCGAGAATCCGTACAACTCAGGCACGATCTCCAACTGGCGTGACGCCACGACGACGGCGAACAACTACTACGACTACGACGTCCGAGCGCGCTGGCGCGGAGGAACGTCGGACATGTCGAACTCGGTGCGCGTCTACAAGACGCCAGCGCCGCCGGCATCGGTCTCGCTATCGCGCTCCGGCGACGGCGAGATCTCGCTGGTCGTCAGGGGTCCCGATATCCCGTCCTGGATCAGCGGCTTCGATGTCCGCGCGACCTCCGACGGCGGCAGGACCTACAAGCCCCGTGCCCTTACCGCCGACAGGCAGGAGCCGGGCGTCTGGACCATGACCGACCCGTCTGCCGTGGCGGGAGAGAGGGTCGTCTACGAGGTCCGCACCTACCGCGAGAAGCCCGTGGCGGGCGCGGGGGACACCGTCTTCTCCGCGTGGGCGGCATCCAACGCCGTGGCGACGATCTGCCCGCCGTACGCGCCGTCCGTCTCCGGGATCGACCCCGCCTACCCGACTGGGTCGACGGCGACCATCGGCTGGACGCGGAACCACCCCGATGGGACGGCCCAGACGGCGGCGCAGATTGAGCTGACCCAGCCGGACGGCAAGACCGTCCCGCACCACATCAGCGGGCCCACATCGACGGCGTCCCTGAGCCTGTCCGCGAAGGGCACCTACCGGCTGCGCGTCCGCACCAAGGGCGCCGACCCTTCATGGGGAGCGTGGTCGGAGTACGCGGCGTTCAGGGTCGCCGACCCGCCGCAGGCGTTCTTCACGACTCCCGCGGAGGACGGCGAGGCCGTCGTCGAGCTCCCGCTGCGCGCCGCCTGGACCGCCGTCGACGAAACCGGCATCACCTACCAGCGCCTGAGGCTGCTGCGCGGCGGCTCCGCGGTCATCGACACGTCGGTCGCCGCGGGCGCGCGGTCGCACGAGATCGCCTCCGGCCTGGAGAACAGGTCAGCGTACGTCCTCGAGCTCACCGTCCGCGGCGGCTCGAGCCTGTCCACGACCGTCACCCGCTCGTTCTCGACCGACTGGCTCGTGCCCGCCACGCCCATCGTCAACGTCTCCTACAGCGACGCGCTCGCGGCCGTCGTCACGGTGCGCGACGGCATCTCGGAGTTCTCCGTCAGGGACCACAAGCTGCGCGGCCCCATGGCCATGACGCCCGAGGGCAACATCCGCATCAGGGGCGGCATGTCCATAAAGGGGACGCGCGCCACCGTCCACAGCCTGCCGACGTGCGCCTCGTTCGATATCGAGCGCGTGCTCGCGGACGGCTCGAGGCTCCTGCTCGCGAGCGGCCTCAAGTCCGGGCAGAGCGTCATCGACCGCCTGCCGCCGCTCAACGTCGGGTTCTCCTACGTCGCGCGCGGCTACGCGGCCTCCGGAACCACCTCGACGACCGAGGTGGGGACCGTGTGCCCGTGCGACGGGTTCGCCCTCAACTTCGGGCCGGACGCCTCCGAGGTCGTCGTGGGCGACAGGAACATGGGCGGCCCGCCGCAGTACTCGGCGAGCCCCGAGCGCGAGCGCGACCAGTTCCACTTCGTCGGCGGCGGCCTGCCCATGGGGTTCGAGAGCGGCAACCTCTCGATGAAGGAGTCGATGGAGTTCACGATCGAGGAGGACGATTACCTGCGCGTCCGCGGCCTGTTCGGCCGCTACGGAAGCGCCTGGGTGCGACCCCATCTGGGCGACCGCGGCTTCGCCGCCGTCACGGGGACGCTCACCAGGTGCGCGCCTGAGGACTACAGGGTGTCCGTATCGACGAAGAGGGAGCGATGGAGGGAGCCCAACGGTGTCGGATGATATCTGGCTCGCGTCGTTCAGGACCTCCTACCGGTACGCCCGCGTTTCGCGGCCGACCGGCCTGGAGACCGGCGCCATCGAGTGCTTCACCGGCGGGAGCATCAGCCGCAACCAGGACACGGACACCTATGAGTCCGCATCACTGGACTACGTCGGCAGGCTCGACATGGGCAACGACTTCGTGCGTATCTACCTCGACGCGGAGGACCCGATCTCGGGCGCGTCGCGCACCGTGTGCCTGGGGACCTTCGAGTGCTCGACGCCGTCCCGCACGGTGAGCGGCGAGGTGGCGACCGGCACCGCGACGCTCTACGGCAGACTCCACGACCTCGCGAAGGACGACTTCGACGAGCCGTACACCGTGCCGGCGGGCGCAAACGCGGTCTCCGCGGCCAAGGCGATCGCGGAGGGGTGCGGGCTCGAGGTGGTCGCGGAGCCGAGCGACTACACGCTGTCGACGGCATGGGTCTTCGGGATCGCCGCCACGGCGGACACGCCGGACAACAAGCTGGGCGCGGTCAACAGGCTGCTCTCGGCCGCAGGATTCAGGAGCGCGTCGACCGACGCCTACGGGCGCGTGCTGTTCAGGCGTTACCTGGAGCCGGCGGCGAGGCCGATCGACCGCACCTTCTCAGAGGGCGAGGACTGCCGGGTGCTTCCCGACCTCACCGACGAGCAGGACGACTTCGACGCGGTGAACGTGGTGCACGTCGACTTCGCTACCCAGGGCGAGAGCGTCAGGGGAACGGCCTCGGACGACAGCCCGCAGAGCGAGTGGTCGACCGTCTCCACGGGCCGGCGCATCGTGAAGCGGTACCAGTACAGCGACCTCCCGTCAGGGGGGAGCGTCATCGCCGGCGGCTCCTACCCGCTCGCCGGAGACGGCACCCACGACAGCGCGACCTTCAGGTCCAGCGGCGGCGGGGGGACCATCGAGACCGTCGGCGTCTCCGGGTGCCCGATCGGCGGCATCAGCCAGGCGATCCGCATCACGAAGGGGTCGGGCTCCGGTGAGATCGGCATCGCCCAGGACAAGATATCCCTCAAGAAGGGCCAGCCGTACACCGAGTCCGTCTACCTCTACGCGTCGCAGAGGGTGCAGGTGAGGGTCCAGCCAATCTGGCGCGAGGACGACGGGGGAGAGACCGCGACGGTCGCCATCGGGCCGGGCTGGACGAGGCTGTCGCTCACGGCCACCCCGGCCAAGTCCGAGGAATACAGCGCGGGCTACATCTACCTTGCCGCTAGCGCGCCGACCGGATCGTACATCGACGTAGCGCAGGTCAAGGTCGAGGAGGGCGTTGTGGCAACGCAGTTCGCGGTCGAGGCTGCGAACGAGAAAGCGGCGAGCCTGCTCGCCACCGAGTGCTCGGTCATCCGCCGCCCGACCATCACGGCGATCTTCAACCCGTCGGCGGACGTCTACTCGGCGTGCGCCATCAGGCTGCCGTCTGTCGGGATCGAGCTCGCCCGCGCCTGCATCCGGAAGATGGACCTCGAGCTCTCGATGGGATGCCCCATGAGGATCGAGCTCCGCATGTACATGAGGGGTGATGCCTCGTGAGCGTCATGCCGTCCCTGGCCGCGGACCTCGCCGATATCGTCGCCGGCCCATCGGCGCCCGGCGTCTCGATCGCCTACGGCACCGTCGTCGCGGCGGACTCCAGGACCGTCGACGTGCGCATCGGGGGCTCGGTTGTCGCCGGCATCTGCATGACGACGTCCTGCCGGGGCGCGGCGCCCGGTCAGCGCGCCATCCTCATCGGGTCGCCTCCGCTCTGGACGGCGATCGGGATCATCGCTTGATTATCGTGCGGGCGCAGGCCCGCGGAAGGGAATCCGCATGGCCAACAACAGCGACGGGTCCGCCGTCTACGAGGTGAAGATCGGGGAGGACGACTATATCGACGGCCTCGACGTGACGGAGAG
>DAWDVX010000043.1:7741-18964 GCA_052346145.1 Collinsella sp.
AGCATCACCACCTACCTGTTCCGCCCGGCAAACTACGACGAAGTCGAGGCGGCGCGAAAGAGGGCCGAGAGCGCCGCGTCGCTGGCGAGCAGCGCCGCAGGCACCGCAAAGACCCAGGCATATGACGCCAACGTCGCCGCCGGAGCTGCCAGAACGGCCGCCGCGAAGTGCTCGACTGCCACCGAGAACGCCAACGCCGCCGTTCAGAAGGCGAATGCCGCGAACGATACCGCAAGCGCCTCGACTGCGCTGGCGAGCAATGCGGCCGCCGCGGCCAACGGCGCGGCGTCTCATGCCGAGGCCGCCGCGAACCAGGCGCTGCAGATCGCGAACTCGGTGGCGCAGGGCGCCGGCGGCGAATCCGATATCGCGGAGCTGCGCCGTCAGAACGGCCAGCTCGCGACGATGCTCGCCGACGCGACGGGGAAGTTCATCTACATGGACGGGACCGTCTACTGCCCGGCATCCAAGGCGTCGGTGTCCGGCGACACGGTGTCGTTCGGCGGCACGTGCTCGGTCTCGGGCAGCACGGTAACCCTTGCCTAAGGAGGATAAATGGCAAATGCAAAGACGCTGGTCGTCGGCGGCCAGTCGCTCAACGTCATCGACGATACCGCGCGCAGCAACGCGCAGACGGCGCTCAACAACGCCGAGTACAACCGCCAGGGCCAAATCGGCAAGTACGGCGGGCAGAACATCGCCACCATCCTGGCGGGAGAGATCGGCAGCGGCAGCGTGTACGACGCGCTGCACAAGCGAGCCGCCAACGGCAACTTCGCGGGCCTGCGCGTGGGAGACTACATCGACGTGCCGCTGGTAAGCGCGTCGGGCGTGGCGGCCCAGCAGTCCGTGCGCTTCCTCCTGGCGCACTTCGACCCGTACTACTGCTGCGGCGACAGCTCCAAAGGCCACCACATCGCCTTCGTGGCCTCCGCGCCCATCGCCGTGGCCAAGACCGTGACCGGCGTTGCCAACGACAGCTTCCTGATGTGGAACACGACCAACACGAACCAGGGCACCGCCGACCAGAAATGCCCCTACCCCAACAGCAACCTCAAGGCGTGGGAGACGGCCTTCGAGGCGTGCCTGCCCGAAAGCCTGACCAAGTACCTGCTGACCCAGCGCGTCCTGCTTGAGGAGCGTTACAGCGCCAGCGGCGCGCTCAACGACTCCAACTCGTGGAGCTGGCAGGATATCGGCAAGGTGTTCTCGCTGTCCGAGATGGAGGTGTACGGCTGCCCAGTGTGGGGCACCAAGGGCTACAGCGTCGGCTTTGACTGCCAGTGGGACCTGTTCAGGGACACCGCGCACCGAATCAACGGAAATCGGTACCATTGGTGGCTGCGTTCCGTCATGGGTGGCTCCTCGTCCGACGTGTGCTGCGTCAACCACCGCGGCACTGCCAACTACTCCTCGGCGGCGTCCGTCTGGGTTCGCCCCCGCCCCGGCTTCCTCGTCGGCTAGCCAGCCGAGTGCTCTATACTCTGCTTTTAGGCGACCGCCTTGCGCGGTCGCCTCTCGCCCGCGAAGCGGGCCGTTTTTTTCCGCCAGTTTCCCCAGGAGGTGCACGTGAGCGGCGTCTACCAGCGCAACCGCGAGGTTTCCGAGTACAAGTTTTTCACTCAAGCAATCGCCATCCGCGTGGAGGTCAACAAGCTGATGGCGTCGTCCTCCGTGGTTCCGAAGGCCTATCGTCTGCTGAACGCGGTGCCCACGGTGGAGACGGCGCGCAGCATCGTGTACAACGTCAACCGCGCCGACTGCTTCTACCCCAACACCTCGTTCAACGCGCTGGAGAGGAAACGCTACCTGACGCTGGCCATAGCTGACTGCGAGCAGCTGATGCTGGACATGCAGTGCCTCATGGATATCGGCCTGCCCGTGAACGCCAACCGCTTCGAGGAGCTGGCGGCCATGGTCGAGGAGGAGATCAGGCTGCTGAAGGGCGCACGCAAGAACGTGCGCGTGACGGGCAAGAAGTCCACCGAGGAGCGCATAGCCGAGGCCGAGGCCGAGCTAGAGCGCCTGCGTTCGCTATAATGGGCGGCGGTCGCGCCTTGTTTATCGGTACAATTGGTGGCTGCGTTCCGTCATGGGTGGCTCCTCGTCCAACGTGTGCTACGTCAACAACAACGGCAATGCCAACTACAACTCGGCGACGAACGTCTGGGTTCGCCCCCGCCCCGGATTCCCTTATTGCCAGACCGAGTAGGCCCCAGGGCCGAAAGCAGAGCGCGGAGAGGAAGGAAGGCGCGACCGTCGGGCTCACGCCCGTAAATACGCACCCCGCGAGGGTGGCCGGACGCTGCTTGCATGGCGCGGCGCTCCGTGGCTTCGCCGCGTTTCATGGCCATACCTCAAGCGGCTGTCAGAGCCACATTGAAAGCCGTGCGGGGTGCCTTCTGTGAACTCCGAGCAAAGGCGGGCGGCGCGCCGGAAGCGCCGCGAGGAGAAGCGGGCCAAGGCCAAGGCCGAGCGCGTCAAGGCGTGCACGCTTGAGACCGTGGCCGACCTCAACAGCCTGTGCAAGGCTTCCAAGCAGGCCGCGCGCGGCGTGATGTGGAAGGCGTCCACGCAGCGGTACATGAAGGACTACCTGCGCAACGCCGTCCTGTCCCGCCGCGACCTTTTGGAGGGCCGCGACATATGCCGGGGCTTCATCCGCTTCGACCTATGGGAGCGCGGCAAGCTGCGCCACATCAGCGCCGTGCACTTTCCCGAGCGCGTGGTGCAGAAGTCGCTGTCGCAGAACGCGCTCGTGCCCGCGATCGTGCCCACCCTCATAGCCGCGAACTCCGCGAACATAAAGGGGCGCAGCACCGACTACGCCCTGAAGCTGCTCAAGCGCCACCTGGCCGACCACTGGAGGCGGCACGGCCGCGAGGGCTACATACTCCTGGGCGACTTCTCCGACTACTTCGCGCGCATAGCGCACCAACCCGTCAAAGACCAGGTGGCCTCCGCGCTGCTAGATCCGCGCGTGGTCGCCTTGGAGCACCGCCTGATAGACGCGCAGGGCGATGTGGGCCTGGGGCTGGGCAGCGAGCCGAACCAGATATGCGCCGTGGCCCACCCCAACCGCATCGACCACTACGTAATCGAGATGCTGCGCCCCGAGGCCTACGGTCGATATATGGACGACTTCTACCTGATACACGAGTCCAAGGACTACCTGCAGGTGTGCCTGCTGCTGATAGAGGGCAAATGCGCCGAGCTGGGCATCGAGCTGAACCCGCGCAAGACCCGCGTGGTGAAGCTCACGCGCGGGTTCACGTGGCTGAAGAAGCGCATCTTCTACACGGAGACGGGCCGCATAGTCGTGAAGCCGTGCCGAGACTCCATAACGCGGGAGCGCCGCAAGCTCAAGAAGATGGCCCGCATGGTCGCCGATGGCATCATGACCCCCGAGCAGGTGGAGCAGAGCTACCAGAGCTGGCGCGGAGGCATGAAGCGGCTGGACGCGCACCGCAGCGTGCGGGCCATGGACGCGCTGTACCGCAGCCTGTTCGGAAATCCCGCGGGGGAGGGGGGTGCTCAATGCAGGCCAACCCGAGGGACGATTCAAGCGGAGGCAAGCCCTCGCAATAGCGGAGAACCGGCAACTCAAAGCAGCGGCCTAAGCGAAGCGGCCGCGAAATAACAGAAGCATCGAAGGCGTGCCGCGGCGCGCCTTCTTTCTTTGCGCCCATCGAAGCGGCCCGGCAATCTCACGGCGCCAATACGATGGCGACACATTCCCCGACAAGAGAGGAGTCCGCATGGACACTGAGGAAGACATGCCGCGCCCCAACGAGCTTCAAGACGGCACCATGGCCGAGGTCAACGCCCTGCGCGATCTGCTGTCGCAGATCGGCGACCCCGACGCGGCGCACGACGCGGGCGTTATCGACGATGACGAGTACGTTGAGCGGAAGGCGCGAAAGCTCGCCTACACCGCGGCCGTCGCCGCCTACGGAAAGGGTGAGGCCCCGGACGTGGACAAGCTGCTTGAGCAGATGCGCGAGAAGGTCGCCGAGCCCAGCCAAACCGAGACCAACACGGCAAACATCGACTACCTGATGATGACGGTCGGGGGTGAACAGTAATGGCGGGACGCGTCAAGGCTGCAACCACGGCGGCGCACTCGAAGAACTATGACAAGGTGAGGCGCTACTACGAGCGCGGCCTCTGGACCAAGGCCATGGTGCATCGAGCCGTGGCCTGCAAGTGGATCACATGCGACGAATATGAGGAGATCGTCGGAGAAGAGTACGCGGAGGAGGTTTAGGGTGCCGGCGCTGAGCATCGGGGAGGCAACGTCGGTCCTCTCGGCCGCCGTTGTGATTGTCACGTTCTTCATCGGGCGCGTCTCCGTATCCAAAACATCGTCTGCCAAGGAGCAGCGGACCGAAGACAAGCTCGACAGCCTTTGCGGCGACACGAGCGAGATCAAGGATGGCGTCAAGGAGATCAACCGCAAGCTCGACGACCACGGCGAGCGCCTCACGAAGGTCGAGCAACAGGTCATCACCTTGTTCAACCGGCTCGACCGCGTCGAGAAGAATTACGACCTGCATCACGGTATCGGCGGGTCAGATTAGGAGCTGAAAAATGAAAATCAACTGGGCCCTTCGCTTCAAGAATAAGCAGACGCTCGCGGCATTGGCCGCCGCCGTAATCAGCGCAGCCTATCAGGTGCTCGGAATCCTCGGAGTCGTGGCGCCTATCTCCCAGGGGTCGCTCATCCAGCTCGTCGGAATCATCCTGACCGTTCTCGCCGGCTTCGGCGTGATCGTCGATCCAACCACCAAGGGCGCGTCGGACTCGAAGCGTGCCATGTCGTACAGCGAGCCCCATGCCGCATATGACGCCAAGGCGGTTGAGTAGGCCATGGCCATCACACAGCGCGAGGCCTTCGCGCAGGTCATGGAACACCTCGTCTCCCATGATGGGGGCGGCGGTCACGGATACTCGCAGGCCAACCGCATGGGGGACGGAACGACCGAGACGATTTGTCTGTCCGACGGCACCACCGTCACTATTGCCGGTGGCGATCGCGACTGTTCCTCGGCCGTAGTGACCGCCCTCCGCGCGGTCGGCGTCAATACCTTCGGAGCCTCGTATACCGGAAACATGCGGGAGCAGCTGCTCAAGACGGGCCTTTTCGGCTGGCGTAAGATGGGTGTCAAGTCCGCCCAGCGTGGAGACATCTACCTCAACGAGAAGTGCCACACCGCCGTGTGCGTCTCTCCCTATGGATCCGCTCGCGGCGACCTCTTGGCCCAATTCTCCATTTCTGAAAAGGGGACCGTCACCGGCACCAAGGGCGACCAGACCGGGCGCGAGTCCAACATCAAGGCGTACTACAGCTACCCATGGGACGGCACGCTCTACTGGCTTGGCGACGGCAAGACACTGAATGGGTCAAATACGGAAGTCGCGGACAATACGGTCCCGAGCCTCGGAGACACGCGATATTTCGGCCCGAAGATGGCCAAGGAGCTGCAATGCCAGCTCGGCACGACTGCCGATGGCGTGATCTCCGGTCAATGGCCGGCGAATGAGCGATACCTTTGGGCATGCGACCGCGGCGTAATCGAGTACGTCAAGGGCGGGGTTGGCTCGAATGCCGTCCGCGCCCTGCAGGACAAGGTCGGATGCAAAGTCTATCCCGTGGTCGGCGGTGTTCAGGCGCGACAGATGGGTTCGGGAACGGTCTTCAAACACCAGCAGTGGCTCATCGCTCAAGGTATCTCGTGCGGATCATCGGGTGCGGACGGATACCAGGGCCGCGACACCAACGTCGCCATCGGCCAAGCGCTCGTCAAGCAACTCTATCGATAGGTGTGCATATGAATCCATTTGATATCTGTTTTATTGTCGGCGCTGCTGCAGGACTGCTGACCGGTCTTCTCGGATGGGCAATCGTGCGCGTCGGCAGCCAAAAAGACTTTAGAAATTGATAGATGCAGCCCCTCCCCGGCATGAACTGCCGGGGAGGGGCTTTATGCATTGCCAGATATCCGTCAATATCCGTTCTGCAATGCAGTTTCAGTGCGGTGAGAGCGTGTGGAAACATAACTACCTGCGATTTTGCTGCTACAAGGCACTCCATAACATCACGTTCAAGACTCTTAATCCCAAGGTCCAGGGTTCGACCCCCTGACGGCCCACCAAAGTATGTTAAAGCGACTAGCTTCGGCCGGTCGCTTTTTTGTTGACCTTTCATGGGGTCGAACCCGAAAGGGCGCGTAGCTGAGAAAACGCGTAAGCATTTGCCAGCGCAGCGCGCAAGGCGCCTTGGCGCCGCAGCGGCCGCCTGCGCAGCAGGCTGACCCCCTGACGGCCCACCCAAAGCAAGTTAAGACGGTCAACGAAAGTTGGCCGTCTTTTTTTGTTGACCTTGCATGGGGTCGAACCCGTCGGGGCACAGCCGCTTTCACAGATCGAGCCTACCCTGGGGATCGGTAAAACCGTCAGTACCCTCCTTGAGTTTCTTCTCGTCTGCCTTCACGCGACGCTCGAGCTTTTTTGTATCCTCGGCAGGCGGTAGGTTCTCGGGGACAATTCCGCGGTCGATAAGGCTGCCACGCACGCTTGTGTTGTTCTCGACGTGCTCTTGCTTGATCTGGTCCAAGCCGTACAGGTCGTGTTCCTCGGCGTTGAAGGCCGTCATCGAGTTCGTAAGGTCCTTTGCTTTGATGAGGACATCGGCTAACCTGTCCGCCAATGCCGCGCTCTTGGGTACGCCGAGCTGCTGCTTCATTTCCGCCGTGCTTCTGCCGCCGAATAACGCCTCATCGCCCTTCGACTTGATGATCGCGAATCCTTTGGAGTCCACGCCGCGTTTGAACGCAATACCCGAGAGCTGTTTCTCTGAATCGGATAGCGAGTGGCGCGCCTGCAAGCGCTGAATCTCTGCGAAGCGCTGCTCTATGAGCTCTTGGCGGCGCGTCTGCACGGCAAAGTATGCCTGGGCGAGCGCGATCTCTGGCTTGTTTGAATCTCCGTTCTGTGCGATTAAATAGCATGCATAGCGCGTAAGTTTGTAGTCTTTAACCGCGCGAGCGGCGACACCGGCAGTTACCATTTTCGTGGTGTCACGAAAATGGGAATCAACTGGAGTTTTGTTTGTTTCGCACGAGACTTTTGCCCTCTTAACAACTTCGGCGAAGTTCTCCCATCGAGTGTACCCCATGGGTTCCATTAAATCGCGTGCGAGCCAATACTCAACGCCGTCTTCCACATTGGCGTAGCTATCAAGTTTGACACGCCACTTCTCGATATCACTACTGTCCATATCTCCTCCTCGCTGGTCTATTCTCTGTGCGGGCTTTGCCCGCTCTGTATTCAGAATTAGAATACGCTGCCGTGCGGACACGAATAGGCCCCGTGCCACCTCGAGCTCACGGGGCCCATAGATATCGATTAGTTGTGTTCTGCTTTATATGGGTGTCCAGTTTAGTCCGTTCGATAGTGCGAACCTAAGCTTTCAGTTCGCTTGCGCATGGCTTTGACCATTTCCTGTGCTAGTCGAATCTGCGATTGCAGGCGGGCGAGGGCCGCGACTTCGCTGTCCTGAGCTTTCTGTGTGCTCAAGGTCGTTGCTTCCGTCTTCAAGCCCTCAAGCTCGTGTAGTGCCTCGGATAGGCCCCCTTCGGTGCGGTTGATCATGCAATGGGTACTCATCGTGTGCTTAAGGCTGCGTGTCAAGCGTTCGGCGACTGTTGTGGCAATGCCGTACTGGGGGAGGGCGATATCCGCCTTTGGGGCCACCTCAGGTGCATTCTGTGCTGCCTGGGCTGCCGATGTGCCCGCGATGCGCCCAAACACTATGCCGTTGGCGCTTGACAAGCCACCGATGCGGTCGGCGCCGTGCATGCCGCCTGTCGCCTCGCCGCAAGCGTAGAGGCCCTCAACGCCCGTATACGCGGTCTTGTCGATTTTGATACCGCCGTTGGCGGCGTGGGCATACATCGCCACGCGCATCTCGTCGGTCGGCGCGATGCCGTGCTCGTCTTGCAGCCAGGTGGCAAAGGTCTGTACAAACTCGGGGACGTCCTCGCGGGGGAAATCGTAGTGGAGCGCCAGACCTTCGGTACCCGCTTGATCGATGGCAAGATCGATGGCGCGGGAGGCCAAGCGTGACGTGAAGGGGCCATATCCGGAGCGCTGTTCAAGCAGATCGTCCAGCTTGTCGTCGGCGATATCGACCGGCTGGTAGAACTTGACGTAGCGCCAGGTCTTTTCGTTAAAGACAAGGTTGCGTTTGGGCTCGATGAAGCCCGGCATCATCTGCATGAACTCTATATTAGTGAGCGTTGCGCCGTGTGCCAGCGCGATGGCCTGTGAGGAGCTGAGCACGTCGGCTGAAGTGAGGCTTCGCTCGAACAGGCCACCCGTGCCGCCCGCAGCGATGATGGTGGCCTTGGCTGCCATAGGTACGAGATGCTTGTTTGTGCGGTCGTAGAGCGTGGCGCCGACAATCTTTCCGGGCGTGTCCTCAATAAGGTCGATAAGCTCGTGGCGGGGAAGCAGGCGAATGCCGAGAGACTCGATCTGGGCCGCACACGCGTCCTCAAGGGGCTTGCGAGTGAGGCCGCGCCATTTGCGTGTCTTATGGTCAAAGCAGGGGATAAATTGCTTTTGCTGGGCGCTCTCGGCACTTTGCGGACGTTGGAGTTCAACACCCAGCTCCCGTTCGAGCCATGTAATTGCCCGGGGAATGCCGTGGACGAACGTTTGGACGAGTTCGGGGTCGGCAACGCCGCCGCCGACGGTCTGGATGGTGTCGATGAGGTCTTGCTCGTCGTCTTCGTCGACGGGACCGATGAGGCCGAGGCCCCAGGTTCCGGGGAAGAAGCTCGATCCACTCATAGTCTTGCCGGCGCTTGCCACAGTGACGGTTGCACCCGTGCGTGCCGCTTCGATGGCGGCGCAAAGGCCCGCAATGCCAGATCCAATTACCAGTACATCAGTCGATTCCATCGGATTCCTTTCTCGTCCGGCGCATTGTCGCACGGGTGATCGACAATAGGGCCGCAAAGACTCGGCAAATCGGTAAAGGGCAAATATGGCAGGTGGGCGTTAGATGGACTCGGCCACTTCGGTCGGCCCATTTGATAAGTTGCGGTGGAATACGGACTGTTTTGGCCTGTATGGATGCAATTCAGTCCGTATTTCACCGCAACTGATACATCGGACCTTCTAATAAGAGTAACCAATTTGGGACAGCGCATACAAAAAGAGCCGCCACCTCGAAAGGTAGCGGCTCTAAAGCTCAACGATATGAGCATCGCGCGGGCGCGATTAGGCCTTGAGGGCCTCCTCGACGGCGACAGCGCAAGCGACGGTGGCACCGACCATGGGGTTGTTGCCCATGCCGATGAGACCCATCATGTCGACGTGCGCAGGCACGGAGGAAGAACCGGCGAACTGGGCGTCGGAGTGCATACGGCCCATGGTGTCGGTCATGCCGTAAGAGGCAGGACCGGCGCCCATGTTGTCCGGGTGCAGGGTACGGCCAGTGCCGCCACCAGAAGCGACGGAGAAGTACTTCTTGCCAGCCTCGATGCGCTCCTTCTTGTAGGTGCCAGCGACGGGGTGCTGGAAGCGGGTGGGGTTGGTGGAGTTACCGGTGATCGAGATGTCGACGTTCTCGTGCCACATGATGGCAACGCCCTCGCGGACGTCGTCGGAGCCGTAGCAGTTAACGGCGGCGCGGGGACCATCGGAGTAGGGGATGGTCTCGACAACCTTGAGCTCGCCCGTGTAGTAATCGAACTGGGTCTTCACATAGGTGAAGCCGTTGATGCGGGCGATGATCTGGGCGGCGTCCTTGCCCAGACCGTTAAGGATAACGCGCAGCGGCTTCTTACGAGCCTTGTTGGCGTTCAGAGCCAGGCCGATAGCGCCCTCAGCGGCAGCGAAGGACTCGTGGCCAGCCAGGAAGGCGAAGCACTCGGTGTCGTCGGAGAGCAGCATAGCGCCCAGGTTGCCGTGGCCCAGACCGACCTTGCGGTCCTCGGCGACGGAGCCGGGAACGGTGAAGGCCTGGATGCCCTCGCCGATGATAGCGGCAGCCTCAGAAGCGGTCTTGGCCTCGCGCTTAACAGCGAGAGCGCAACCGAGGGTGTAGGCCCACTCGGCGTTCTGGAAGGCGATGGACTGGGTGTTGTTGACGATCTCACGCGGGTTGAAGCCCTTGTCGGTGCAAATCTGCAGAGCTTCCTCGAGGGAGGCGATGCCGTTGTCGGCGAGGCACTTGTTGATCTTGTCAGCGCGGCGCTCGTAACCTTCGAACGTAACAGTCATAGTTATTTCCCTCCCTTTCTACTCGTGAACCGGGAACACGCTGGCGACGGAGTGAGTCTCCTCGTCGGTGCGCGGGTCGATGTACTTGGCAGCGTTCTCCCACTGACCATAGTGGCCCATAGCGCCAGCGATGGCCTCCTCGGGGGTCTTACCGGCCTTGACGGCGTCGGTGAACTTGCCGAGGTTCAGGAACTCGAATGCGATGATCTCGTTCTTGTCGTTGAGAGCCATGCGGGTGACGTAGCCCTGGGCGAGCTCGAGGTAACGAGCGCCCTTGGCCTTGGTGCCGAACATGGTGCCGACCTGAGAGCGAAGGCCCTTGCCGAGGTCGTCGAGGGAGGCGCCCACGGGCAGGCCGCCCTCGGAGAACGCGGTCTGGCTGCGGCCGTAAACGATCTGCAGGAAGATCTCGCGCATAGCAACGTTGATGGCGTCGCAGACGAGGTCGGTGTTGAGGGCCTCGAGGATGGTCTTACCGGGAAGGATCTCGGAAGCCATGGCGGCAGAGTGGGTCATGCCCGAGCAGCCGATGGTCTCAACGAGGGCCTCCTCGATGATGCCGTCCTTGACGTTCAGCGTGAGCTTGCAGGCGCCCTGCTGAGGTGCGCACCAACCCACACCGTGCGTAAGACCGGAGATGTCGGAAATCTCCTTAGCCTGGACCCACTTGCCCTCCTCGGGGATGGGTGCGGGGCCGTGGTATGCACCCTTGGCAACGGGGCACATGTTCTCCACTTCCTGTGAGTACTGCATGCCTCTCCTCTCTATCGTGTTGGCGTCCCGTCTGGGGGTCGTGGCTGGCGATTGCCGGTCGACCCTTCGAAAGGGACATGACATGCAGCCCCTATAATACCGCGAAATGCACGGAATATTCGGCGAACGGCTCAGTTTTCGTAGCGAGAAGTCCGGAAGTTTTAATTGAAACGGTTT
>DAWDVX010000044.1:0-18492 GCA_052346145.1 Collinsella sp.
CTGCGGGAACGGCCTATCCGCTCAAAGTGTTCGGCTGAGATCGGAAATCAACCACTCCACAACTCCCCCGCACAAATGGATCCCAAAAAGCAGTTGCGGTGAAATAGGGACTGTTGGGCGGCCTAACAGGCTTAAACAATCCGTATTTCACCGCAACTTAATTGGTGGGGATGCGATTAGCGCTTGCGGGGGACGAGTTTGGTGCGGCGCAGGTGGATCATCTCGGCGGCGATGGAGATGGCGATCTCCTCGGGGTCCTCGGCCTCGATGGCAACGCCGATCGGAAGGTGCAGCCCGTCGATCTGGTCCTGCGTGAAGCCCTCCTGCTCCAGGCGAGCGCGCACAAAGGCCGTCTTGCGGCGCGAACCCAGACAGCCCAGGTAGGCAGGCTTGGCACGCATGGCCTGAATCACCACGTCGATATCGGACTTGTGACCCGCCGTGGCGACGACCACCAAGTCGCGCGGACCGATGGGACACAGCTCGCTCAGGTTCTTGTAATCGACCAGGCGACGATCGTAGACACCGGGCACCCATTCGGGCGTCAACGTGCCGGGGCGGTCATCGCAGGCCACGACGGCAAAGCCCGCCGCCGTGAGCACGCGCGCCGTCGCGGCGCCCACGTGTCCGCAGCCAAAGATGTAGGTCAGGCCCTCGGGGCAGAGCGTCTCGACGTGCGCCGCGGGAATCTCGGAGGCGGCGTTAGTGTAGGTGACGTTACTCCCCTCCTCCACCAGTGAAAGCCCGGGGCAGCCCGCAATGGTATGGCGCGATGCCTCGCCATGGTACTCGGCCACATCGCCCTCGAGCGCGCTCGCGATAAACGGTTCAAAGTCGATGACGAAGTCGCCGATGCGCCGATAGACCAAGACGTCGGCAATTTCCTGGAACAACGGTGCCTGGGTCGCATCCAGATGTAGGTAGCACAGGCAGATGGCTCCGCCGCAGATCATGCCGGTATCGGAGTTCTCGCCGCCCATGGTGTAGCGGACCAGACGCGACTGTCCCGCGCTCAGGAGTTCGCGCGCCTCGTCCAGCGCAAAGAGCTCGATCTTGCCGCCGCCGATGGTGCCCGCCTGGCTACCGTCGGCAAAGACGGCCATCCAGGCGCCCACGCCGCGCGGCGACGACCCCGCCGTGCCGGCTACGACCACGAGCTCGCACGTCTCGCCAGCACGCAGGGCGACAAGCGCCGCATTCACAACATCGAGCTTTTCCATTGCCGCCTTCTATCCTCTAAAGATATCGGTGAGCATAGCGAGTGCCTCGAGCACGCCGCCGCCGACCGACGTCGCCTTGTCCGAAATGTAGTTGATATAGCTGGCATCGCCACGCGGATCGACATCGGCGCATTTAAAGCCCTCAGTCACCTGCACGCCGTTCGCCAAAAGCCCGCGCAGGCAGCCATCGATCTGCGTGCACATGGGCGTATCGTCCGCGTAGCCAATCACGTCTCCGGCGCTCACGATGTCGCCGATTGCGCGGTCGGACCGAAACACGCCGGCGGCGGGGCTGTGGATAACGCGCTCCTTGCCATAGCCGGCGATCACGCCCGGCACGCCCGTGTTGGGCTGGGGCGAGCCCTGGGTAATGACGCGGCCCAAAAAATGCCCGCGCATGGTCTCGACCACGGCGTCGCAATCGACCGGCGCGGTAAAGCCCGGCCCCACGGCGATGACGGTAGGCGCCATGTCGCGCGTGGTGCCCAGGTTGCGCTTGGCCAAAATCGCGTCGACCACAGCCGCGGGTTTAAGCTCATCGAGCATCTTGGCCTGAGGGTCCACCACGACGGCAACATCCCCCGCTTGGGTAATCTCGAGCGCCTCTGCCGGCGTCTGCGCCAAGCGAGCGCGAATGCCCTCGACCTGGACCTCGCCCAGGCGAATAGCCTCGCAAAAACTGATTGTGCGGCGGATGCACGTGGGAACCGCGATATCGGCCATAACGACCGACACGCCGGCGCGCACCAAGCGAGCGGCGACGCCCGTGGCGATATCGCCGGCGCCGCGAACATAAACGAGCATTCCCGGGGCACCTCCCTGTGCTACGGTTTGAGCAGAGCAAAAGCGGCTCGACCGCTACTCTGATGATTATTTATTATCACAGTATTATACGGCGGTGAACAGATGGAAACGGTTAGCGGCAATCTTGCCTCGGCGCTCAGGATCGAGCCGGGCATTACCGCGATTATCGGCAGCGGCGGCAAGTCGACGTTGCTGAAGACGCTGGGTCTCGAGCTCATGCGCGCCGGCGGCAGGGTGCTTCTCTGTACCACCACGCACATGTTTCCCGTCGCCGGCGTGCCATGGGACGGGTCGAGCCGTCGCCTGAACGCCGCGCCTTGGAAGCCGGGGACCCTGCATGTTCCCGGCTGTACCTGCGAGGCATGCGCGGGCATGAGCCGCGGAAGTATCTGCCAGGCGGGCGTTTTGGACCCGGAGACAGGCAAGCTCTCCTCCCCTGCCGAGCCGCTCAACGAGCTGGCGCAGCGCTTTGACTATGTGTTGGCCGAGGCAGATGGCAGCAAGCGACTCCCGCTCAAGGCGCATGCCGCCTGGGAGCCGGTAATTCCCGCCGCCACGGCAAACGTTGTCTGGGTCGTCGGCGCCTCGGGACTGGGCAAACCCGTCGCCGAGGTTGTCCACCGCCCCGAGCTCTTTTGCGAGCGTTGCGGCTGCGAGCTCACCGACACTGCCACCCCAGAGCGCGTCGCCCAGGTGCTCAATGCCGAGCTGCGGATGCTGAACCTCAACAATGCCCGCGTCATGCTCAACCAAGTCGACACGCTCAGCGACCCCACGATGGCCGACCGCTTCGAGGCAGCCCTCGGCCGCCCCCTCATCGCCACCAGCCTCAAGTAGCCGGCCCCATCTCGTCAGTTGCGGTGAAATACGGACTGTTTGGCCGCCAAACGGCCGCAAACAGTCCGTATTTCACCGCAACTGCGGAGGGGAATCCGGTGATCTTCCTGTTAGCGGGGGACGTAGCGGCCGGGTTGGGCTCCGGTGGGCTCGCCGTCGCGTGCCACCAGCACGCCGTTCACAAACACGACCTTGGCGCGGCCATGTGCCCCAAAACCCTCGAGCGGCGTGTAGTCCACAGCTTGATGCTGTGTCGCGGCACTGATTGTCCAGCGCGCTTTGGGATCCCACACGCACACATCGGCATCGGCGCCCTCGGCAAGACAGCCCTTGCGCGGGTACATGCCAAACACGCGCGCCGGGTTCTCGCTCATCAAGCGGCACAGATCCTCGGGTCCCAGCTGTCCCTCAAAGCTCGTGGCAATCGCGACGGGACGATGCTCCACGCCGGGCCCGCCGTTGGGAATCGCGCGGAAATCGTCGCGCCCGCGGCCCTTTTGCCCGTGCAGGTTAAAGCTGCAATGATCGGTCGCAATCGTATCGATCTCGCCGGCCACAAGCGCCTCGCGCAGCGCGGCACGGTCGCCGGCATGGCGCAGCGGCGGGCTCATCACGTACTTGGCGCCCGCAAAGCCGTCCTCGCCCTGCTCCAGATAGCAGGTGTCGTCGAGCATCAGATACTGAGGGCAGGTCTCGACATAGATATTCTTCTGCCCGCGCGCCTTGGCCGCACGAATGGCCTCGAGCCCCAACTTGGTCGAAAGGTGCACCACGTTGACTGGGGCGTCGCCGGCCAGGTGCGCCAGATACAGCAGGCGGCTCACGGCTTCGGCCTCACACACGTCCGGGCGGCTGAGCGCATGCCCCTCGGGCCCATGAATCCCCTGCTCGTACACGCGCTTCTGCAGCTCATTCACCAGCGTACCGTTCTCGCAATGCACGCACAGTATGCCGCCAATACGCTTGAGCTCCTCGAGCACCTCGAGCGTCTCGGCATCGTCCAGGCGCAAATGATCGTAGGCAAAGTAGGTCTTAAACGATGATACGCCCGCCTCGCGCATAGCCGAAAGATCGGCGCGGTTGCGTTCATTCCACTCGGCGAGTGCCATATGAAAGGCGTAGTTGGCCGTGCAGGTTCCGTCGGCACGGCGATGCCACTCGGCCAAGGCATCGGGCATGGTCACGCCGCGATCAGCCGTCGCGTAGTCCACGATGGTCGTCGTACCGCCGCAGGCAGCCGCACGCGTGCCGGTCTCAAAGCTATCGGCCGTCCAGTCCATGCCGGTCCAGCACTGCATGTGCGTGTGCCCATCGATAAAGCCCGGGAACACCCAACAGTCCGTGGCGTCCTGGACGGTATCGTCCTCGCCCGGCTCAATCGCCGCGGCAATCCGCACAATCTTGTCGCCCTCCATGGCAAGATCGGCGCGGCGAAGCCCCTGGGGCGTCACGAGCGCGCCGTTTTTGATGATGATCATGTTGCTCCTTATTGATTAATACAGTTGGCCACGCGATCAAAATACGAGCAGGCGGCAATATGCTCCGTTATGCGTCGCTGTCCCTTGACGGTATCGACGTCCCACAGCTCGTAGGCACGCGCCTCGACCAGCACCACGTCGGTGCGACCTTTGAGAATCGAGCCCCCGCCGTCCTTGCCCTCAAGACGTATGAGCGCATCGAACAATTCCGCCGGAAAGAGCACCGGACTCGAAGGCTCACCGTTGCACGCAAGACGCACCGGATGCTTGCGGCCACGCTCGTCAAATGTACGAACCATAGCCTCAAAAGAATCCGAACTCACGAGCGGCTGGTCGCCCGGCAAATAGAGGCAACCTTTCCAGTTGCGTTCGACTCCCCACGAAAGGCCCGCACGGACGCTTTCGCTGCGCAGCTCGCCATCGTGCAGCACACACGGGCAATGCTTGTCCTCGCAAATCTGGGCGACCTCGGGCCAACGCGTCGAAACCACGACGTCAAAGCCCCGGGGAACCGAATCGATAGTCCAGGCAATCAGCGGCTTGCCATAGATATCGGCAAGCATCTTGTTGGAGCCAAACCGCTTGCCCTCGCCCGAGGCCATAATGACGCATCCAAGTTTCATGGTGATACCTCCCCTGAAACCATCGTACCCATAACTCGCGCCGCGGGCATCCACATCGAAAGCGCTTATCCCGCACGCCCGCGATGCAAAAAAGGGGCACCCCGCCGGTTGGCAGAGCGCCCCCTTTACATGGCTTACCTCAACCCGGCTTTAGGCCTGGAACCAACGGGCGGTATTGCGCTCGTCGAGGGCCTTGAGGGTAGCGGCGGGATCGGCAACCTTCTGCAGGAACATCATGGCTGCGATGGCGTACGGCTTGTAGCTGGCCTCCTTGTACATGCCCACACGGTGCATGTCGAAGACGTCGGCGTTAACCTCGCCGTGCTCGCAGGAGACACCGGAGATGTCGGCGGGCAGCGGGTGCATAAAGATGGTGTCCTGGCCGTTGGCAGTCTTCTCCATGAGCTCGGTCGTGGAGCACCAGTCCTGATGGGTGGCGTTCTGGGCGAGCAGCTCCTTCTCGAGCGCTGCGATGCCGGCGTCGTCGCCCTCGGCGTACAGGTTGGTGCGCTTCTCCATGGCGGCAAACGGAGCCCAGCTCTTGGGGATCACGATGTCGGCGCCCTCGAAGGCCTCGGCCATGGTGTTGACCTGCTTAAAGGTGGTGCCGGACTCGGCGGCATAGCCCTTGGCGCGCTCGACGACCTCGGGCATGAGGTCGTAGCCCTCGGGGTGAGCCAGGGTGACGTCCATGCCAAAGCGGGGCAGCAGGCTGATCAGCGACTGCGGGCAGGACAGCGGCTTGCCGTAAGAGGGCGAATAGGCCCAGGTGACGGCAACCTTCTTGCCCTTGAGGTTCTCAAGGCCGCCAAACTCGTTGATGAGGTAGAGCATGTCGGCAGAGGACTGCGTGGGGTGATCGGAGTCGGACTGCAGGGAGATGAGCGTGGGGCGGTGATCCAGAACGCCGTCCTCGTAGGCCTGCTGCACGGACTCGGAGACCTCGGCCATGTAGGCGTCGCCCTTGCCGATGTACATGTCATCGCGGATGCCGATGACGTCGGCCATGAAGGAGATCATGGTAGCGGTCTCGCGGACGGTCTCGCCGTGAGCGATCTGGGACTTCTTCTCATCCAGGTCCTGCAGCTCAAGGCCGAGCAGGTTGGCGGCCTTAGAGAAGGAGAAGCGCGTACGGGTGGAGTTGTCGCGGAACAGCGAGACGGCCAGGCCCGAGTCGAAGATCTTGGACGAAACGTTGTTCTCACGCAGCTCGCGCAGGGCGTCGGCGACGATGTAGAGAGCCTTGAGCTCATCGGTGGTCTTGTCCCAGGTGTGCAGGAAGTCGCTGCCGTACATACCCTTAAAATCGAGGCCGTTCAGCTGCTCGACGAGCTCGGTAAACTTGGCGTCCATGTAAATGTCCTTTCTAAAGGTGAAACGATCGCAATGAGTAGATGTGCTCCGGCATGCGCGTGTGGCTAGAACATGCAGAGCGTTATGACGAGGACCCGCTACCGTTGAGGAAGCATGGGAGATAACGACCGCGGGCCCCAAGTCAATAGGAGGCGCCGGGGGCATAAACTGTCCCCGGCTCAACAAGATCGAGGAATGGGACTAGTCGATCTTGTTGTTGGTCAGACCGGCGCGGAACACGGTGGCGTCGCCATCGGCCTGGCTCGGATCGTAGAGGTTCAGGGCAGCCACATACATGGCGGCAGCGGTGACCAGGTCGTCCTTGTAGGTGACCTCGTTGGGAGCATGAGCCTGAGACTCGGCACCCGGGCCAAAGCCCACGCAGGGGATGCCGTAGCGGCCCTGGATGGAAACGCAGTTCGTGGAGAAGGTCCACTTGTCGCACAGCGGGCGACCGGCGCGCTTGTCCATGCTGGGCTCGCAGCCGATGCGCTCGTCACCGAACATGGCCTTGTGGGCGTCGACGAGGGCCTTGACGTGCGGAGCGGTCTCCTTGTTGATCCACGTGGGGAAGTAAGCCTCGGTCTCGTAGACCTCGCCGGTCCAGGACGGACGGTCGTACATGTACATGGAGACCTTCACGTCGTCGCCGTACTTCTTGGCGGCCGGCAGGTTGCGGATCTCGTCCAGGCAGGACTCCCAGGTCTCACCGGCGGTCATACGACGGTCGATGGAGATGGCGCAGGAGTCAGCGACAGCGCAACGGCTGGGGCTGGTGTAGAAGATCTGGCTGACGGTGCAGGTGCCGCGGCCCAGGAAGCGGGCATCCTCGAAGTGCTCGGGGTTGTACTTGGGGTCGAGCATCTTGACGAGACCCTTGATGTCGGTCGACTCGTCGCAGCCGTTGTTGTTGAGGGCGCGGACGTCGGCGATGATGTCGGCCATCTTGTAAATGGCGTTGTCGCCGCGGTCGGGAGCGGAGCCGTGGCAGGAGGTGCCGTGAACGTCGACGCGGATCTCCATGCGGCCGCGGTGACCGCGGTAGATGCCGCCGTCGGTGGGCTCGGTGGAAATGACGAACTCGGGCTTAATGCCGTCCTTGTTGTAGATGTACTGCCAGCACATGCCGTCGCAGTCCTCTTCCTGGACGGTGCCGACGACCATGATCTTGTAACCCTCGGGGATGAGGCCCATGTCCTTCATCATCTTGGCAGCGTAGGTAGCGGAAGCCATGCCGCCCTCCTGGTCAGAGCCGCCGCGGCCGTAGATGATCTCGTCGGTCTCGTAGCCCTCATAGGGATCGGCGTCCCAGTTCTCAATGTTGCCGATGCCGACGGTGTCGATGTGGGAGTCGATGGCGATGATCTTGTCGCCCTCGCCCATAAAGCCCATGACGTTGCCCAGGCCGTCGACCTTGACCTCGTCATAGCCAAGGCTCTCCATCTCGGCCTTGATGCAGGCAACAACCTCACCCTCCTCGCAGGACTCAGAGGGATGGCTAATCATTGCGCGAAGAAAACGCGTCATATCAGCACGGTGGGACTCAGCAACAGCCTTGATAGCGTCGAAATCGAGTTCTTTAGCCATTGTTCATAACCTTTCAAACGAAGGAATCTACCTGTGAGGTGGCGGAGCGATACCTATTTACTCCGCCCCAACGATTAGCAAGTGGGATATTCGCCTTCCCAAACAATGCGGCGATACTGGTCGGGATCGGTGTCGCCCTCGGTGGAGAAGCAGAGCACGGAGCTCGTCTTGTCCAGGCCGATGAGTTCCTTGAGCTCGGCGTACTCGGGATCGAGCATGAGGGTCTCAACCAGGCCGGTGGTCACAGCGCCGGACTCGCCGGAGATGACGCGCGGGTCGCCCTTCTCGGGAGCGCCCAGGGTGCGCATGCCGCGAGCGGTGACCCAGTCGGGGCAAGACACGAAGGCGGTGGTGTGGTTGCGCAGGATATCCCAGCCCAGGATGTTGGGCTCGCCGCAGCACAGGCCGGCCATGATGGAGGGCATGTCACCGTCCACGATGCGCGGATCGCCGTCGCCGGCGGCAGCGCCCTTGTACAAGCAAGCGGCAGGCGCGCACTCAACCACGACGAAGGTGGGCGGGTTATCGGGATACAGGTTGGTGAAGTAGCCCACCACGGCGCCGGCGAGCGAACCCACGCCAGCCTGGACAAACACGTGCGTCGGGCGGTTGATGGCCATCTCGCGCAGCTGCTCGGCAGCCTCGGAAGCCATGGTGCCGTAGCCCTCCATGATCCAGGACGGGATCTTCTCGTAGCCCTCCCAGGCGGTGTCCTGAACGATGACGCCGCGCTCGCAGGCGTCGGCCTCGGCGGCGGCCATGCGCACGCACTCGTCGTAGTTGACCTCTTCGATGGTCACCGTTGCGCCCTCGGCGGCGATGTTATCGAAGCGGGGCTTAGTGGAACCCTTGGGCATGTGAACGACGGCCTTCTGGCCCAGCTTGTTGGCAGCCCATGCCACGCCGCGGCCATGGTTACCGTCGGTGGCGGTAAAGAAGGTGGCCTGGCCAAAGTCCTCGGCCAGCTGATCGGAGGTCAGGTAATCGAAGGTGCAGTCGGCAACGTCCTTGCCGGTCTCGTCGGCAATGTAGTTGGCCATGGCAAACGAGCCGCCCAGGACCTTAAAGGCGTTGAGGCCAAAGCGATAGCTCTCGTCCTTAACGCACAGGTTGGACAGGCCCAGGCGCGCAGCCTGACCGTCCAGACGGGCAAGCGGAGTGACGGTATATTGAGGGAACGACTGGTGGAAGGCGCGGGCCTTCTTCACGTGGTCGAGACTCATGATTCCCAAGTGCTTGTCATCGCTCTTGGGCATCGTGTTGCCCGCCCACTGGATCTTATCGGCCATACGGTGAACTCCTTAAGTCCTCTCTTGCCGGCCCCCGCATACGCGTTTCAGCCCATTCCCATTCATGCGACTGAACTTTTATGTGGATGCCAAACAAAAAGTTTGTTAGCACTGTTCTATCACACTTTTTGATTGGCATACCTAACGAATTGTTTGTTGCCGTAATCGGTACCTTTTCGCCGCCGAACGGTCATGAATTGCCTTGTTGATGGATTTGTTTGCGGTCAAGTGTGGTTTATGGCAAAGTGTGCCCAAACTAATTTTTAGGAAGGCACCCATGACCCCCGCACAGATTGAGTTTTACAAGCGCCTCGCACACGGTCTGGCGCTCCAATTTGGCCCCAACTGCGAAGTCGTCGTCCACGATCTGGAGACCGAGGACGTGGACCACTCCATCGTAGTAATCGAAAACGGCCACGTCAGCGGGCGCAAACTGGGTGACGGCCCCAGCCATATCGTGTTTGAGTCCATGCACGAGGGCAGCACCGACGTACACGACCGCGAGCCGTACCTCACTAAAACCACCGATGGCAAGCTGCTCAAGTCCTCGACCATCTTTATCCGCAACGACGAAGGCAAGCCCGTCGGCATTTTGGGCATCAACTTTGACATTACGCTTATGAAGGCTTTTGAGCGCTCGCTCGACGCTTTCACCGGCACCGGCGGCACGGGCTATACCGAGCCCGAGCCCATTACCAAGAACATCGGCGACCTGCTCGAGGACCTGCTGCACGAGTGCGAGCAGTTTGTGGGCAAGCCCGCGGCACTCATGACCAAAGACGAGCGCATTCGTGCCATTGGCTACCTCGACCGTCGCGGTGCCTTCCTCATTTCCAAGTCGAGCGAGCGCGCCTGCGAGTTCTTTGGCATCTCCAAGTACAGCTTCTATAGCTACCTCAATGAGGCCAAGGCGGCGGCCGGCGACAAGTAGGCACTCGCCTGGATTGCCCCTCCCCTTTTGGGCGCGAGTTCTGGAAAGCACGAATCCAAGACCGGGCCGCTTGGGAAGTTCCATATAATCGATGTCATTAGTATTTCGAAAGGATGGGACAGAATGGCGTTGAGCAAGGCATCATGCACCGGTCGCGGATTGATTGCGGCAATTGGTGGACATGTGCACCGCATGTTCGATGAGGGCGAAGACGACCTGTTTTCGCTGAGCCTTGACGATGTGATGGATGATCGCCCGTGGACCGCCGACGAACTCATGGGCGGCGGCGGGGCTCGCCCGTCAAGCCCCAATCCCGCACTTGCGCCTAAGACCGCATCTGCGCCGACTCCTGCGCAGCCGGCTGTTTCGACGCCCGCGCCTACACCCGCACCCACTTCGGCGCCCACGCCCGCTCCCCGCCCCGCAAGCGACCCGTCCGAGACGGCGGCATTTCTCGCAGCAGCGACGCAGGGCAAATCGGCCGACAGCACTGTTATGTACAGCGCCCAGCAGTTGCCTGTTCCTGCGGCACGCAAGCCTCCGGTCACAAGGCTCGATGAGCCCGTTGCCCGTCAGGTTGCCTACGATTCGTGGGCTGCAGCCGATCTGGATGAGACCTCTACCGGCATGCCGGCGCTCGATGTTCCAGTTAACCCGCTTTTTGCCGCCAACACGAGCGCCGCGGACTATGAGGGCGGTGCGGCATATTCCGGTTATTCCGATGGCTATGCTGGCACCGGTCGCATCGAGACCGAGGATTATGGCACCGCATCGAGCGATTATCTCAACGATCCGTACGCTGCCACGCCTGCACCGGAATATGACCCGGAGGCCGCGTCCGCACCGGCGTATACCAAAAGCACGGGCGAAGAGCGCTTCGCCGATTATTACGCCGAGGAAAAGGCGCTGCGTTTCTCGGAATTTCCGCAGGCAGTCAAGGTTGCCTTTATCGCCATTGTCATTGCCCTGCTCGGCGCCATTGCGTTTGAGGGATTCCAGCTGTTCCGCGGCCCCACCGCGTCCGAATCGGCAACGCAGCAAAAAGAGGACGACAACCAGTACCTGGACATCAACACCCTCAAGGGCGACCCCAACGACGGGGACGACGAGTAGCGAGGGCTGAAGGCGGCCGCAGGATCCCGCATCCAGCACCGGCTTCTAAGTGCTGTTTTGTCATCCAGCTACACTTTTCCGAAGTTTTAAGGTGCCTATCTCGACACTTTTCCGTACTTTTACACGGCTGATTTCGACACTTTTCCGGATGGAAGCCGAATAATCACTTGGGAAACCAACGCCATCCGCGCGTCATTTCGCGGATGGCGCTTGATTTCTGTCCGTACACGTTGATAGACCCCATCGTGCCCGCAAGGAGCGGGCGCGTTTTATCCAGAGTCGGGGTAGAGAGTTGGCTCCACGATCCCGACGCCAACCGGCCAAGAGGCACGGTGGCCCTGCCAATATCGATGAAAGGAGTCCGTATGGACAATTTCTCCGTGCGCAGTGAGCGCAACTTCCACAACCTGGCAGCCAAGCCAAAACGAATGCATCTTCTGGACAAGCCGAACGGCTATGCCTCGGCCATGGTCAAGAGCAGTCTCCCCCACCAGATGCGCTTTACCGTGCAGGCGCTCGAGAAAGAGCTCTACACCGCCGGCGACCCGCACGTACTGCAGATCAAGCTGCTTGGAGACGACTCGCGCGAGCTGTCTAGCTGGAAGCTGTTTGCCGACGGCACGTGCGTCGCAAGCGGTTCGGGTGACTTTGCCCGCGAGTGCTTCTGCGAGGGAGCTGAGGTGTTTCTGGACCTGTGTCGCGACGCCGTCGAGACTGCCGAGCTGTGCCAGTGGAGCGAGAGGGAGTACGAGCTGTTGGGTGCCGCGCGCGGGATTGCGGGGGGGTGTAGGAACAGAAGCCTCATGACGGTGGCCTCAGCTGGAATGACGTATCGCTCGATAAATGATCTCAACAACGTAGCCGATGCGCCGCATTTCACCTCAAAGGCATTGAGCGATCAGGAGGCGTCCAGCATTTCTTTGATATCCCCAATTGATTGTTCCGAGAAAGTCTCTTCATGTCCTTATAATCGCCCTTACGAGAAACGTGGACGAGACAGGCGTCCATATGCCGTCTCTAAACTAACGAGCCGTTCGCGGAAAGAACATCTGGCTAGCATGGGCCAAAGATATACTGGTATCGCTGCAACAATTATGGAAGATCGGCACCACCAATGACCTCCTTGAAATTCTCCAGGCGCTTCGCGCTTAGCCTGCTCGCCTCGCTGTCCGCCACCGTAGCGCTTGCTTTGCCCTCAACCGCCCTAGCCGCGTCGGACCCGAACCCGCCCAGCATCTCCAACGTGACGATATCCGCGACGACAGTCACGGCCGGCTCCACGCTGCATGTCGGCTATAGCGTCGATGACCCTGACGGGGTACGGTCCGTCACGCCCATAGTCGAAGTCCTTGTCGAAAACGATACCGGAGACCATGGAATCAGTTCCCGTCTCGCCTTCTCGTCGACCGGCAACACGACCGCGGGCTTCGATATCTCCACCTCCCCGAGCGACCGGCCCTGCAGGTACCGGATCATCGGCCTCGGCGTGACCGATAGTCTTGGATGGGTTACCGATGTCTACGACACGACGTATGCCGAGGAGAAGGGGCTCGACTGTCCGACCTTCACCACCGACCCCCTCGAGTATGAGGTGACCGAGGGACCCGAGGACCAAAACCCGCCGACCGTGTCCTCCGTGTCGCTCTCGAGCAGGGAGGTCGCAACCGGTGCCGACCTCCACATCTCTTGGACCGTCTCCGATGCCGACGGCGTTCGCTCCGTTTCCCCCATACTGCGGCAGGGCTGGGAGAATTCGGACGACGGCTGCTCTGTTTCGTCAGCCTATTATCACGGAGGCTCGTCTATCGACGGGTTTGACCTCACATTCGACAGCAATAGGATCGGAAGGCACAGGCTGATCGGCCTTTCGGTCACCGATGGCCTAGGGTTCGAGACCGATGTGTACGAGAGTTCCTACGCCAGGGCCAACGGCATTTCGGGCGCGACTTTCTCGGTTGGCGACCCGAGCGAGCTGTGCTTCGAGGTGACCGGCAGCGCGATCGACCGGAACCCGCCCACGGTCTCGAACGTTTCCATCTCCGCGAAGAGGGTCCCCGTCGGCGGGATCCTCCGTATCTATTGCAATGTAGGCGACGCGGACGGCGTAAAGTCTGTCTCCCCGATCCTCGGCGACCCCGGCTATGTCGAGGACCCGAACTCTTTAAAGACCCGCAAAACGTTGAGCTGCAGCTACGATGCGGCAAGGGGCTATATCGAAATCGAGTTCCCCACGTCGCTCTCGATGGGCTCGTTTGAAATCCAAGCCCTCGCGGTCCTCGACAAGACGGGCCACGAGACCTTCGTCTACAGCTCCGCCTACGCCGAGCGTAACGGCAAGACCGGCGTTCAGACCTTTGATGTCGACGACGCGGGGGACGTCACCTTCGACGTGACCGCTCCGCTGTATGCCGCCACCAAGGGCGACGGGCAGGCGTATGCAAAGGACGGCGAGGCCGGTCTGACCTTCCGCTTCAGCGGTCCTCTCGATGAGTTCACGCGTCTCCTCGTGGACGGAACTGAGGTCTCCGCCGAGAACTACACCGCAACCAGGGGCAGCACGATTATCGAGCTCAGGCCGTCCTACCTGGACACGCTCGCCGGCGGCGGACACACCGTCACGGCCGTCTGGAAGGACGGGACGGCGACCGATGCGTCCTTCACCGTGGAGGGGAAGGCCCAAGGGGAGCAGGCGGGCGGAAAGACCGACGTAGATTCACCCGGCGACAACAAAAGTGATCCTGCCACTCCTGAAAAGGACGCCGACGAGGCGGCTACAAAAAAGTCGGGACGCACGACAGCCGATGAACCAAAGCTCGCTGCAACCGGCGACTCCACTTGGATGGCCAGCATCACATTGGCCATGGCGGCCACGGCCTGCTTCACGGCAGCGAGAAGGCTTGAGCCCAAGCAGCATAGGCACGAACAGTAGCTCAAAGCGAACTCAACTGGGAAGGGCAGATGGATAGCCGTCCTTCTCTTATAATCAACCCAATCCGCTGAAATGCAATCAGTTAACGAGTTTCGCCAGACGCTCGGCCTCTACCCCGCTCTAGCAAGCCACCAGGCGATGAGATAATGCCCACGACTATCAACGTAAGCAAGGAGCGCGCTATGGCAGACAACGAGACCAAACCCTCGGCGAACGACGGCCGAGAGGAGCTCGTGGCAAAACAGCTCGCATCGACCAAAATCCACCTCGCGCTCACTCAGAAGCGGGTGGACGTCTCCGGCGCCATCAAGCTACCGCTCGAGCGAATTCCCCAACTCGGCGTGGCGTTCGCCTCGCTCCCCTCGATGTTTCGCACCGTCACCAACACGGTGAGCGTGCCCACGCTGCTCCAGGCGACTGACAAATATGGTAACCCGCTCGATCCGTCGAAACTCAACTCGTTCAAGGACGGCAGCGGTCTCACAGGGGGCTACCGCGACGCCGCCAAGGGCCTTGGGCAGGCGCGCTTCCACGTAGTCGAGGGCGACATCGCCACGAGCGTCACGCAGGTGCCTTACGATCCAACATCGCTATTCATGGCAGCCGCAATCGCGCAGATAAACCAAAAGCTCGACTCCATCCAGGAGTCCGTCGACGAAATGTTCGAGTACATGCGTCAGCGCGACAAGGCCAACATGCGTGGCAACCTCAAGACGCTCGCAGACATCCTCAACGGTTACGGCCTCAACTACGGCAACGCCACCTACATGGCAAACGCCCATATGAAGGTGCTCGACATCAAGCAGTCGTCCGCGCAGGACATGGAACTCTTCCGCTCGCAGGCACAGGCGGATCTGAAAAAGAAAGGGTTCATCGAGGTGCGAGACGGCTTGGGCAGACGCCTCGACAAGGTGCTCGACTACCTCAAAGACTGCCAGCTCGCCACCTACATCCACGCGTTCTCGCTGTTCCTCGAACCCATGCTCGCCCAGAACTTCGAGCCCGCAAAGCTCGCGGACGCCACCGCGAAGATCGAGGCTGATTCGATCGCGTACCGCGAGCTCTACACCGACTGCTACAACGCACTCGAAGCGGGGGCTGTCGACACCGTCGATGCGGCACTGCTGGGCGGTATCGCGTCCGCGGGCAAATTGCTCGGTCACGCCATCGCAAAGACCCCCGTGGGCGACCATACACTCATCGACGAGGCGCTCGAAGGCGCAGGAGAGAGCATCGGAAAGTTCAACGACAAGCAATCCGAGAAACTCCTCGAAAAGCTCCATCAGGCAAAGACGCCCGACGTCACGCCGTTCAAGCAGAGCGTAAAGGAGATCGACACCCTCTACAACCGCCCCGCGCAGATCGCCGTGGACGCCGAGAACGTCTACATCTTGCCTGCCAAGCAGCAGGAAGAGTAACGATACGCGACAGGCACGCGCCATGCAGACAGCTAACGCCCCTACCTTCCCGCCGCCTTCAGCTTCAGCAGCAGGTCGCCCAGCTCGGGGCACTTGCTAGAAAGGCGCGTCTGGGCTCGCTCGCCCATCCCCCAGGGCGCGGAAGCCTGCTACAGCTCCACTTTCGCCAACTCGAAGCATTTCTCTAAGAATTATTCAACGCCCATTCCAAGCTCAAGCTGCATCAGTAGCTGTCCAATTCGGAACTCACAAGTTCCAAATTGGACAGCTCGCAGCATTGGAGCCGCAGACGCATCGGCACAGGCCCAAAGGACACCAAACGAAACAGTAGAACAAGAAAACCAGCCCATTCATATCCACGCACTCGATGTGTTAAATTCACGCGAGAATGGCTCCCTATATGTCCATATGAAAATGGAGGATAAATAAAATAGTTGGCCCCACAAACCCACTAGCGGCATCTTTGGCAATTTAGTCTCACGGTAATACGGCTTATGAAAACGGCACGCAAATAGACGTAGGCGTCCTAAGGTGAAAGCTGCCGCCGATCCGCAGCCAAAAGCCCAGCAGCCGCTACAACTCAACCTTCACAGGCGCGGGATAACCCGCAAGAAACGCGTCCAAAGGCAGGTCATGATCACCATACAGAAAGTCCGCCGCCTCAGGACAAAGCTGCCCGAACAGGCTCACGGCATCAGCATCTACCTTCCTAGGCGAAAGTTCATCACGCTTAGGGTCGAAGAGCCGCTCGTTATGGGCTACGCGATTTCGCACACGCAGTATCCCGTAGAGCTTTTCCTGAAGTTCGGCTCGCTTTGTTCCCTTTGGCCACGCAAGATAGAGTCCTGATCTCCAAATCACCGCTTCACGACTGCGGTCTGCCAAGTGCACCCAAAAGCCGAGCGTGAGGCCGGCAACCAGGCTTCCGGTCGTAAAGTCACTCGGCAAGCTACTCGCAGCAGCATCGATAGTCTTTCGATTAATGCGATTCGAGTCGAGCATTCCGTTGGCAGACTTCCTCAGCACGGGCCTACGCGCGGGAGAAGCATCGTCGAGGAGCCAATGTTCCTCGCCATCCCAGCGGGACTCCATAATGTCGTTGTAGGCGTTGCGCAGCGCCACTTCAAAATGAGATATGTCGCGCATAAGGAACTGGCCTAGAGAGGCGTTCCACTCGTAGAGCTCTAGAGCCTTGTCGATGTCTCCATTGCATTCTTCGAGATACGGGGAAAGCCGTTCAGCCGAAAGCCATTTCTCGGCCCATAGGCGCGTTGTCGCATCATGGCGCCCTTGAGCCGCGCACTTCATCGTCTGGTGGTTGTTGCGCTCGTCAGACAAGAAAGCTCCTATAAACACAAATTGAGCCCCGGTGACTTGAATCAGAGGTCATTCCCGGGGCCATCGATACGGAGTATACCCATTGGCGGCAGAATTAACAAATGGATTTTCGGCAACTGAGCCCTGGGGCTCGCTCCTCTCTAAATGAACCTCCAAATGATGCCAACCTACCTCCCCTCCGCCTTCAGCCTCAGCAGCAGATCGGTCAGCTCGGGGCACTTGCTAGAGAGGCGCGTCTGAGCTCGCTCGCCCATCCCCCACCGCTGGCGGACTTCCTGGGCGCGCGGGCTCACGCGGTAGTCCCCGTCCATCACCTGCTTGAGCAGCTTGGCGGTCACGCGCGCATCGGCAAGGGCGCTGTGGGCGTGACCCGTCGACTCGTCGAACTCGATGCCGAACCACGTTGCCGCGTCACTCAAAGAGACGCACCCGTGGCTGCCCACGTCCATGATCGAGGTATAAAACGCCTGCAGATCGGCCCAATCCGTAGGAAATGCGGAAAGGTCGATGTGCTTTGCCTGGCACTCGGTCAAAAGCTGTCGACGGTCCGCCCCGCTCCAGCAAACCACCTGGGCGGAGTAGCGACCGATCCAATCGCTGAGCCTTTTGATCACCATGTAGAGCGGGTCGGCCATCGCGGTGTCCACGGCCGATATCCCTGTAAGCTCGCGGACGGGGAACGCAACGCCTTCGGTAAATTCCGTCTGCACAAACTGCGAGAACTCGCCCATAACGTTGCCGTGGTAATCGAGCTTGACGGCACCGGCCTCGATAATCTCATTGCGCAGTCCACGGCGCTGGCGCTGCTTTGGCACCGGCGCAAACTCAAAGTCCAGCACGATCTGGCGCGCAAAGTTCGTCGTATCGATAGCCGAGATACACGGCGTCTTTTCAGCTGACACGGTTAGGGCCTTTCTCCGTCAACTGCCGCTTGCTACATAGGCGGCTACATTGCCGTAAGGATAGGCGCCCGTGCGGACATGAAAGCGGGGCGCAATACCATGCGCTGGTCGCACGCCATGCAGACGGCCCCAAGAGAATCGCCCGCTCTATTCAAATGCATGAAAAAGACGATATGAGAAAGCCATTGGGGGCCGCCTCCCCCGCGGCGCAGCTTCTTTCCGCGGGCTCGGGGTGCCACAATGGGCTTTGAGTATCGGCCCGTGCGGTAGCCCTTACCGCACCTGCGGGGAGGAGGCTTCCCATGCCCCATGTTACCTCCATCGGCCTGGACGTCCACGCGCGATCGGTCGCCGCCGCGGCGTTCAACCCCTTCACCGGCGAGGTGGTGCGCCGCAGCTTCGGCACCGACGCCTCCGAGATCGCGGAGTGGGCCCTCGGCTTCGAGGACCCGAGGGCGTGCTACGAGAGCGGCCCCACCGGCTTCCACATGGCGCGCGAGCTGCGCGCGCTCGGCCTCGACTGCGCCGTGGCCGCCGTCTCCAAGATGCAGAGGCCGGCGGCGGACGCCCGGCGCAAGAACGACCGGCGCGACGCCGAGTTCATCGCCCGCATGCTCGTGTTAGCGCTACTGTAAAAACAACCAATTTCGCCATCGCACCTTAGCCGATT
>DAWDVX010000045.1:0-2078 GCA_052346145.1 Collinsella sp.
ACGAGTGGGTAGGCCTGACGGGCAAACAGTTCTCCACCAACGGCATTGGCGATCGAGAAGGCGGCGCCGGTTGCGGCACCGATCCCCAGCAATTCGAGCGCATGGCGTCGATTGATTTCGACACCGCAGAGCGCCGCCGAGGCAAAAACGCCAAAGAGCAGCGTCGTGGCGTGGTGAATCGCCCAAAGAACCATTTCGACCGATGCAGGCATCAGCGCCTCCCGCCCTCAAATCGCACCGCAAAGTAGGCGTCCTGGAATCCCTGCTTGCTGCTGCGCGAAAGCGGGATGCTCGCGCCCGAGCGCATGACGATCTCCGTCCGATCGAAATGATCGATGTTGCGCAGGTTGACCTGGTAGCTGCGATGGCATTTAAAGAAGACCGCGTTTTGCGCCAAGCGGTCCTCGACGCTGCGGAACGATTCGAGCGCCTCGATATCGCGTCCGTCGCGCAGGTGGAAAACCACGTGCTTGTTGCGTGCCTCGGCATATTCGATGTCGGACAGGCGCAGGGCATGGTAACCAAAGGACGTTTTGATGACGAACTCGTCGGTCGCCGACGGGCGCATGCTCGAAAGCTCGTCGAGCAGCTGCGCCAGGCGTTCGTATGCCACGGGCTTGAGCAGGTAGTCGAAGGCGCGGACTTCGTAGGACTCCAGCGCAAACTCGGGCGACGAGGTGAGGAACACCAGGCGCACGGCGGTATCGGACTGGCGCAGCTCGCGCGCGGTGTCCATGCCGTTGACGAGCGGCATGATCATGTCGAGCAGGATGATGTCGGCGCGCGACGCGGCATGGCGCGCCAGCAGGTCCTCGCCGCGCGTAACGAGCGCAACATCGACCGCCGTGCCCTTCTCGGTCGACCAACGGTCGATCATCCGGTGCAGTCTATCTAGAAAAGCGACGTCATCGTCGCAGGCAATAATCTTGAGCATTCGGGCCCCCTTAGTAGTTCGATTTTGCCACATTGGGCGCGTGCCGCTCGCGGGGGAGCGCCCGTTCGTGCCTCATGGTGCGCAACTCGCGCCGAGCGGTATTGCGGTGGCGAAAGATGCCTCCTGCGCTATCGAGAGCTCGGCTATCCTCAGCTTGCCAGTTCGAAAATGGACCTGCCGCATGATTGAATCTTTATTTCAACTTTACACCTAGGTTTACAGCTGTCTTGTCAGCTGTAAACCTAGATGTCATACTAAAGCCCCAAGATTCGCCAAAAGAGAGGGGCCTTGATGGCACAGAGCGCGAACATGGATGCATCGGAGCTTGCACGCGACATTGCGGCCGGCCTGGCATCGGCAACGACGGCAACGGAGCGCGCGGCATTGGTGCCCGCAGAGCTCGTCGAGGCCATTCAGCAACTTAAAACCCAACGCGACGCGGTGATCCTGGCACACTATTACGTGGCACCCGAGGTCCAGGCTGTGGCCGATTACGTCGGCGACAGCTTCTACCTGGCTAAGCTCGCCAAGAGCCTGCCGCAGCAGACCATCGTGCTGTGCGGCGTGGAGTTTATGGGCGAGAGCGCCAAGCTGCTCAACCCCACCAAGACCGTGCTGCTGCCCGAGCCGGGCGCGGACTGCCCCATGGCTCATATGGTCAAGCGCGAGACGGTCGACGCGGCGCGCGCCGAGTACGGCGACGACCTGGCCGTGGTCTGCTACGTCAACTCCACGGTCGAGATCAAGAGCTGGAGCGACGTGTGCGTCACCAGCTCCAACGCCGTCAAGATCGTGTCCGAGCTGCCGCAGCAGCATATCCTGTTCATTCCCGACCAAAACCTCGGCCGCTTCGTAGCCGAGCAGGTGCCGCAAAAGCACGTCATTCTCAACAACGGCTACTGCCCGCGCCATCACATCATCACCGTCGAGCAGATTGTCGACGCGACGGAGGCCCACCCCGACGCGCTCGTGCTGGCGCATCCTGAGTGCAAGGCCGACGTCTTGGCCGAGGCCGGCTACATCGGCTCCACCGCCGGCATCATCAAGTACGCCGAGGAGTCGGACGCGAGCGAGTTCATCATCGTGACGGTCCGCGGTGTGCTCTACGAACTCGAGCGCCGCTGCCAGGGCACCGGCAAGAAGT
>DAWDVX010000045.1:2088-18216 GCA_052346145.1 Collinsella sp.
TCATCACGCTCGAAAAGCTCGTGCACTGCCTGGAGACGGGCGAGGGCGAGGTGCAGATTGGCGTGTCGGACGAGGCCGCCGATCAGGCCAAGCTCACGCTCGACCGCATGCTCGAGTACGCGGCGCGCTAAGCCAATGTGGCATGAGGGACCATCCCTTATGCCACAGTACAAGGGAGAGGATTCCTGTGGAAACCAAACAATACCCCGATATGGAGTGTGACGTCGTCATTGCCGGTTGCGGCGTGGCGGGCCTGTATGCGGCTCTCAATCTGCCGACGAGCGCGCGCGTAATCATGCTCTCCAAGGGCGCCGTCGATGAGTGCGATTCGATGCTCGCGCAGGGCGGCATCTGCGTGCTGCCCGAGGGTTCTGACTACGATGCCTTCTTTGAGGACACCATGCACGCCGGCCATTACGAGAACCGCCGCGAGAGTGTAGACATCATGATCCGCTCGAGCCGTTCGGTCATCAACGACCTGCTGGCCATGGGCGTGGACTTTGAGCGCAAGGCCGACGGCAGCCTCGACTTTACCCGCGAGGGCGCGCACAGCCGCCCGCGCATTGCCTTCCATGCCGATATTACAGGCAAGGAGATTACGACCAAGCTGCTCCAGGCTGTCCGCAAACTGGACAACGTGCAGATTCTCGAACACGTTGCCATGACCGACATCCTGACTGCCGAGCGCGATGGCGCCACGGTGTGCACCGGCGTCGTCGCCGTCGCCGTGGACGAGGACGATTCAGCTCGCCCCGCCGACGAGCTGGCAAATGCCGCTAAGGACGTGCATACCGGTAAGCCGTTTAAGATCCATGCCCGCCATACGCTGTGGGCGACGGGTGGCATCGGCGGCGTGTACGATCACTCCACCAACTACCCGCAGCTCACCGGTGACGCCTGCTACATCGCTCAGGGGCATGGCATTAAGATGGAGCACCTGGACTACGTGCAGATCCACCCCACGGGCCTGTTTTCGCCGCAGCCGGGCCGCACCTTCCTGATTAGCGAGAGCTGCCGCGGCGAGGGCGCGATTCTGCTCAATGCCGCCGGCGAGCGCTTTACCGACGAGCTTCAGCCGCGCGACGTTGTCGCCGCCGCTATTCGCGAGCAGATGAAGCAGGACGGTACCGAGCACGAGTGGCTGAGCTTCGCCCCCGTCGAGCGCGATGTGGTGACCGGGCACTTTGCCAATATCCGCGCGCGCTGCCTGGAGGACGGCCGCGACATCCTGGACGAGCCCATCCCCGTCACGCCCACGCAACACTACTTTATGGGCGGCGTATGGGTCGACAAGGACGGCCGCACCTCGATGCCCGAGCTCTACGCCGCGGGTGAGACGGCCTGCAACGGCGTTCACGGCAAAAACCGCCTTGCATCAAACAGCCTGCTCGAGGCGCTGGTCTGGGGTCGTCGCGCCGCGTGGTACATGCGTACCGGCGAGTCGCTGGCCGTGGAGCAGGCGGGCGATCCCGCGCTCGATGGCCGTCATCGCGCCCTGAGCGCCGACACCCTGGCAATCGATGATTTGGCCCGTGCCGCCGGCACGCAGGCCGTGGAGGAGTAGACCATGAATCCCATTACCATGAAGCTCGTCGTCGATGATCTGATTCTGCAGGCTCTGCGCGAGGACATTACCTTTGAGGACGTGAGCACGGTGAGCGTGTGCCCCACGGCGCGTCCCGCCACGGTGGAGCTTATCGCCAAGGCCGACGGCATCATCGCCGGCTTGGATGTGTTTGCCCGCACCTTTGAACTGCTGGATTCGCAGAGCTCGGTGCTGCTCGACGTTGCCGATGGCGACGAGGTGCACGCCGGCGACCATGTGGGTCAGGTGCGCGGCGACGCGCGCGTGCTGCTTTCGGGCGAGCGCGTGGCACTCAACTACCTGCAGCGCATGAGCGGTATCGCTACCTATACGCACCAGATGGCCGCGGCGCTCGAGGGCACCAAGACCGTGCTCGTCGATACGCGCAAGACCACGCCGGGCATGCGCGTCTTCGAGAAGGCCGCGGTCGAGATTGGCGGCGGCAGCAACCACCGTTACAACCTGTCGACGGCCGTCATGCTCAAGGACAACCACATCGATGCCGCCGGCGGCGTGACGCGTGCAATCGAGATGGCGCGCGCCCATGCATCGTTTACTGCGACGGTCGAGATCGAGTGCGAGAACCTGGACATGGTGCGCGAGGCCGTGGAAGCCGGTGCCGACATTATCATGCTCGACAATATGACCCATGACGACATGGCGGCCGCTATCGAGCTTATCGCCGGTCGTGCCAAGACCGAGTGTTCGGGCAACGTGGACGCCGACAACATTCGCGCCCTGGCCGATCTGGGTGTCGACTATATTAGCTCGGGCGCCCTGACGCACTCTGCGCCGATTCTCGACCTCTCGCTTAAGCACCTGCGTCTGCTGGACGGTAAATAATGGACGCCCGCGAGCGTCGCCGTGCCATCATGGGCGTGCTCGAGCGAGCCAAGGGCCCCGTCTCCGGCAGCACACTTGCTCGTGAGGTGGGTGTGAGCCGCCAGATTGTCGTGCAAGACATCGCCCTGCTGCGCGCCGATGGGCACGATATCGTGGCGACCAATCGCGGCTACGTGCTGCAGGAGGCGGCGAGCAGTCCGGCTGTTCCCACGCGCTTGGTCAAGGTTCGCCACGGCGTGGAGCAGGCAGGCGATGAGCTCACGAGTATCGTCGACGCCGGTGGTGCCGTGCTCAACGTGATCGTCAATCACCGCGTGTACGGTAAGATCACGGCCGACCTGGACATCCGCAATCGTCGCGATGTTGAGCGCTACCTGCACGATATCGAGAGCGGCAAGAGCTTTCCACTACTAACGGTGACGAGCGGCTACCACTTCCATCGCATCGCGGCGGAAGACGAGCAGACCCTCGACGAGATCGAGGCCATGCTCAAGGAGAAAGGCTACTTGGCTGACCTCATGCCCTACGAAGACGACCTATCGTAGCCGATGCTGCAAACGCCCCTAAGCGGCAATCTGCAGCGGTGCCAAATTAGTTATCCGCACAAACAAAAAGGAGGCCTCCGCGGCGATGCGGAAGCCTCCTTTTTTGTGCACGGTGTACTTTTGAGTGTGCAAGTGGGGAGTTGTTACCCCTCGACGATCTCAGTGATCGCGCCAGCGGGGCAAGCGTCCTGGCAAGCGCCACAGGCGACGCAGGAGTCCTCGTCAGCGACGGTAGCGACGTCCTGGAGCTCCAGAACGCCAGCGGGGCAGGAGTCGACGCAAACGCCACAAGCGATGCACTCGTCGGCATCAATTACGGGATGAGCCATGGTAGTTTCCTCTCTGTTGACCGACGCTACAGGCGATGCGCGCCGGTTTGATTCGGGCAAAAACATACCACGGGAGCGACCGTTTGCAATACCCTCTGGCCGGCATCTTCATACCGTTCGCCGAGTATGCCGCGGCTTACTAAAAAACATGCAGGTGAGGCCGTTGAGCTGCGCAAATGTTAGCTAAAGGTGACTTGAAATATAGGGCGATTGAGCGTGCTTGCGGAAAGGGCATCCCGTAATCCACGTCCAAAACGGGACACGGCTTCAGACCCGCACCTCAGTCAACTCTACATAGATCTTAATAGATCTGCCGAGAACTCAAACAGTGTGTTTACCTGCGCATTTGAGAACCTAAACTCTCAGAGATAAGAAATCTTATATGAATTGACTTAGATTTTGTATATTCCGGCCCATAAGGGGATACACTACATCCTGAAAGACAAGCCGAAGCGCCGCGCGACAGACCGTCGAGGCGGCGCGAACGCAAAAGAGAGAGGGAATTTCTAATGAGTAAGATTCTTGGTATCGACCTTGGTACTACTAACTCCGCTATGGCCGTCCTCGAGGGCGGTTCTCCGACCATTATCGTGAACGCCGAGGGCGACCGCACCACCCCGTCCGTTGTTGGCTTCCGTGCTGACGGCGACCGTGTCGTGGGTAAGGCCGCTAAGAACCAGGCTGTCACCAACCCCAAGAACACCGTGTTCTCCATCAAGCGCTTCATGGGCCGCAAGTACTCCGAGTGCACCTCCGAGATCAAGACCGTGCCGTATGAGGTCAAGGAGGGCCAGGGTGGCCGTGCCGTCGTCGACATCGAGGGCAAGGATTACACCGCCGAGCAGGTGAGCGCCATGACGCTCGCAAAGATGAAGGCCGACGCCGAGAAGTATCTGGGCGAGACCGTCACCGACGCCGTCATCACCGTCCCGGCCTACTTCAACGACGCCCAGCGTCAGGCCACCAAGGATGCCGGTAAGATCGCCGGCCTCAACGTCAAGCGTATCGTCAACGAGCCGACCGCTGCCGCTCTTGCCTATGGCCTGGACAAGCAGGGCACCGACCAGCGCATCCTGGTCTTCGACCTGGGTGGCGGCACCTTCGACGTCTCCATCCTCGACCTCGCCGACGGCGTGTTTGAGGTTCTGTCCACTTCGGGCGACAACCACCTGGGCGGCGACGACTGGGATCAGCGCGTCATCGACTGGATGGCCGACAAGTTCCAGCAGGAGAACGGCGTCGATCTGCGTCAGGACCCCATGGCCCTGCAGCGTCTGAAGGAGGCTGCAGAGAACGCCAAGAAGGAGCTCTCCGCGGCGCAGCAGTCCACCATTAACCTGCCGTTCATTACCATGAACCAGTCCGGCCCGCTGCACCTCAACTACACGCTGACCCGCGCCGAGTTCGAGAAGATCACCCGCGACCTGCTCGAGCGTTGCAAGCAGCCTGTCACCAACGCCCTGCGCGACGCCAAGCTCAAGCTCTCCGATCTGACCGAGGTCATCCTCGTCGGCGGCTCCACCCGTATGCCCGCTGTCCAGGATCTGGTCAAGACCATGACCGGCAAGCAGCCCAACATGTCCGTGAACCCCGATGAGGTCGTTGCCGACGGCGCTGCCGTCCAGGGCGGCGTGCTCACCGGTGACGTCGAGGGCATCCTGCTGCTCGACGTAACCCCGCTGTCGCTGGGCGTCGAGACCATGGGCGGCATCATGACCAAGATGATCGACCGCAACACCACGATCCCGACCTCCAAGACCGAGGTCTACTCCACCGCAGCCGACAACCAGACCAGCGTCGAGATCAACGTGCTCCAGGGCGAGCGCGAGCTTGCCCGCGACAACAAGTCGCTCGGTAAGTTCCAGCTGACCGGTATCCCGGCTGCCCGCCGCGGCGTGCCGCAGATCGAGGTCACCTTCGACATCGACGCCAACGGCATCGTCAAGGTCTCCGCTAAGGACAAGGGCACCGGCAAGGAGCAGCAGATCACTATCTCCGGCTCCACCGCTCTGTCTGACGACGAGGTCGATCGTATGGTCAAGGACGCCGAGGCTCATGCCGAGGAGGACAAGAAGCAGAAGGAAGAGGTCGAGGTCCGCAACCAGACCGATAGCCTGTGCTACTCCACCGAGCAGACCCTCAACGAGCTGGGCGACAAGGTTTCCGCCGACGTGAAGTCCAAGGCCGAGGCCGCTATCGCCGACGCCAAGAAGGCGCTCGAGGGCTCTGACGTCGAGGCCATCAAGGCCGCTGGCGAGTCCCTGCAGTCCGTGGCCTACGAGCTGGCCCAGGTTGTCTACGCCGACGCTCAGCAGCAGACCGACGGCGCCGCCGGTGCCCAGCCTGCCGACGATGACGTTGTCGACGCCGACTACGAGGTTGTGGACGACGAGGACAAGTAATCATGTCCGCCCGTAAAGCTCGCACGGAGGCGGCTGCCGCTGGCGCCGCCCCCGTTGACTCTGAGGAGAAGGACGTGAAGATTCCCGTAGAGGCCGTCGACGATACCGAGGCCAACGAGGCCGAGGCCGCCGAGGCTGCCGAGAACCAGGTAGAGGATTCCAACAAGGAGGCGACGATGACCGAGGACGAGATGGTGGAAGCCGCTATCCGCGCCGGTGAGGAAGCCGCCGACAACGACTTTAAGCTCAAGTTCGAGCAGGCCCAAAAGGAGCTTGCCGACGTGCGCAACGAACTCGATGCTGCGGCAGAGGCTCAGAAGGCCGCCGAGGACAAGGCAAAGGACGCCACCGAGCGCACCGCCCGTCTGCAGGCCGACTGGGAGAACTTCCGTCGCCGCACCGCCAACGAGCGCATCGCCGAGCGCGAGCGCGCGACCGAGAAGCTCGTCACTGCGCTGCTGCCGGTGGTTGACGATATCGAGCGTGCAATCGACCATGCCCGTAGCCAGGAGCTTTCCGACGATTTTAAGCAGTTCGTCGATGGCGTTGACGCGGTGCATGCCAAGCTGCTTGATGTGTTTGCGCACGAGGGCGTTGAGCCCATCGACCCCAAGGGCGAGGCGTTCGATCCGCTCGAGCACCAGGCCGTGGGGCGTGTCGAGGACGCATCGCAGTACGACGAGACCGTCAACGACGTGTACCAGAAGGGCTACCGCATGGCGGACCGCATCCTGCGCTCCGCGATGGTGACGGTGACCTACGGTGGCGATAAGCGCCCCGCACCGGAGCCCGAAGCGGCGCCCGAGGATGCCGCGGCCGATACGGCCGAGAGCGCCGAGGAGTAATTGAGAAGGGCCCCGGGGCAACACCCGGGGCCCTTTCTGGCCTAGTGCCATATGAAAGCATGAGCCGCCGTCCGCAGGGGCGGCGGATATAACAGGAGAGGAGCTACGATGGCTGCAGGCAAAACCTTCTATGACATCCTGGGCGTATCCAAGAGCGCCTCCGACAAAGAGATCAAGAGCGCGTTTCGCAAGCTCGCGCAAAAATATCACCCCGATGCCGGCGGCGACGAGGCCAAGTTTAAGGAGATTAGTGAGGCCTACGAGACGCTTTCGGACGAGAAGAAGCGCAAAGAGTACGACCAGATGCTCATGTTCGGCGGCATGCCGGGCGCGGGCGGCGCGTATAGCGGTGGCTACGGCGCCGGTGCCGGCGCGAGCGGTTGGGGCGATATCTTCGACAGCATCTTCAGCGGCAACGGCGCCTGGGGCAGCGACTGGGGCTCGGGCTTTGCCGGTGCCGCGGGTGCTGCCGGTGCGGGCGCGGGCCGCAACCGCGCACGCAAGGGCGGCGACCTGTCGCTGACCGTCGATGTGACGGCCGAGGACGCGTTTCGCGGCGTGACGCACAAGGTTACCTACCGCATTCCCTCGACGGGCGAGCAGCAGACCATTACGGTCTCGGTGCCTGCGGGCGCGGTCGACGGAGGCAAGCTGCGTTACAAACGTCGCGGCGAGTACGGCGTTGCCGGCGGCGAGCGCGGCGACCTGGTCGTGACCACGCACGTGGAGGAGCATCCGCTGTTTAAGCGCAAGGGTGCCGACGTGACCATGGAGGTGCCGATCTCGGTCTACGAGGCGGCGCTCGGCTGCACGGTTGATGTGCCCACGCCCGGCGGCGCGACGGTTCGTCTGAAGGTGCCCGCTGGCACCCAGACGGGCAAGAAGTTCCGCTTTAAGGAAATGGGGGCGCCCGACGTTAAGCACCGTGGCCGCACGGGTGCGCTGCTCGTCGAGATCAAGGTGCAGGTTCCCTCGAACCTGTCCGACGATGAGCGCGATGCCATGACCAAGCTGCGCGAGGCCGACACGCGCGATTATCGCGAGAAGGTCAACCGTTACAAGGCGACGTTCTAGGGCGGTCGTGGCGCACGCCCGCGCCCGCGGGCTTATGATGGACGATAACGAGACGGAAAGGGGTCAGGTAGCATGGCCGAGGACAATAGGAACAAACCGCTGTACATGATCAGCGTGGCGGCCGAGCTGACCGGCATGCATCCGCAGACTCTGCGCGTCTACGAGTCCAAGGGCCTGGTGAACCCCCAGCGCTCGGGCGGCAACACGCGTCTGTATTCGCGTGCCGATATCGAGCGCCTGGAGCTCATCAACCAGCTGACCGACGAGGGCATCAACCTTGCCGGCGTGGTGCGCATCCTCGATATGAAGGAGCGTGCCGAGGAGCGCGAGCGCGAGAACGAAAAACTCCGTGCCCGCGTGCGCCAGCTCGAGGACGAGCTGCACGAGTACAAGATGCAGAAGAAGATCACCGCCCTGGCCCCGCGCGACGGCTCGGTCAGCCCCGAGCAAGTCATGCGCAAGCTACTGGGCGCCGGCGGGGATCTCTAGGTTACGCCGTTCTGCCGAACGGCGTAACGGCTGGACGTCGCTCGCTGTCCGTCCTCTACCTGCGGCGTTGCCTTGCTCCGGATGCGGTAGTCATTTGGGACGTTCTTAAATGACTAGTCGAAAGGGACACTCTTGCACTAAATCTGCCGGCCCACACCGGGCTCGTCCTTTACTTTACTGAGATAAAGTGAACGCGCAGATTCGTAACCCGCTCGCAACCGTTCTATGGCACGATATTGAACGAATGTATGCTATGCGCCCGAGCCTTTCGGGCAGAGTGGGAGACAGTATGGTTAAGCTGTACGAGGACGGCATCTACCTGCGCGGCGGCAGCGAGGTTGTGCCTGCGGCTGAGGCTGCCGAGCGCGGTATTACGCAGACGCCCGAGGATGCCAAGCGCGGCACCATCGCGTATTCGATCCTCCAGGCACATAATACGTCCGGAGATCCCGAGGCACTCAAGATTCGCTTCGACGCCATGGCGAGCCACGACATCACCTTTGTCGGCATCATCCAGACGGCGCGCGCCTCGGGCATGGAGCAGTTCCCGCTGCCCTACGTACTCACTAACTGCCACAACTCGCTGTGCGCCGTGGGCGGCACTATCAACGAGGACGACCACGTCTTCGGTCTCTCGGCTGCCAAAAAGTACGGCGGCATCTTCGTTCCGCCCCATATCGCGGTCATCCATTCCTTTATGCGTGAGAACTTCGCCGGCTGCGGCAAGATGATCTTGGGCTCCGACTCGCACACCCGCTACGGCGCCCTGGGCACCATGGCCGTGGGCGAGGGCGGCGGCGAGCTGGCAAAGCAGCTGCTGCGTGACACCTACGATGTTGCCTATCCCGGCGTTGTCGCCATCTACCTCACGGGCGCCCCGCGCCCCGGCGTCGGTCCGCACGATGTGGCGCTCGCCATCATCAAGGCCGTCTTTGCCAAGGGCTACGTCAAGAATAAGGTCATGGAGTTCGTGGGCCCCGGCATCGCGAGCATGACGACCGATTACCGCAACGGCGTCGACGTCATGACCACCGAGACCACCTGCCTGTCGAGCATCTGGGCCACCGACGAGGACACGCACGCGTTTTTGGCCATGCATGGCCGCGGCGACGACTACCGCGAGCTCAAGCCCGCCGATGTTGCCTACTACGACGGCTGCGTCGAGGTCGACCTGTCGAGCATCAAGCCCATGATCGCGCTGCCGTTCCATCCTTCCAACGGCTTTGAGATTGACGAGCTCAACGAGAACCTCGAGGACATCCTTCACGAGGTGGAGCTTGAGGCCGCCAAGATCGGTGAGGGCAAGACGCACTTTAGCCTGCTCGACAAGATCATCGACGGCAAGCTACACGTGCAGCAGGGCGTTATCGCCGGCTGCTCGGGCGGCAACTACGACTCCGTGGTCCAGGCTGCCCGCGTGCTCAAGGGCGCCAACACCGGCTGCGGCGAGTTCTCGCTGTCGGTCTATCCCACGAGCCAGCCCGTGGCACTCGAGCTTACACGCCGCGGCTATATCTACGACCTTATGGAGGCCGGCGCGATCGTGCGCACGGCATTCTGCGGCCCGTGCTTCGGCGCCGGCGACACACCCGCCAACAACGGCCTGTCCATCCGCCACACCACGCGCAACTTCCCCAACCGCGAGGGTTCCAAGCCGGGCAATGGCCAGCTGAGCGCCGTGGCCCTGATGGACGCTCGCTCCATTGCGGCGACGGCTGCCAACGGCGGCGTCCTGACGCCGGCGACCGACCTGCCCGAGGACACTTGGGACGAGGCCTGCGAGTACACCTTTGACGACGCGCCGTACAAAAAGCGTGTGTACTGGGGCTTTGGCAAGGCGGAGCCTGCCGACGAGCTGGTCGAGGGTCCCAATATCAAGCCGTGGCCCGCGATGGAGCCTCTCGGCGACGATATCCTGCTCAAGGTGTGCTCCAAGATCATGGACCCGGTCACCACGACCGACGAGCTCATTCCCTCGGGCGAGACGAGCTCCTTCCGCTCCAACCCGCTGGGCCTGGCCGAGTTTACGCTCAGCCGCCGCGATCCGGCCTACGTGGGCCGTTCCAAGGAGGTCGACGCCGTGGAGAAGCGCCGCGTTGCCGGCGAGGCAGCAGGCGACTTGGCCGCGCTCGATGCCGAGCTTGCCGGCGTGTTTGAGGCGCTGGCCGGCGCGGGTGTCGCTGCCGACGCCAAGGCGACCGAGTACGGCTCCATGCTCTATGCCAAGAAGCCCGGTGACGGTTCCGCCCGCGAGCAGGCCGCGAGCTGCCAGCGCGTAATTGGCGGCCTGGCCAACATCGTCCACGAGTACGCCACCAAGCGCTATCGCTCCAACGTGATGAACTGGGGCATGGTGCCCTTCCAGATGGAGGCGGAGCCCAACTTTGAGGTGGGCGACTACGTCTTTGTGCCGGGTATCCGTGCCGCGCTCGACGGCGACCTGAAGGACATCGCCGCCTACGTGGTGCGCGCCGACGGCACGGTCGAGCAGATTGAGCTATACATTGCCGATATGACGGCAGAGGAGCGTGCCATCGTCAAGGCCGGCTGCTTGATCAACTACAACAAGTTCAAGGCCGCTGCCGAGTAACGCACTTAATTGTCCGCCCGGGGCTTACCCTTTCCCGCCCGCTCACGCGCTTCGCAAGGGTCGCGTTCGGGAAAGGGTAAGCCCCGGGCTACATTTCTGCGTTCTCGTTGGATCTTGAGGGACGCTAATAAATGGACTTGCTTGATGCCGCCTCTGTTATCGGGGCGGCTTCTTTTTGTCGAAAACCGCCACAAAGGGGGCAGACATCTTTGTGGCGGTGGGGAACGAGCTCGATGTTGTTGTGATTGTTGAGCGGTATGTTAATGAGCGTCTCTACAGGATTTCATCTGGGCTGGCGGGTTTGGTTGTTTTGGGGATGCCGAGTTTGGATGACGCGAAATCGTCAACATTGTCCTTAATTCCGTCTCTGGTGTAGACAGTGACCATATAGGTGCTGTGTCCGAATTCGCCCTTGTCGCGTGTTGCCCAGGCATCCCAGTAGGCGGCCCCGTTTCGCCCTTTGATTTTTCCGACACGGCGGAGTTCTGTTCGCTTTAATTTCCGGTTGCTATAGATGGTTCGACCGGCTTCCGCGGTGAGCCCGCACTGTCCAAGCAGCTTGTCGAGGACTTGGTTCATGTGGCGCTCATCGGTGTTTGGTGCGTAGTCGTAGGCGAGGGTGATGGAGTCGAGTGGCTGGTCGTCGATCAGATAGTTTAGCGCCTGAGGTTCAAGGCAGAAATAGGGGGAGCATCCGTCGACCTTGCCGAGCAACGGTAACTTGGACTGCCAACTTCCGGTGGGAATTGCATATTCGTAGAACACGCCACGGCAGACAAAGGAGAGCGAGGTGGCACGCGAGCCGGCGTCGATCATCCCGCAAAGATCGAAGGGCGAGGCGATACCAAAAGAAAAGGGCGTGATGACGATAAGGAAGAGCATCACGATGGGTATGGCGAGAATGGCGATGACGTTGCGACCGGTGGAATGAGACGGCTTCATATGTGCTCCTCGAGACAAAGATCTGTTGAGGATAGGCAGAAATGGATATGTTCAGAGAACAATTCAAGTATAATCTCATGGCGCGAGATGGTCGACCGTTAGCGTCGAAAACCACCACAAAGGTGCCTGTCCCCTTTGTGGTGGTGAGGAGCGCGCGGCTTCTTTTGGTAATAGTGTTAGCTGGCGGTATCATTAGTGCAGGTGGCGAAGGTTTGCATTGTGGGGTGTTTTGCCGTGAGCCGTTCTGCCCGTATTGGATTGATTGTCTTGGCGCTTGCGATCGCTGTGGTTGGCGCGGGCGCTGTCGGTATGGCATTTCTACCTGCTGCGGTGACGGAGCCGTTGGTCAAGCCTGTGGCTCAATCTGTCGAACTTCTGACCGGCGACGACAAGCCCGAGACAATTACCGTTGATTTTGATGAGCAGCCGGCTGTGCTGGGTATTAGCAATTATCCGAGTATTCAGCTTGGGGCCATGCGCTATACCACGGATACAAGCCTGATCGATAGGGCGTCCGAGCTACTCAAGGGCAAAACATTTAAGCGTTGGTACGGATATGCGTCCTATCGGGCAAAAGCGAACGACATGGTTGGCGGATGTCACTCTTCCATCGAGCTGGACACTGCAAACGGCGCAAAGTTATGTGATGTCTCGTACGATCCGGGTTACGAGGGCAATGAGGGTCCGGGTATTTACATCATGGCCGGCGATGCAGCCTATGTCATGGAGGGCGACCAGGCCGAGCTCAACGATTTTATGGGTCAGTGTATCCAAGATGCCTATGAACAGACCTGCTTGCCCGACCCGCAGACTGCACGCGATAGTGGGTCTGCCCGTATATGGCTCTTCGAGGATGAGATGCCCTGGAGCGGCGAATCGGGAAGCACGGGTTCGGTAAGTAAATAGAGACTGCAACCACTACAAAGGTACCCGTCCCCTTTGTAGTAGTTCTCGGTTTGTCTCGATCTGTAACATCTTGGCCGCTAAAAGTGGGCCTGGTGTTACAGATTTAGATTTTCGATTCGGGTGTCTTCTGTTTGTCTCAATCTGTAACAGATAGGGCCCTATTTGCCGAGTAGTTGTTACAGATTTAGATAAACGGGCGCCGCTGAGCATTTCATCTCGATCTGTAACATCTAGGATCAAAAATGGCTGCTAGATGTTACAGATCGAGACGGTGGTGCGCCTGGGCGGCGGCGGGCTGACATCTCAGTACCCTATCCATCAATCACTCAGAAAATCTTATATATAGAGACTTAGATTTGTGTATAAGATCGTGCAAAGCTGGCAACAATACTTCTCGAACAACGTGAAGCCGCCCCGTAGGGCGGCCGCCCCAAGAGAGGTGATTCCATGAGAATCGATAAACTAGCTATGACGTCGCGCGAGGCGCTGCAGACCGCCATGAGCACGGCTGCCGATGCACAGGCCGGCGCGGTGGAGCCGATTCACCTGCTGTCTGCCCTGCTCGGTGCCGGCGAGCGCAATATCTCCGTGATCATCGAGCGTATCGGTGCCGACCCGGCCCAGCTCGCACGCTCCACACAAGATGCCATCGACCGCGCGCCCAAGGTTTCGGGCGAGGGTCAGCAGATGGGCCTGTCCAACGAGCTCGTCCGCGTCATCGAAAAGGCCGAGAAGAAGGCCACCAAGATGGGCGACAGCTTTGTGGTGACCGAGCATCTGCTGATGGCGCTTGCCGAGGACAAGGGCGAGGCCGGCCGCGTTCTGCGCGACGCCGGCGTCACCAAGGAGCGCATCGAGCAAGTCTACGAGGAGCTGCGCGGCGATGACCGCGTGACGTCTGCCGAGGACAAGACGCAGTTTGAGGCACTGGAGCAGTACGGTCGCAACATCTGCGACCTTGCCCGCGCCGGCAAGCTCGACCCGGTCATCGGCCGTACCGATGAGATTCGCCGTACCATCCAGGTCCTGTCCCGCCGCACCAAGAACAACCCCGTGCTCATTGGTGAGCCGGGCGTCGGTAAAACGGCCATCGTCGAGGGCATCGCCCAGCGTATCGTGGCCGGCGACGTGCCGAGCACGCTGCGCGACCGTGACCTCATCGAGCTCGACATGAGCGCGCTGGTCGCCGGCGCCAAGTACCGCGGCGAGTTCGAGGACCGCTTGAAGGCCGTGCTCAAGGAGGTACAGAAGTCCGAGGGCAAGGTCATCCTGTTCATCGATGAGCTCCACACCATCGTGGGCGCGGGTGCCACCGAGGGCTCCATGGACGCCGGCAACATCCTGAAGCCGGCGCTTGCCCGTGGTGATCTGCACGCGATCGGCGCGACTACGCTCGACGAATACCGCAAGTACATCGAGAAGGATGCGGCGCTCGCCCGTCGTTTCCAGACCGTTATGGTGAGCGAGCCTACCGTCGAGGACACCATCTCGATCCTGCGTGGCCTCAAGGAGAAGTACGAGATCTTCCACGGCGTGCATATCACCGATAGCGCGCTCGTGGCCGCCGCCGACCTCTCCGATCGCTATATCGCCGATCGCTTCCTGCCCGACAAGGCCATCGACCTGGTCGATGAGGCCGCAAGCCGCCTTCGCTTGGAGCTCGACAGCATGCCGGTCGAGATCGACGCCACCACGCGTCAGCTCACCCAGCTGCAGATCGAGGAACAGGCGCTCATGAAGGAGACCGACGACGCCTCCAAGGAGCGTCTGGAGGCCCTGCGCCAAGAGATTGCCGAGGTCCAGGAAAAGCTCAACGTGCAAAAGGCCGGCTGGCTCAACCAGAAGAACGCCATCGACCACGTGCAGGAGCTTAAGGGCCAGCTTGACGAGGCCAAGAGCGAAGAGGAGCGCGCGACGCGCAACGGCGACCTGGGCCGTGCGTCCGAGTTGCGCTACTCCGTGATCCCGGGCCTGCAGCAGCAGATTCAGGATTCAGAGGCCGCGCTCGAGGCACAAAAGCAGCAGGACGGCGAGGGTCTCAACGAACAGGTGACTTCCGATGAGATCGCCGAGGTCGTGAGCGCCTGGACCGGCGTACCCGTCTCCAAGATGATGCAGGGCGAGCTCGACAAGCTCAAGGGCCTGGAGGGCGAGCTACATAAGCGCGTCATCGGCCAGGACGAGGCCGTCTCCGCTGTCGCCGCAGCTGTGCGCCGCAGCCGTGCGGGTCTCTCCGATCCGGACAAGCCCATCGGCAGCTTCTTCTTCCTGGGCCCCACCGGCGTGGGTAAGACCGAGCTCGCCAAGGCGCTTGCCGAGTGCCTGTTCGACGACGAGCGTGCACTCGTGCGTATCGACATGTCCGAGTACATGGAGAAGTTCAGCGTCCAGCGTCTGATCGGTGCGCCCCCGGGATACGTGGGTTACGACGAGGGCGGCCAGCTCACCGAGGCCGTGCGCCGTCGTCCCTACTCCGTGATCTTGCTCGACGAGATGGAGAAGGCCCATCCGGATGTCTTTAACGTGCTGTTGCAGGTGCTCGACGACGGCCGTCTGACCGATGGCCAGGGTCGCCAGGTGTCCTTCAAGAACACGATTATCATCATGACGTCTAACGTGGGCTCCAAGGCTATCGCCGAGCTTTCGGGCAAGGACGAGGAGGAGATGCGCCATCAGGTCGACGCCGCCATGGCTCAGACCTTCCGCCCCGAGTTCCTCAACCGTATCGACGACATCGTGGTGTTCCATCCGCTCGGCATGGCGCAGATCGAGAAGATCGTCGACATCCAGCTTGCCGACGTCCGCGCGCGTCTGGCCAAGGAGCGCATGACGCTTGCCATCACCCCGGCGGCCAAGCAGATGCTCGCCGTGGGCGGCCTGGACCCGGTCTTTGGCGCCCGTCCGCTCAAGCGTCTGGTCCAGCGCGAGGTCGTGGACGCCATCGCCGCCGCCATCATCGACGGCACGGTGCGCGAGGGCGATCAGGTGACGGTCGATGTCGATAAGGACGGCGGCTTTACCGTCGTGTGCGATAACACGCCGGCGGCCACCTACGAGGTCCCCGATGCCGAGTAGATTTTTGGGACATGCCTTAAAATCTGCCAGCCGTTTCTAAACGCCAAGGGCGGCGGATCCAATTGGGTCCGCCGCCCTTTTTCGTGCGACAATCGATGTTGTTGAACGGATGCGATGCAAGGAGATATGCAGATGAAAGACGAGATCAAGACAAGCGCGCCGGCGACCGATGCCGCACCCGCCGCACCCAAGCCTGCGCCTAAGCCGGCGCCCAAGCCGCGCGACCCCTACATCCGTGCCGAGAACGAGGACGACGACGGCTACGATCCCTACAGCGATCGCCGCCCCGAGCGTGAGCCCATGTTCGAAGCCGACCCCTGGCGCTGAGTGCCACCCAAAAGGCCACCAATAAGTTGCGGTGAAATAGGGACTATTTTGCGGTTTGACCAGCAAAAACAATCCCTATTTCACCGCAACTGCGTTAGGGATTTTTCTGCAGGGGGAGGGTAGTCAAAAAAGCCCCATTACAGTTTGAGTCGTCCGAAAGGGCGGCTCTTTTCCCT
>DAWDVX010000046.1:0-17613 GCA_052346145.1 Collinsella sp.
GGAGAGAGCGCTCCCGCAAACTGCCTCTTGACAACTTATAGGAGCGTCGGTTTTATTATCTCGGAATTGTGTATGGTTGGGGGTTCGCGATTCAGCCCCGTAAACCGGCATAGTTTTGGAATGGCCGGCTGATACGACAGGCATCGTGGCCCCCAGAGAGCCAAATTGATCCATTTTCTTCCGTCTCCAGATGTCCCCAGGAAATCAGTTGACGGCGCTTGCCACGAAACTGGCCCATCTACTACGTTTAGCTTGATACCCCCGACCATGACCGCGTTTTATGAAAAACCGCAGGCTTTCTACCTGCGGTTTTCTTTTTGCGTTGTTCGCTGTGGTTGAGGGTAGTGGCTTAAACGTAGTAGATGGGCTGGTTTCGTGGCGGACGGGGTCACGCGGGCGCCCTTGCGTGGGCAAAAGTGATCCGTATTCCTTCGTCCCCGGGGGATCATTTGGGGGCTAGAGCTCTAGCGTGAGGGTGACAGGGCAGTGGTCGCTGCCGAAGATGTCGCCACGGATACCGGTGTCGCGAACGTTGGCGGCGATTGCGTCGCTTACCAGGAAGTAGTCGATGCGCCAGCCGGCGTTGTTCTTGCGGGCATTAAAGCGGTAGCTCCACCAGCTGTAAACGCTCTCGACGTCGGGGTTTGCCGCGCGCCAGGTATCGGTAAAGCCGGCGTTGAGCAGTTCGGTAAACTTGCCGCGCTCCTCGTCCGAAAAGCCTGCGTTGCCGCGGTTGGACTTGGGGTTCTTAAGGTCGATCTCCTCGTGCGCAACGTTAAAGTCGCCGCAGGTCACGACGGGTTTGCCGGTCTCGCGCTCGAGCGCGCTCAAAAAGCCGCGATAGGCATCATCCCAGGCCATGCGCACGTCGATGCGGGCGAGTTCGTTTTGCGCGTTGGGAGTGTAGACATCCACAAACCAGAATTTGTCGAACTCGAGCGCGCAGACGCGGCCCTCGGTTGCGGCTTGGGCGACGAGCACGGCCGCCTCGCCTTCGCCGGCGTAGGGCAGCAGCGCGTCGGCGTGCAGCACGCGCAGCGGCTCCTGGCGGCTAAAGACCGCGGTGCCCGAGTAGCCCTTGCGCTCGGCGTAGCTCCAGGTTTGGTGATAACCGGGCAGGTCAATATCAACCTGGCCTTCTTGCAGCTTGGTCTCTTGCAGTGCCAGGATATCGACGTCGAGTTCTTGCGCGATCTGGATAAAGCTCGGGTCCTTTTTGAGCACGGCGCGCAGGCCGTTAACGTTCCACGAGGCAAAGGTGTAAGTCTGAGGCATGGTGTCCTTTCGACGGGGTTGGCAGGCTTAAGATTAGCGCAACAGGGGCGGGGTGGGATCCGCGCATGCTGACTTAAAGGCCGCATGCTGGGACGTCGCTCAACGCTGCCCGACTAACTAAGGACGGAGGACTCATATGGCGCAGGCAATATCGGACCCCAGGCAGGCCTCCGCCGCGCTGGCGGATCTGTTTGACACCCACAAGCGCGTGGTCTTCTTTGGCGGCGCTGGTGTTTCCACGGCAAGTGGCATCCCCGATTTCCGCAGCGTGGACGGCCTGTATCACCAGCAGTTTGCCTATCCGCCCGAGACCATGCTGTCGCATAGCTTTTACGAGGCGCATCCGGCGGAGTTCTTCGACTTTTACCGCACCAAGATGATCGCGCTTAACGCTAAACCCAATCGCTGCCACACCAAGCTGGCCGAGCTGGAGCGCGCCGGTAAGCTTGATGCCGTGGTGACGCAAAATATCGACGGCCTGCATCAGATGGCCGAATCACAGCGCGTGTTCGAGCTGCACGGATCGGTCCATCGCAACATTTGCCAGTCGTGCGGCACGGTCTATAGCGCCGAGTGGATTTGCTCGCGCGAGCACGAGGATGCCGCGGGCGTGCCTGCGTGCCCCGCGTGCGGCGGCCGCATCAAGCCCGATGTGGTGCTCTACGAAGAGCCGCTCGATGAACATGTGCTGACCGGTGCCGTTGCCGCCATCGCCGCGGCCGATGCCCTCATTGTGGGCGGGACCTCGCTCGTGGTGTATCCGGCGGCAGGCCTTACGCGATACTTTACCGGCGATACGCTGGCCATATGCAACCTTGCTCCCACCGATCAGGATGCAAATGCCGACCTGCTGATTTCTTGCGACATCGCGGCCGCGTTTGCGTTCTAGCCCGCGCGCGCGGATACAATAGAAAGACTGAGTGCAAAGCGACCCCGCCGCCAGCTCCCCAAGCTCGGCGGCGTGGGCATTTTAGGAGGATGTTCATGGCGAACGACAGCAAGACATGGCGGTGCGGAAAGTACGAGCTCAGCTTTGACCGTCCGCGCATCATGGGCGTCCTCAACGTGACGCCCGATTCGTTCAGCGATGGCGGAGAGCACTTCGACCCCGATGCCGCCATCGAGTACGGCCTGGCGATGCTCGACGCCGGCGCCGACATCATCGACGTGGGCGGCGAGTCCACGCGCCCTGGTTTTACCCCGGTCAACCCCGATGAGGAAGCGCGCCGCGTGCTGCCCGTGGTGCGCGCGCTGGCCAAGGAGGGCGCCATCGTCTCGATCGACACGCGTCATGTAGCGGTTGCCAAGGCGGCCGTGCGCTGCGGCGCCTCGATCGTCAACGACGTGACCGGCTTCACCGATCCCAAGATGGTCGAGTTTGTTAAGACGAGCACCTGCGGCGTCATCGTGATGCATGCCGGCGAGGTCGCCGCGCCCGCCCGCACGCACGCAACGGTGCAGCTCGATACCTCGGCTGCGGCGTTTGTTGCCGAGAAGGCACGCGAAGCGGCTGCCGAGGCCGCGCGCGAGGCCGAGAAGCCGGCCCGTCGCCGTCGCGGCAAGTTGCTGGGCGAGCCCAAGGTTGAGGCCAAGCTTCCGGGCGGTGTGGTACAGCCCTCACTGCCGTTTGGCGAGCCGGAGCCCACGTCCGAGCCTGCAACCGAGCTGGGGCAGGAGACGCCGGCCGCCGAGCAGGCTGCTGCCGCCGAGACCGTCGCGCCCGCGCCCGAGGCCGCGCCCGAGGCCACCGAGGCCGCATCGGAGTCCAATGACCGCCTGGCCGCCATGATGCGCCGCAGCGCCCGCCGCGAGGAGGCCTACGTGCCCACCTCTCAGCTCCGCCGCTTTACCCTGCCCGATTCGGCGCCCATCATGCGCCGCGTCATGGGCTTTCTGTCCGACCAGGCCCGCACACTCATCCATGCCGGCGTGTCGCGCGACCGCATCTGCATCGATCCTGGCCCGGGCTTTGGTAAGTCGGCTAACGAGGACATCGTCATCCAGCGTGAGACTGCCAAGATGGCGTCACTGGGCTATCCGCTCATGTGCGCCGTGTCGCGCAAGCGTTTTGTGGGCGCTGTCTCGGGCGTGACCGAGGCCGCCGCGCGCGATGCCGCCACGTTTGGCGTGTGCCTGGGCGCCATCCAGGCCGGTGCGAACATCGTGCGCGTGCACGACGCCGCGGGTTTTGCGCAGTTCCTGAACGGTTACTGGGCCGTCGCCAAGCCGCAGCCGCGCCGTGCGTTTGTGGCCGTGGGCTCCAACTTGGGGCATCGTTGCGACAACATCCGCGCCGCGCGCGACATGATCGCCGAGATTCCGCTCACCTGCGTGTCCAACTCCTCCAAGATCTACGAGAGCGAGCCGGCCTACGAGACGCGCCAGGACGCGTTTGCCAACGCCGTCATCGAGATCAAGACCGAGCTGGCGCCGCTGGTGCTGCTCGACGAGCTCATGAAGATCGAGGCCGAGCTTGGGCGCGACCGCTCCAAAAAGGCCAAGGCCAACGGTCCGCGCACCATCGACCTGGACCTGCTGTGGATGGACGGCGAGACTCACGGCGGCAAAAAGCTGCGCCTGCCGCATCCTCTCATTGGCGAGCGCGACTTTGTGCTGGTGCCGCTCGAGGACCTGATGCACGACCCGCCGCGGTTCTTCCGCTACAACGGTGTCGAGGTCAAGGAGCCCGAGGACCGCGTGGGCCATATCGTGGGCGAATTGGGGCGTATGTAGATGATCGAGATGAATGCTGTTGTCGCCGGTACCGAGCTTGACGCCGCGCGCGACGCGGGCCGCGAGGGTGCGTCCGCGGGCTGGTGCGCTTGGAGCGCGGGCGATGCTTCGCTGACGTTTTCGCTGATCGTGCGCCCGGACGTGAACATGCATGCCTTCCACGGCCTGCCGTTTGTGGCTGCGATGGGCATGATGGACGCGCTCGTGGGCACGGCTTCGACGCCGGGGTTGGGCCTTGCCGGTAAGGTGGGTATCCAGTGGCCGAGCGATATCGTGTGCGGTGCGCCTGCGTTTGAGACGTCGCTCGCGCGTGTTGCCGTGAACGGCGGTGCCGCTGCTGCGGGCATGTTCGGTGCCGTGACGGTGGATATTGAGCGTTCGGCGCTGGGCGAGCTTGGTGTGGACGTGGCTGACGAAGCGCTGGTCGAGACGCTGGCCGCCGCCGTGCTGGCCCGCGTGGACGCTTGGGCGGTTGTTGCCAACACGCCGCAAGGCGCCGCAGGGCCGCTGGCTCCCGTGCTGGGCGAGTACTTCGACATGGTGCCGCTGCTGGGCCGCCAAGTTGCGGCGGTGTCGCCCAACGGCCTGCCGCTTGCGGTCGGTGTGTTTGCAGGCCTGGACATCTGGGGCCGCGCGACCATTAAGACCGATGCCGGCGAGCAGGAGTTTCCGCCCGAGGCCGTACGAATTCGCGGGCTGTAGCGCGGGGCGTTCGCGCCCAAAGATAGACATGACAACAAGACCCTCCTCGGCCTGTGCCGGGGAGGGTTTCGCCTATCTGGGGAATGGGTTGCCAGCGCCCTATTCCTCAAAACTGAAAAATTTTCGTTTTTGAGGAATAGGATTAAGGCAGCTCGGTCTTTCGCGAGGTATATTCGCTATAGAGCCTATTCCTCAAAACTGAAAATTTTTCAGTTTTGAGGAATAGCGATAAAAGACCGCGAGGAGGCCCCAATGAAACTCATCAATAGAACGTCATATATGGACACGTTGACGAGCCTTATTGGCGTGCCGGACATCAAGGTCATCACGGGCATCCGTCGTAGCGGTAAATCAAAATTGCTCGAGGCCCTCCGCGATTACGTGGAGGCAAATCTGTCCAATTCGAATGTCATCCATATCAACTACAACCTCGATGAGTTCGAGAATCTGCTCGAGTATCACGCGCTGCTCGCCTATGTAAAAGAGCATCGAGTGTCCGGCAAACAAAACTTTCTGCTTATCGATGAAGTTCAGATGTGCGACGGTTTTGAGCGTGCGATCAACAGCCTCCACGCATCCGAGCAGTACGACATATTCATTACCGGATCGAATGCCTTTTTGCTGTCGAGCGATCTGTCGACGCTCTTTACGGGGCGTACGTTTGAGATCGAGGTTTTCCCATTCTCGTTTGAGGAGTATCGACTCTATGGCGACGAGGGCGAGGTCGACCGCGACTTCGATGAGTACGCGAGAACCGGCGGTATGTCCGGCTCCTACCCTTATCCACTGCAGGAGCAGCGTTATCAATATCTCTCCAATGTCTTCAAAACGCTCATCGTGAGAGATATCGTGCAGCGGCATAACGTGAGAAACGAATCGGCGCTGCTGCGCATTGCCGATTACATGATGGACAACGTATCCAACATAACGTCGGCACGTAACATTACGGATATTTTGAACGCGGATGGGCTAAAGATAACGAACAAGACGGTCGGCACGTACATGGGGTGCCTGTGCGATGCGTTTGCCTTCTATAAAGTTCGTCGGTACGACATCCGCGGCAAAAAATACCTTAAGAGCGGCGAGAAGTATTACCTGGCAGACCACGCGTTCAAATACGCGCTGCTCGGTACACGTGATATGGATTGGGGACGCGTATACGAGAACATGGTGGCAATCGAGCTGCTGCGCCGCGGATACGAGGTATACGTCGGCGTGCTCTATAAAAAGGAAATAGACTTTGTAGCAATCAAGCGAAGCGAGAAGCTCTACATTCAGGTGAGCGACGACATCAGCTCGGATAAGACATTTGAACGCGAGATTTCACCACTGCTGAGCATTGGCGACGCGTACCCCAAGATGATTCTCGCCCGCACGCATCACGAGGCCACGGACCGCAATGGGGTGCAGATCGTGGACCTGGCGAGGTGGCTGTGCGACGAGGCCTAGCAGAAAGCCCTATTCCTCAAAACTGAAAATCTTTCGATTTTGAGGAATAGGGCCGATGCGTTGCCTAGTTCGCCGCTCGCGCTCGTGCTCGACTTAAGCCCCTGTCCTATCCCAGCTCCTGCATGCGGCGGTAGATTTCGCAGATACCCTTGATGGTGAGCTGCCCGTCGACCACGTCGAAGGCATCGGTCGAATCGGCGACGATGCTGGCGAGACCGCCCGTGGCGATAACGGTGGCATCCTCGCGGCCCAGCTCGCGCTTCATGCGCGCGACCAGGCCCTCAGCCATGGCGGCGGCGCCCGTTACGGCGCCGACCTTGATGCACTCCTCGGTATCGCGGCCGATGGCGTGCTCGGGCGCCTCGAGCGGCACGCTGGCGAGCTTGGCGGCACGGGCGGCAAGCGCGTCCATGGAGATGCGGATGCCCGGCGCGATCGCTCCGCCAATGTAATAACCGTCCTCATCGATGACGTCGATATTGGTCGCGGTGCCAAAGTCCACCACGATTGCCGGCGCGCCGTAGAAAGTCTCGGCCGCAACGGCGTTGGCGACGCGATCGGCACCTACGGCCTGGGGGCGCGCCGCGCGCAGCTTGGTCACCGCGGCCGTCTGCGGCCCGATGACGATGGCGTCCGCGGCAATGCGGTCGGCCACGGCGTGCCACTCGCGCGAGAGCTGCGGCACCACGCCCGCAAAGGCGATTGCGTCGACCGCATCGAGCGAAAGGCCGTACATCTTAAAGAAACCCATCAGGCGCACGTGGATCTCGTCGGCGGTATAGGAGCGGTCGGTGGGCATACGCCACGACTGCACCAGCTCGTCTCCGTCAAACAGGCCCATGGCCGTCTGCGTGTTTCCCATATCGATAGCGAGCAGCATGTCTACTCCCAGTGTTGGCATAAAAGGACGCGCACCATTGTATACGCGCCGCCGACGGCGCTCGGCTGCGATTCGTTTACGGTGATAGGGGCTGAGGGGTTTTAAATATGAAGGAATTATGCTCTACGAGATTTTCCTTGCCGCTTACCGAACTCCCGCGTAATATTCTTTCTTGCGCACATGAAGCGCCCAGACATTGCGGGGTGGAGCAGTCTGGTAGCTCGCCGGGCTCATAACCCGGAGGTCGTAGGTTCAAATCCTGCCCCCGCGACCAAGAACTTGCAGCTCGTCGGCCTAGCCGGCGAGCTTTTTTGTTATTTCGGGACCGTGTTTTCGATCCAATTCTCGGCCTCTCAAACAAAATCTCGATCTGTAACATCTAGACCCGATTTGGGCGGCTAGGTGTTACAGATCGAGATATACCGGTGGGCTTGGTCGTGTTTGTCTAAATCTGTAACACGAGGGACGGTTTTTGCCGAGTAACCGTTACAGATTGAGATTTTCTAGCAGGCGGGTTTGGTTTGTCTCGATCTGTAACAGGTTGGGGTCAAAAGTAGGTCTAGATGTTACAGATCTAGATTGTTGAGGATGGGTTGAGAGGAATACCTTGATTTGTAACAGCAAGACCCGGTTTTGCCGAGTGGTTGTTACAGATTGAGACAAACCGACGGGCCGCCCCGCCCCATCCACCTGCCGCCACTTGATATTCGCCGATTTTCGTTGTGCCGCTGTGCCTCCATGCCATATCCTCTAGACAACTACGCGGCATCATCGCCGTCGCGCCTACAAGAGAGGAATGTCCATGACCACACCTGCATCCAAGCTGCTCCAGCCCATTACGGTTGGCCCCCTTGAGCTCAAAAACCGCATTATGTTCCCGCCGCTGACCACCGGCTACGAGGAGCGCGACGGCTCCATTGGCGAGCGCAGCCTGGCTTTTTACGAGCGCCTGGCCCGTGGCGGCGTGAGCTACATCGTCATCGGCGACGTTGCTCCCGTCATGACCGCGAGCCCTACGCCCAAGCTGGCGACCGACGCCCAAATCCCCACGTTTAAGGCCCTGGCCGATGCCGTCCACAAGCACGGCACCAAGGTCGCGCTGCAGCTGTTCCACCCCGAGTACGACGTGCCCGGTGTCGGCCGCATGGTCATGGGATCCATGGCTGCCGCCAAGGCCGCGCAGGAGGCCAAGGCCGCCGGCGACGAGGAGACCTTTGCCGCCAAGATGGCCGAGTCCAACGAGATCCGCAACCAGGCCTACGCCAAGCTGCATCACGACATGCAGCACTTTGTGAACGAGGCGAGCGTAGAGCAGCTCACCCAGATCAAGGAGGCCATCGCCGCCTCGGCCGCTCGCGCGCAGCAGGCCGGCATCGACGCCATCGAGGTCCACGGCGACCGCTTGGTGGGTTCGCTGTGCTCGGCCATCCTCAACCAGCGCACCGACGAGTACGGTGGCTCGTTCGAGAACCGCGTCCGCTACGCGCTGGAGGTCGTCGCCGCCATTAAGGAAGCCGCGCCGCAGCTGATGGTGGAGTACAAGCTCCCCGTGATCATGGAGAACCCCGACGGCACGCCGCGCGGCAAGGGCGGCCTGCAGCCCGACGAGGCCTGCGAGTTCGCCAAGCTGCTCGAGGGCGCCGGCATCGACATGATCCAGGTCGCGCAGGCCAACCACACCGGCAACATGGGCGATACCATTCCGCCCATGGGCGCCATGCCCTACAACTGGACGCTGCCCGTGGCCGAGCGCGTCAAGGCCCTGGTCTCCGTGCCGGTGGCAACCGTCGGCCGTGTTGTCTCGGTCGAGGCCGGCGAGAAGATTCTGGAAGACGGCGCGGCCGACATCATCGCCTATGGCCGCTCGCTCATGTGCGACCCCGACATTGCGCTGAAGGCCGCCACGGGTGAGCCCATCCGCGAGTGCCTCAACTGCAACAAGGGCTGCGTCGACGCGATTCAAAATCGCAAGTACATCTCGTGCGTGCTCAACGCCGAGAACGGCGACGAGGCGACCATCGCCATCAAGCCGGGCGAGGGCGACAAGAAGATCGCCGTGGTGGGCGGCGGTATTGCCGGCCTGGAGGCCGCACGCGTGGCGGCCAAGCGCGGCTACGGTGTGACCGTCTACGAGGCGAGCGATCATCTGGGCGGCCAGATTGTGCTGGCGGCCGCGCCTCCGCGCAAGGACGAGATCATGCGCTCGGTTGAGTACTACGAGAAGATTCTGCCCGGCCTGGGAGTGAAGGTTGAGCTCAACCATGCCGCTACCGCTGAGGACCTCAACGCCGCCGACGCCGCGATTGTGGCTGTGGGCGCACACGACGTGGTCATCCCCGTTCCGGGCGCCGACTCGGAGAAGGTCGTCTCGAGCTGGGACGTGCTGGCCGGCAAGGTGGAGCTCAGCGGGCGCGTCGCCGTCATTGGCGGTGGCCTGGTGGGCACCGAGACTGCCGAGTACCTGCTGCAGCATGGCTGCGAGGTGGCGATCGTGGAGATGCTCGACAAGATTGCCGCGGGCGAGTCCGAGACCATTCTGCCGCTGATCATGAGCGACTTTGCCGAGCACAACGTGGAGCAGCACGTGAAGACCCGCCTGACCGCCATTACCGACGAGGGTGTGGAGGCTGTTCGCACCACCGAGGACGGCGCCGAGGAGCCGGTGAAGATCGCCTGCGATTACGTGGTGATGGCCGCGGGCTCCAAGGCCAACGCATTTGACCTGGATGGCGTGACGGTGCCCGTGACCTGCGTGGGCGACTGCTCGGGCGAGCGCACCGCCGACATTGCGAGCGCCATTCGCACGGCATATCGCGCGGCCAACGAGCTGTAGTTGAACATCGCGGCCAGGCGGGACGGTAGCGCGGATCCGTTTCGCCCGGCTGTGTCCCGTCGGGTGTCAATCGGTGCGGGGCCTGCAAGCGCAGCAGGTCCCGCCCTTTTTGTTTTGCTCCGGTGGATGGCAATGCGCGGTAATCATGAGGAGTGAGGACGTCTACTGCCTTGCAGATCACTCAAAATTATTGGGGGAGGGGTTAATAACTATATTCTCTATACCAAAGGATATAAAGAGATGCCAATTTTGTTGACAAGCGAATGACGATTAGCTGCGAGTCAGCTACCAGCGTAAATAATCGATAAAGAAATGTCGTAATTTGGTGCCAAATGCCCAGATAACGCCGCGTCTATTTTAATTAACTGCTTTGAGCAAACGGTAAAATGCTACTATCTAACTTGCACGTAAGAAAGCAGATTAACGGTTAAGGCTAAGAAGTGGCAGGTATGTCGGAAGCAACTAGGACTCGCACGCATGCGCCCGAGGTTAGGCAGCGCGCCGTCGAGATCCTTCAAGAGGGGGTCGGTCATCGCGCCCTCGCCGCGGAGCTTGGCATTCCCCAGGCCACGGCTCGTCAGTGGGCCCGCGCGTATGCCGTGGGCGGTGCCGACGCCGTTCTCAATGCCGGCTCGCATCATCACACCTATTCGTACGACGTAAAGCTCGCTGTGGTTAAGGACCGCTTGGAAAACGGCTTGACGGTTCGCGAGGCCATGATCAAGCACAAGATTCCCAGCGAGTCTTCGGTCAAGGCTTGGTGCCGTCAGTACCGCGAGAGCGGTGAGTCCGCACTGGTCGATAAGCCGCGCGGTCGCAAACCGCGCGTTAAAAAGGCGGAATAGCAAACGGGATGGTGCGCCCACAGGGGCGCATTTTTCTTGCCGCGCCAACTTTTTGGACCGGCGCGAGCCTGTCGGGACATCCTCCAAAGTGGCCAATAAACCGCGCGCAGTGGCCCGCGCGCCTGTCGCTGCGATAGGGGAGCGTCGTCTCTCTGCTCCAAAGCGGACGTGCCCTTGCCCCGTACGCCTAAAACTCCCCAGTTGACCGAAAACCTGTCACCGCAACCCCGTAATTGAGTTATAACGTTAAACAATTGCAGCGTTTTTGCATGGGGGAGTGATGGTATGACGCTACTGTATTTCCTTACCCTGTTTCCGCTGGTACCGGCGCTGGGCATGCTGCTCGCGCGCGGTGACCGCGCCCGCGATGCGGTGGGGCTCATAGGCTCCGGCATTATTATGGCGGTGACAGTTGTAGTCGCCGTCATGTTTTTTGGCACGGGTCCGCAGAGCTTTGAGGTTGCCCCCGGCACCTCGCATGTGCTCTCGATCATCAGCTCCGCCATCGATGTCATCCTGTGCGCCGTCATCCTGTACAACGCGTACAAATATAGGAACGCGCTCACCACGGTGCTCGGCGTAGTCCAGCTGGTGGGCTCGCTCGCCTTTGCAGCCATGACGCTGCCCGCGGCCGAAGCCGTCACGGCGACGCCGCTCTACCTGGACTACATGAGCGTGATCATGGTGCTTGCCGTCGGCATCGTCGGCAGCCTGATCTGCGTGTATGCCCTGGGCTACATGAAGGACTTCCAGGCCCATGACGAGCACGAGGCCGCGCTGCGCGGGCAGACCGCGCCCGACCGTCGCCCGCAGTTCCTGGCGCTTATGTTCCTGTTCCTCTCGGCCATGTTCGTCATCGTGACGAGCGACAACCTTGAGTGGCTGTTCTGCGGCTGGGAAATCACCACCGTGTGCTCGTTCCTTATGATTGGCTACACGCGCACGCCCGAGGCCATTAAAAACGCCTTCACCCAGATCATCCTCAACATGCTGGGTGGCATCGCGTTTTTGGTTGGCCTTATGTTCCTGCACGTCAACGGCATGCCGTTGACCATCTCGGGCATGATCGAGCTTTCCGGCGCCGGAACCGCGCAATCCGCGCTGCTGGTGATGCCGGTCGTTCTGCTGTCGCTCGCCGCACTCACCAAGGCCGCACAGATGCCGTTCCACACGTGGCTGTTGGGTGCCATGGTTGCCCCCACGCCCACGAGCGCCCTGCTGCACTCGTCCACCATGGTCAAGGCCGGCGTGTTCCTGATGGTCAAGCTGAGCCCGCTCTATGCCATCTATCCCGTGACCGGCTTTATGGTCACGAGCGTGGGTGCCATCACGTTTTTGCTCGCTGCCCTCATGGCCATCTCGCAGAGTAACGCCAAGCGCGTGCTCGCGTACTCCACCATCTCCAACCTGGGCCTCATCAGTGCCTGCCTGGGTGTCGGCGCGCCCGAGGCCGTATGGGCGGCCATCTTCCTAATCCTGTTCCACACGGTGGCAAAGTCGCTGCTGTTCCTGTGCGTGGGCACGGCCGAGCATCATATCGGCAGCCGTAATATCGAGGACATGGACGGCATGTTCAGCCGCATGCCGCACCTGACGCGCCTGATGATGCTGGGCATCATGGGTATGTTTGTGGCACCGTTTGGCATGCTCGTGTCCAAGTGGGGCGCCCTGGTGGCGTTTGCGCAGACTGGCAACGTGCTCATGATCATGGTGCTCGCCTTTGGCTCGGCCGCGACGTTTTACTTCTGGGGCAAGTGGCTTGCCAAGCTTTCGGGCGTCGACCCCACGGCTCAAAACGTTGAGGTCAATGTCCATAAGACCGAATGGATGGCGCTCAACACCATCGCCGCGCTGCTGATTCTGTGCTGCGTGGCGTTCCCGGTTATCTCGAGCGGCCTGGTGTCGCCTTACTTGGCCATGGTGTTTGGCCGCGTGCCGTACGTTATTGGCAAGGACGCCATGTATCTGATGGTGGTTATCGTGGCGTTTATCGCCGTGGTGCTGCTGACGTCGTTCCGCGTGAGCAATAAGCCGCACGTCAACGTGTACCTTTCGGGCGTGGGAACCGACAAATATCGCCATTTCCGCGGCTCGATGGGACACGAGGTGAAGGCCGAAAAGCGCAATTGGTACTCGGAGGACGCCCTTGGCGAGAAGCGTATTGGCCCCGCGGGTAGCGTCGTGTGCTGCAGCGTTATCTTGTTTGCGCTGCTGTGCTGCGCGTGGATTGGGCCCGAGCGGCTTGCCATGAGCGCGCCCTCGGTGTTGCGCGGCAAGTATTTTGAAGGCTCGGGCGTCGTGGGCATCTTTATAGGCACCGTGGTGTTTGCCCTGCTGGCGCCGCTTGTGGGCGGCCTGATCGACGGCGTTGACCGCAAGCTTTCGGCCCGCATGCAGGGCCGCGTGGGTCCGCGCCTGCTGCAACCGTTCTACGACGTTGCCAAGCTGCTGCGCAAGGCTCCCGCCAGCGTAAACACCATGGACGATACCTACATGGCGTGTGCGCTCATCTTTACCGTCGTGGGCGGCGGCATCTTTGTGTCGGGCTCCAACACGCTGCTGTGCGCCTTTATGGTGACGCTCGCCGCGATCTTTGTGGTGCTGGCATCCGCCTCGACGCAAAGCCCGTTTGCCCAGGTTGGCGCCGACCGCGAGTTGCTGCAGGTAATGAGTTACGAGCCCGCCGTTCTGCTGATGAGCGTGGGCCTGTATCTTGCCACCGATAGCTTCGATTCCATCGCCGTGACGGGGCAGTCCGCTCCCATCATCGTGTACAGTGCGCCCATTTTCCTCGCGCTGCTCGCGGTGCTCACCATCAAGCTGCGCAAGTCGCCGTTCGACCTTTCGTACTCGCACCACGCACATCAGGAGATCGTCCAGGGCGTCGCCACCGAGATGAGCGGCAGTACGCTGGCCAAGATGACCCTTATGCACTGGTGCGAGACCGTGCTGTTTTTGATGTGGGTGGGCATGTTCTTTGTCTGGGACAACCCGGTGAGCTGGGTGGTTGCCCTGGTCGTGATGGCCGCGACGTATTTTGTCGAGGTGCTGATCGACAACACCTTCGCCCGTAGCACCTGGCGCAGCTGCTTTAAGCTTGGCTGGGGCGTGGCGCTGGTGTTTGGCCTGCTCAACCTTATGCCCATCCTCGTCGACGTGTTTATTTAGGAGGCGGCGTTTATGGATCATAAAATGTCGCGCTCGCCGTGGGTTATTCATTACGACGGCTCGAGCTGCAACGGATGCGATATCGAGGTGCTGGCCTCGCTCACGCCGCTGTTCGATGCGGAACGCTTTGGCGTGGTCAACACCGGCAACCCCAAGCATGCGGACATCTTTTTGGTGACGGGTTCGGTCAATGCGCAGAACCTGCCCGTCGTGCGCCAGATCTACAACCAGATGCTCGAGCCCAAGTGCGTGGTGGCGTGCGGCATTTGCGCGTGCTCGGGCGGCGTGTTCCGCGATGCGTACAACGTGATCGGCGGCGTGGACCGCGCGATTCCCGTGGACGTGTACGCGCCCGGATGCGCCATTCGCCCCGAGACCGTGATCGATGCCATCGTGGAGGCGTGCGGCATTCTGGACCAGAAGGAGGCCATGATGCGCGCCGGCGGCGATCCACTCACCGTGGGCGGCGCCGCTACCTGGGATGGTGGCGTTGAGCTGGGCGAGGGCGGGTTTGTGGCTGCGGGGGCCGGGGCTGACGATGCGCCTGCTGGGACGTCCGCGGCCGGCGACGCGCCCGCCGCTGCAAAGGAGGGCGAGTAATGCAAAAGGCTATCTATACTACCGTCGGGATCGATGAGCTCCTGTCACATGTCCAGGCGCTCAAGGGCGTCGGCGCGCGCTTTGTGCAGATGCATGCCGAGCGCTGTGTGGACGACGGATCGTATCGCTTGGTCTATACGTTTATCGACGTTCGTGCTGCTCAGGAGCATATTGCGCAGGACGGCAGCTATGCGATCGAGAACCTGGTGGTTGAGGGCATCGACCAGTACCAGGAGATTCCGTCCATCAGCTCGTACTATCCGGCGGTATTCCCGTTTGAAAACGAAACGCACGACCTGTTTGGTCTTGCCATCACCGATATGCAGATTGACTTTAAGGGCTTTTTCTACCAGGTCTCGACTGCCGAACCCATGAGCGTTATCACGCCCGAGGTGAAGGCCGCGCGCGAGAAAGCCATGAAGGTGCGTGCCGCCGCCGAGGCCAAGGCGCGCAAGGCCGCTGCCGAGAAGGCCGCCGCGGCTGCGGCTGCTGCAGGGGAGAGCGCTGCGAGTGCCGGCGATGCTTCGGCTGTGGCGAGCGCCGGCGACGCCGCGGGCGTCGCTGCTCAGCCCGCTGCGGCTGCCGGCTCCGATGCTCAGCACGATGAGGCTGCTGCGAAGGCCGCGCTCAAGGCCGCCGAGATGGAGGCAAAGCTCGCCGCCATGGATCCCGAGAAAGCGGCCAAGGTCCGCGCGGCGCTTGCCGCCAAGGTCGCCCGCGACAAGCAGAAAAAGGAGGCGTAAGGTCCATGGCACATCGCTCCGTTATTCCGTTTGGCCCGCAGCACCCGGTGCTGCCCGAGCCGCTTCATCTGGACCTGGTGATCGAGGATGACCGCGTCATCGAGGCAATTCCTCAGATCGGCTTTGTGCACCGCGGGCTCGAGAAGCTCACCGAAAAGCGCGACATGCATCAGTTTGGCTACATCGCCGAGCGCATCTGCGGCATCTGCGCCGTGGGCCACAGCTGCGGCTATGCCAGCGCCTGCGAGCGCATGCTCGGCATCGAGGTGCCTGGTCGCGTGCAGTATATCCGCACCATTCTGCACGAGCTTTCGCGCATTCACTCGCATCTGCTGTGGCTGGGCCTGCTCGCCGACGCCTTTGGCTTCGAGGCGCTGTTCTATCGGTCATGGACCCTGCGCGAGCAGATACTCAAGATTTTTGAGAGCACTTGCGGCGGGCGCGTGATTCTGTCGATTAACGAGATCGGCGGCCTTAAGCACGATATCGAGGACTCCGAGCTGGCGGGCATTGTCCAGACGCTCGATGCCATGCGTCCTGACTACGAGGCCCTGGTGCATACGTTTTTGGACGACAACAGCTGCGGCGAGCGCCTGCATGGCGTGGGCGTGATTAGCAAGAAAGACGCGCTGGAGCTTTCGATGGTCGGTCCGTTCGGCCGCGCCTCGGGCGTGGACTACGACGTGCGCATGTTCGGTGACGGCGCCTATGCGGACTTGGCCGCGTTTGAGCCCATCGTTGCTACCGATGGCGATTGCTATGCCCGCTGCCAGGTGCGTTGCGCCGAGGTCACGCAGGCCATGGACATCATTAAGGAGCTTGTGGGCAAGATTCCGCACGACGGGATTGGCGGGCGCACCAAGCTTACGCCGGCCGACGGCGCGCGCGGCGAGGTTGTGATTGAGCAGCCGCGCGGCGAGGCTTATTACTATGTGCGCGGCAACGGCACCAAAAATCTGGACCGTTTCCGCGTGCGCACGCCGACGTCGCAGAACTTGGCGGGTCTGACGCATGCGCTGCAGGGTGTGCTCATTGCCAATGTGCCCATGATTATCCTGACCATCGACCCCTGCATTAGCTGCACGGAAAGGTAGGCGCGGCATGAGTTTGCTGACATTTGCCAAGACGGCCTTGGGTTCTATGGTCAAGCGGCCAGTAACGGTGTGCTATCCGCAGGAGAAGCTCGCGGCGCCTGCGCGCCTGCGCGGACATATCGTCAACGACATGGACGTGTGCATCTGCTGCGGCATGTGCGCGCGCCGTTGCCCGGCGGGCGCGCTTGCGGTCGATCGCAAGGGTGGTACCTGGTCGATCGACCCGTATGCCTGCGTGGTGTGCGGTGAGTGCATCGAGAGCTGCCCCAAGCACTGCCTGACTATGGACACCGCGCGCACTCCAGTCGCGGCGGACAAGACTCCCACGGTAGAAACCAAACCGGAGTAGCTCTGGAATGGGGCTGGCATTGCGCTGGAATGGGGGCCGGCGGGGCAAAAATGCCCCACCGGCCCCGCGCTTAAACGCGCGGCTGTGCCGTCGCGAACAAAACTATGCCGGATTACGGGGCTGGATAGCGAACCTCCGACCATACGGAAAATCGCAAAAACAAAACCGACGCTCCTATAAGTTGTCAAGAGGCAGTTTGCGGGAGCGCTCTCTCCAATTCGCACAGGAGCTCGTAATACCTCCTCTCCAGTTTCGTCGACCGCCGTTTCCCCCGTTCCAAGTGCCCGAGTGTGGCTGCGGACAGGCCGAGCTCCGCGGCGGCTTTCTTCTGAGTCACCCGCATCGCCTTGCGCATCCTCGCGAGCTCGGGGCCTTCCGGCGCGGCGCCGTCGGGGTTCGGGTCCATGAGCACGTGGTACACCTCCCGCGCTATGTAGCGCTTCAGGCAGCGGACCGCCTCCCGCCGGGACTTCCCCTCGGAGGTCCGCCTCGCCACGTACCCCCTCGTCCTCTCGTCGTACGCCATGCGCTTGATCGCGATCTCGTAGAGCGCCCAGTTCGCCTGCCGGTTGCCGCCGCGGTTGAGCCTGTGCCGGTCCGTCTTCCCGCTCGACGCGGGGATCGGGGAGGCGCCGCACATCATCGAGAACGCCGCCTCGCCCTTCAGCCTGCCGGGGTTGTCGCCGGCGGCCACGACCAGGGCGGCGGCGGTCGTGGTGCCGCAGCCCTCGACGCCGAGCAGCGCGGGCGCGTTCGCCTCCAGCAGCGCGCGGATGCGCTCGTCGAGGGACTCGACCTGGCTGCGGGCCTCCTTCCAGACCGCCGCGACGGACCGCAGCGAGGCCAGCACGCTCTCCTCGAGCGCGTCGCCCGCCTTCCTCCCGCGCGCTGTTAGCGCTACTGTAAAAACAACCAATTTCGCCATCGCACCTTAGCCGATTC
>DAWDVX010000047.1:0-17295 GCA_052346145.1 Collinsella sp.
GCGCTGCACGAAGGGCACGCGCCCGGCCTGGGGGCACCGCATGAGATCGTGCATCTGGGTCGCCGCGGCAAAAAGCTGGGACACTTGTTCAAGCGCTCGGCCGCACCAAAAACCGCGCTCGAGATTGTCAAGCAGACCCGCTCGGCAGATCGCGCCACGGCAGGCGAGATGATCTCGCTGGGCCTGGATGGATTTGTGGAGCTGCACGGCGACCGCTACTTTGGCGACGACGCTGCTGTGGTGGCTGGCATTGGCTGGAAAGACGGACGCCCCGTAACGGTCATCGCCATCGAGCGCGGCACCACGACCAAAGAGCGCATGCGTCGCAACTTTGGTATGGCACATCCCGAGGGCTACCGCAAAGCGCGTCGCCTTATGCGCCAGGCCGAAAAGTTTGGTCGACCGGTTCTGTGCCTGGTCGATACTTCGGGCGCGTTTTGCGGTATCGGTGCCGAGGAACGCGGCCAGGGTGAGGCGATTGCCCAGAACCTCATGGAGATGAGCGGCCTTAAGACGCCGATTGTCTCGGTGGTGACAGGCGAGGGCGGCTCTGGTGGCGCGCTGGCGCTGTCCGTGGCCGACCGCATCCTGATGCTCTCGAGCTCGGCCTATTCGGTCGTGAGCCCCGAGGCCTGTGCGTCGATCCTGTGGAAGGATACCGAGCGCGCGAATGAGGCCGCCAAGGCGCTTAAGCTCACGGCCCCCGATCTGCTGGCGCTCGGTATCATCGACGGCATTGTTGACGATAAGGGCCTGTCGCATGAGGAGATCGCCGGTGCCGTCATGTCCTCGGCATTTGATGCCTTCGATACGCTTGGGCGGCTCGACGACGCGACCCTCACAAACCTCCGCTACCAAAAGTACCGCGCAATCGGTCAGTACCGCACGATGTGACAAAGGGACGGCCCGCATGTCACATTGGGAAAGGCGTTCCATGTCACAAGTTTCTAGAACCTCGTTTACAACGACGGTTTCATCAAACGCCATGGCCGTGGTGGACTATCTGTCCAAAAGCATGATGTCGGCGCTGCCCTTTATTGTCTGCGCGGCGTTGTTCCGCACCGTCGCCGTCATTATGGGCGAAGGCATGCTGGGCCTGTGGTCTGCCGATTCCGAAATCTATCGCCTGTTCTACAGTTGGCTCTATAACGCCGGCTACTACTTTTTGCCCATTTATCTTGGTTGGGCGGCCGCCCGCCAGCTCGGTTGCTCGGAGCAGCTGGGCATGATGCTGGGCGGCGTATTGATTGCGCCCGATCTGCTTAAGCTTGTCGATGCCGCATCGACGACGGGGGCATCGATGACTTCCGTGTATGGTCTGCTTCCTGCGCCGGTCAACGATTACACGACGACTGTTATTCCGGTTCTCATCTCGGTGCCCGTGCTATGGCGAGTGGAGTGTTTCTTTAAGCGCGTTATCCCTAAGGCCGTGGCGTTTTCGTTCGTCCCGTTTGCGACCATGCTTGTCATGGTTCCGGTTTCGCTGTGTATTACGGCGCCGGCGGGCAGCTATCTGGGCATGCTGTTGGGCCAGCTTATGTTTATGCTTGGCAATTCCGGTGGCATCGTGTCGCTGCTCACGCTCATGGGGCTTGCCGCGGGCTGGGAGTTCCTAAAGATCGCCGGCGTCAGCAACGTTGTCCTATCGCTCGCCTATGCGCAGTTTATGAGTGTGGGAACGGATTCGTGCATCCTGATCGCCGCGACGATGGCAACGTTCGCCGTTTGGGGCATGCCCTTTGGCGCGTCGCTTCGCGTTGCGGATAAGGACGAGAAGGCGCTCATGCTGGGCTATTCAATCTCGGGTGTTCTTGGCGGCGTAAGCGAGCCGGCGCTGTACGGTTGCGGCTTTAAATATGGCAGGTGCCTGACGTGCATGGCCATTGGCGGCGCCGTCGGAGGCCTTGTTGCGGCCGTGGGCCACGTTACGGCCTATACCATCGGCATGACGAATGTCCTCATGGTCATTGGCTTTGCCACGGGCGGCATCTCGAACCTGCTGTGGTGCTGCGCTGCCGGCGGTGTGGCATTTGCGGTGTCTGCGGCGCTGAGCTACTGCTTTGGCGTGGTACCGACGAAGGGGCAGGTGGCAGAAGACGAAGCCGATTCGCCCGAAACAGTGGCGAGCGCTGCTGAAGCAAGCGCATAAACCTGTGTGACAAAAGGACGATTCCTTTGTCATATTCCAAGGCCGTGGCCCGTGTGGGTTGCGGCCTTTTTGTATCTGAAGGACAAAGTGGCTACACTACAATCCGTTTGAGCAATAGATATATAGGCAGTACCGTGGGGGCGGATGTAGATGGTCGAGTGGATTGTTAAGCGCGCGCAGGGCGACCGTGCGCGCGTGGGCACGTTGACGGGCATGGTGTGTATTCTCGCTAATGTTGCGCTTTGTGCTACGAAGGGCGCAATTGGTGTGCTGTCGGGATCGGTTTCGATTGTGGCGGATGCCATGAACAACCTGTCCGATGCCAGCTCGAATATCGTGAGCGTGCTGGGCTTTAAGCTGGCGAGCAAGCCGGCGGATCCCGAGCATCCTTACGGACATGGCCGCTACGAGTATCTCTCGGGTCTGGTCGTGGCGGCGCTCGTGCTGCTGATCGGCGTTGAGCTGGTGAAGTCCTCGGTTGAGCGCATCATCCACCCCGAACCTGTCGAGTTCTCGCTTGCCCTGGTGGCAGTTCTCGTGCTTTCGATGGTCGTAAAGCTCTGGATGGCGGCCCTCAACCAAAAGCTCGGCGATCGCATTGAGTCCGAGACGCTGCATGCGACTGCGCAAGATTCCAAGAACGATGTCCTTGCCACGGGCGCCGTGCTGGCGTGCGCGATTGTTTCGCAGGTGACGTACATCAATCTTGACGCATGGGTCGGCCTTGCCGTTGGCGCCTATATTGGCTGGAGCGGTTTTGAACTTATCCAGGATACGGTTAGCCCGCTTTTGGGCCAGACGCCCGATCCTAAGCTCGTCGAGCATATCCGCAGCAAGATCATGAGCTACCCCGGCGTCTTGGGCGTTCACGATTTGATGGTCCACGACTATGGCCCGGGCAGGAAGTTCGCAAGCGCTCACGCCGAGATGGCGGCCGAGGCCAGCCCGATGGAAAGTCACGACACGCTCGATAACATCGAGCAGGCGTTTAGGAACGAAGACGGCATGATCGTCACGCTTCACTACGATCCCATCGTGACCGATGACCCCAAGGTGGCGAGCATGCGCTTGCGCATTCACGCCATGGCCCAGGAGATCGATAGCCGCCTCTCGATTCATGACCTGCGCTGCGTGCCGGGTCCTACGCACACCAACGTGATCTTTGACTGCGTGCGTCCCTCGGATCTGCAGATGAGTGCCGAAGACGTAAAGCGCGCGCTGGCCCAGAGGGTCGAATCGGAATATCCCAAGTCGGTCGCCAAGATTACGATCGACGAAGACTACGTAGGCCATACCCACGAGTAGGGCTGTGCCAGCAAGGTAACTGAAGCAGAAGGGGAGAGCATGAAGAAGCTGTATCTACTCCGCCACGGTCAAACGGAGTTCAACGTCAAAAAGCTGGTCCAGGGCCGCTGTGATTCACCGCTGACCGACCTGGGCCGCAAGCAAGCGGGAATGGCAGCCGCATGGCTCAAGGCCCACGGCGTCGTCCCCGATAAAGTGGTCTCTTCGCCCTTAGGCCGAGCCATGGACACGGCAAGTCTCGTCGCAACCGAACTCCTCGGCCCGGACGCAGCCGTCGAGCCCTGCGAAGGCATCATCGAGCGCTGCTACGGCTCCTTTGAAGAAGGCCCCCACGACGCGCTGCCCACCGACGTCTGGGATCCAGGCGAGGACCTGGTCCCCTTCGGAGGAGAAGGAAGCCGCGCGCTGCAAGAGCGCATGGTAGACACCCTCACCAATCTCATGGGCTCCGAGGGCATCGAGACCCTCCTAGCAGTAAGTCACGGCAGCGCCAGCCGCCAATTCATTAAGGCTGCAGCCCCAGAGGGCTTCGAGCTCCCAGCAAAACTCCCCAACTGCGCCATCATGATCTTCGATTTCGATGAGGCAAAGCTACAAGCAGAAGGCGAGTCAATGCAATGCAAGTTCACCCTCCAGCAAATAGTGGACCCCCAACAAAGTCATTAGCCTGAGCGAGCAAGGTTTAGCAGACATCAACGTGGCGTTCCCAGTGTGCGGCGGAGGGGACGGGCCTGAGACATATTAAGGTTGTCGCGAGTTCCGCACGAACAGGAGAGCACTTAATGTGCTCTCCGTCGTGAGCAGGACTGTAGAGCAGCAACCTTAATATGTCTCAGGCCCGTCCCCTCCGCCGCACACTGGGAACGTGCCACGCACTTTACCTGCGTAAACAATGTGAGTGAAATATGAATCTCGATGGATACGCCCGCAGCCGTGTATACTAAACAGCTGTGTGAAACCAGGGGAGTATTCTGGCTGGACAAAATGCCTGCTTAATAGGGTTGTCAGGTAGTCCGGGCGAAATACAAGGCTGGGGAGCACGTCGTGTAAGTAGTGGTCCTCTAGGGGCGTACGCTCGGTGGTGTACGCATTGTCCCAAGACCACGCGAGAGTTGGGATCATATCTTGATCAGCATGATTCTCGGCCGCAAGATTGGCATGACCCAGGTTTGGGACGAGAGCGATAACGTCGTTCCCGTCACGGTCATCCAGGCTGGCCCCTGCGCTGTCTCGCAGGTTAAAACTCAGGCAACCGACGGCTATGACGCCGTCCAGATCGGTTTCGGCGACATCAAGGCCAAGAACGTGAACAAGCCCATGGCTGGTCACTTCGCCAAGGCTGGCGTCGAGCCTGTCCGTTTCCTTCGTGAGGTCCGCGTCGAGAACGGCGAGGAGCACAAGGTCGGCGAGGTCGTCACCGTCGCTGATTTTGCTGATGTCGAGAAGGTCGACGTCATCGGTACCTCCAAGGGTAAGGGCTTCCAGGGTCGCATCAAGCGCTGGGGTCAGCGCCGCGGTCCTATGACGCATGGTTCTCACTTCCAGCGTCACCCCGGTTCTATCGGTCAGTGCGCCTATCCTGCGCGCGTCCTCAAGGGCGTCAAGATGGCCGGTCACATGGGTAACGAGCGTGTTACCGTCAAGAACCTTTCCGTTGTCCGCATCGATGCCGAGCAGAACCTCATCTTGGTCAAGGGCGCTGTCCCGGGTGCCAAGAATGGTCTCGTCGCCATCCGTATGGCCTAAGGGCCCAGCCCATTTAGCCCAGCGTCATACCAAGGAGAACACTTAAATGGCAAAGTTTGAAGTAAAGAACAGCGAGGGCAAGAAGGTCGCCGAGGCCGAGCTCGCCGCTGAGGTGTACGGCATCGAGCCGAACATCCACGTTATGCACCACATCGTCAAGTGCCAGATGGCCTCTTGGCGTCAGGGCACCCAGTCCGCTAAGGGCCGCTCTGAGGTTTCCGGTGGCGGCAAGAAGCCTTGGCGTCAGAAGGGAACCGGCCGTGCCCGCCAGGGTTCCATCCGTGCTGCCCAGTGGCGTCACGGTGGCGTTGTCTTCGCCCCCAAGCCCCGTTCCTACGCTAAGCGTATGAACAACAAGGAGGTCAAGCTGGCTATGCGCTCCGCGCTGTCCGCCAAGCTGGCCGATGGCGAGCTCGTACTCGTCGACGACTACGGCTTCGAGAAGCCTTCCACCAAGGCTGCCGTCGCCATGCTCAAGGCTCTCGGCCTTGAGGGCAAGCGTCTGACCATCATCGTTCGCGATGAGGACGTCAACGCCTACCTGTCGTTCCGCAACATTCCCAAGACGTTCATCATCACCGCTGACGAGGCCAACACCTACGATCTCGTCAACAACAACGCTGTGCTGATGCCCGCCGACATCGCCGCTCACTTCGGGGAGGTGCTTGCATAAATGACCGCCCACGAGATCATCATCCGTCCGATCGTATCCGAGCGTTCCTTCTCCGGCATGGAGCTGAACAAGTACACGTTCGAGGTCGCCAAGGATGCTAACAAGTATCAGATCAAGGACGCTGTCGAGGAGATCTTCGGCGTCAAGGTCGTTCGCGTGAACACCCTGACGGTCAAGCCCAAGACCAAGCGCGTGCGCTATGTCGCCGGCAAGACCCGTTCTTGGAAGAAGGCCATCGTCACGCTGGCCGAGGGCGACACCATCGAGGTCTTTGGCAACCAGGCCTAAGACTCGCTGCTGTTGAGTGAGCTCATGCCTCCCAAATAGGGGAGGCGGGAGCTCAAGGTTTTGGGCGTATAAAATGGACACGCCCGGAACCGTGTATATGTCCGGTGTCATCGCACCCGAGGCAGAACCTCGAATCCCTGTCTGCGATGGCTAACGGATTCCTATTGAAAGGGATTGTAATGGCTGTAAAGCACCTTAAGCCGACCTCCGCTGGTAGGCGTTGGCAGACGATCTCCGACTTCTCCGAGATCACCTGCACCAAGCCCGAGAAGTCTCTTCTCGAGCCCCTGCCCAAGAAGGCCGGTCGTAACAACAACGGCCGCATCACCACCCGCCACCAGGGCGGCGGCGTGAAGCGTCGTTATCGCGTGATCGACTTCAAGCGCAACAAGGACGGCGTGCCCGCCAAGGTTGCCACGATCGAGTACGATCCGAACCGTTCCGCTCGCATCGCTCTGCTGCACTACGCTGACGGTGAGAAGCGCTACATCCTGGCCCCCAAGGGTCTCGAGGTCGGTCAGACCATCATGTCCGGTTCTGACGCCGACATCAAGCCGGGCAACGCTCTGCCCCTCGCCGACATCCCCGTCGGTACGCTCATCCACGCCGTCGAGTTCCAGCCGGGCAAGGGCGCTGCTATCGCCCGTTCCGCCGGTAACTCCTGCCAGCTGATGGGTAAGGAGGGCAAGTACGCTATCGTCCGTATGCCTTCCTCCGAGATGCGCCGCATCCTCGTTACCTGCCGCGCCACCGTCGGTGAGGTCGGCAACGCCGATCACTCCAACATCGTCATCGGCAAGGCCGGCCGTAAGCGTCACATGAACGTGCGCCCGACCGTCCGCGGTACCGTCATGAACCCTGTCGACCACCCGCACGGCGGTGGCGAGGGCAAGAACCACACCTCTGGTCGTCCCTCCGTTACCCCCTGGGGTAAGCCGACGAAGGGCCTTCGTACGCGCAAGAAGAAGAAGGTCTCGAACCAGCACATCATTCGTCGCCGTAAGAAGTAATTTCGGATACCGAGTTTTAGGAGAAAGCACTTATGAGCAGAAGTCTCAAAAAGGGCCCGTTCGTGGAGACTCGCCTTCTCTCGCGTATCACCGCGATGAACGAGGCTGGCAAGAAGGACGTCGTGAAGACCTGGTCCCGCGCGTCCACCATCTTCCCCGAGATGGTTGGTCACACCATCGCCGTCCACGACGGCCGCAAGCATGTGCCCGTGTATGTTACCGAGTCCATGGTTGGTCACAAGCTCGGCGAGTTCGCGCCGACTCGTACGTTCCGTGGCCACAAGGCCAAATAGGGGGTTAACCGTAAATGGCAACTAAGTCTATTGAAACTGAGGCCACCGAGGTTCGCGCCGTCGCTAAGTACGTGCGTGTTTCCCCCAGCAAGGCCCGCCTGGTGGTCGATCTGATCCGCCGCAAGCCTGTCGCTCAGGCCTTCGACATCCTCCACTTCTGCGACCGCGCCGTCGCCGTGGATGTCGAGAAGGTTCTCCGTTCTGCCGTTGCGAACGCCGAGAACAACAACGGTCTGCGTGCCGACAACCTGGTTGTCGCCGCTGCCTATGTTGACGAGGGTCCGACGCTTAAGCGCATCCGTCCCCGCGCCAAGGGTTCCGCTTCTCGCATTCTGAAGCGTACTTCCCACATCACCGTCGTCGTTGCTCCTCGAAAGGAGGCGTAAAGCTGTATGGGTCAGAAAGTCTACCCCACCGGCTTCCGTCTTGGCATCACCGAGAACTGGCGCTCCCGCTGGTTCGCAGAGAAGGATTACGCTAAGACCCTCGGTAACGATCTCGAGATTCGCAAGTACCTCGAGAAGCGTCTTTCCCGCGCAGCTGTCTCCCGCGTCGAGATCGAGCGCGCTGGCGACAAGGTGAAGGTCATCATCCTCACCGCTCGCCCCGGCGTTGTCATCGGTAAGAAGGGTGCCGAGATCGATACCCTCCGCACCGAGCTCGAGAAGGTCGCTGGCGTCTCTAAGGGCCAGCTCTCCGTCGACGTTGTCGAGATCAAGCGCCCCGAGCTCGACGCCAACCTCGTTGCTCAGTCCATTGCCGAGCAGCTCGAGGGCCGCGTTGCCTTCCGTCGCGCTATGCGCAAGGCTGTCCAGTCCGCCCGCAAGGCCGGCGCTAAGGGCATCCGTATCCAGTGCTCCGGTCGTCTCGGTGGTGCCGAGATGGGCCGTCGTGAGTGGTACCGCGAGGGTCGCGTGCCTCTGCACACCCTCCGTGCCAAGATCGACTACGGCACGGCTGTCGCCAGCACCACCATGGGCGCTTGCGGCGTGAAGGTCTGGATCTACCTGGGCGAGAAGCTCCCGGGCCAGCCTGTTCCCAACCCTGCACTCGAGGGCTCTTCCCGTCCTCGTCGTCGTAACTCCGAGAGGAGGGGTCAGTAGTGCTTGCCCCTAAGCGTATTCTTCACCGCAAGGTGCAGCGTGGCTCCATGAAGGGCCAGGCCAAGGGTAATACCGAGCTGCATTTCGGCGAGTTTGGTATCCAGGCTCTCGAGGCCCATTGGATCACCAACCGTCAGATCGAGGCCGCTCGTATTGCCATGACCCGCTACATGAAGCGTGGCGGTCGTGTCTACATCACGATCTTCCCCGATAAGCCCATCACCAAGAAGCCTGCCGAGACTCGCATGGGTTCTGGTAAGGGTAACCCCGAGGAGTGGGTGGCCGTCGTCAAGCCCGGCCGCATCATGTTCGAGGTCAAGGGCGTGCCCGAGGAGGTCGCTCGCGAGGCTCTGCGTCTTGCACAGCACAAGCTTCCCATCAAGACCAAGATTGTTGCTGCCAAGAACGCTGAGCAGCGCATCGAGAAGGAGATGGCTGAGGAGGCCGCTCTCGAGGCCAAGTGGGCTGCTGAGGACGCCGCCGCCGCCAAGGAGGAGAACTAATGAAGCCCGCAGAGATTCGTGAGCTCTCGGACGCTCAGCTCGTTGAGAAGCTGAAGGAAATGCGCGCCGAGCTCTTTAACCTTCGTTTCCAGATGGCCACCAGCCAGCTGGACAACACCGCTCGCGTCAACACCGTGAAGAAGGACATCGCTCGCGTCCTCACGGAGCAGCGCGCCCGCGAGATCGCAGCGGAGAAGTCCGCTGTCGCCGAGTAGGACCTAAGGAGAGAACATGACTGATTCGCGTAACTCGCGTAAGGTCCGTACGGGTGTCGTTACCTCCGTCTCCGGTGCCAAGACCATTGTTGTCACCATCACCGAGCGCAAGCGTCACCCCAAGTACGGCAAGATGATGACCAGCTCCAAGAAGCTGCACGCTCACGACGAGGAGTGCACGGCTGGCGTGGGCGATACCGTCCGCGTTATGGAGACCCGTCCTATGTCCAAGATGAAGCGTTGGCGCCTCATCGAGGTCGTCGAGCGCGCTAAATAAGCAGTCGCTCTTACGACTTGTACGTTTCCGAAGATGTGCGTATGCCTGGCTTGCATACCACGGGCCGTATAAAGGCTGCGCACCTCTCTTCGGTTCTTAGTTCGGAGGAACATCTACCATGATTCAGATGCAAACCATGCTGAACGTCGCCGACAACTCCGGCGCTCGCAAGATTCGCTGCATCAAGGTGCTTGGCGGTTCCAAGCGTCGTTATGCAGGCATCGGCGATGTGTTCATCGGTGCTGTCCAGGAGGCTACCCCTGGCGCCAACGTCAAGAAGAAGGACGTTGTCCGTTGCGTCGTCGTTCGCACCGTTAAGGAGATCCGCCGCAAGGATGGCTCCTACATTCGCTTTGATGAGAACGCCTGCGTTGTCATCAACAACGATGGTTCGCCCGTCGGCACCCGTATCTTCGGGCCCGTCGCTCGCGAGCTTCGTGACAAGAAGTACATGAAGATCGTCTCGCTCGCTCCCGAGACCCTGTAGTTAGGGGAGATATATGTATATCAAGAAGGGCGATAAGGTCCAGGTTCTCTCTGGTAAGGATCGCGGCAAGCAGGGCGTTATCCTGCGTGCTCTCCCCGCCGAGAACAAGGTCGTTGTCGAGGGCGTTTCGGTCGTCAAGAAGGCCGTCAAGCCCAACGCTGCCAACCAGCAGGGCGGCATCGTTTCGCAGGAGGCTCCCATCGACGCCTCCAACGTCAATCTCGTCTGCCCCGAGTGCGGTAAGGTTACCCGCGTCGGTCACGAGAAGGACGGCAAGAACAAGCTGCGCGTCTGCAAGAAGTGCGGCCACAAGTTCTAAGCTGCCCGCAACATCAAGTTGCTAGCAAAGGCCCGGATGCCCCACGGCACCCGGGCCTTTTTCTATCCCCACTCATTGGGGACAGACTTAAATACTCATTGGGGACAGACTTACATGAGTGATTGTGCTCATTGGGGACAGACTTAAATGAGTAGTCCCGGCAGTTGGGGACAGTCCCCATGTGTCGGCAGTTTGGGACGGTCCATTGATGCCTGATGCCCCTAGAGGGGAAGAGTAAGACAGCCTGCTCTGCCTTTTTGGGCTTTGGTGTTCCGCTTCTTTATCCTTTACAAGGATCCTCGCATGCGCATTATCGCGCATAGCATTGCGTGTTAATGCGTATGACCGCGTAAAAATGTGCAAAATATGGTCAAATAATGACCGATAAACAAATAAATACGCAAACACGAGCAGATACGCGCGCAATTGTGCGACTATAGGGTTGTTAGAAATGAAGGACTTCCGATGACTCAGGAGGCACATCATGGCAGATTCCAAACAGGCTCCGCTCGACGCCGAGGCAGCCGCAAAGGCGGCGTTTGCCTCGGTCCAGAATCAGCCGTTCCCAAACGACATCTTTACGGCTCCCGAGCTTCGTTGTGCAGTGATCGGGTGCGGTGTTATCGCCAACCAAATGGCCCAGTCCCTCGCGCTGGCCGGCCGCAAGCTCGCGGGTGTCGCCAACCGTACGCTTTCCAAAGCCCAGGCTTTTGCCGAGCAGTATGGCGTCGAGAAGGTGTACGAGACGGTCGAGGACCTCTACGCCGATCCGGACATCGACGCCGTCTATATCACCACGCCGCACAACACGCATATCACCTATCTGCGTGCTGCGCTGGCCGCCGGCAAGCACGTGCTCTGCGAGAAGGCCATTACCCTCAATTCCGCCGAGCTTGACGAGGCCCGTGCCATCGCCGACGAGCACAACGTGGTTCTTATGGATGCCACCACGGTGCTCCACATGCCGCTGTATCAGGAGCTGCGCCGTCGCATGGATGCGGGCGACTTTGGCCGTATGAACCTTGCTCAGCTCAACTTTGGTAGCTATAAGGAGTACGGCGATCTGACCAATCGCTTCTACAACCGCAACCTTGCTGGCGGTGCCATGCTCGATATTGGCGTGTATGCCCTGTCCGTCATGCGTCTCTTTATGGCAAGCCAGCCCGCTGAGGTCGTTTCGCTGGGCAACACCTGCGAGACCGGTGTTGACGTTGCAGGCGGCATCGTCTGCCGTAATGCCGAACAGCAGCTGGGCGTGGTGAGCCTCACACTCCACTCCAAGCAGCCCAAGCGTTCGGTCATTAGCTTCGACAAGTGCTATATCGAGGTCAACGAGTATCCGCGCGCCGACCATGCGACCATCGTGTGGACTGCGGACGGTCGCCGTGAGGAGGTCCACGCTGGCACCGAGGCTTATGCCCTGTGCTACGAGATGGCTGACCTCGAGCAGGCCGTCGCCGGCGACGATTCCAAGCGTGAGCTTCTGGATTATGCTTCTGATGTGATGGAGCTCATGACCAAGCTCCGCGCCGATTGGGGAGTCGTCTACCCCGAGGAGGAGTAAGCGATGCTTGCGGAAGATAGGCTCAATGCGATCGTGTCGATGGTGCAGCAGGCCGGCTCGGTTACCGTGCCGGAACTTGCCGAGGCCCTGGGCGTGACACCGTCCACCATTCGCCGTGACTTGCAAACGCTCGACCGCGCGCACCGTATCACCAAGGTGCACGGAGGTGCGACGAGTCTGGAGCGCGCGCACGTGACGCGCGACTTGACGATCAGCGAACGCAGTGATCTCCATAACGATGACAAGGAGCGCATCTGTGCTCGTGCCGCGGCCCTGGTGGAGCCCGATAGCTTTGTGTATATCGATTCGGGCTCAACGACCCTCAAGCTCATCGAGCATCTTCCGCGTCTCGACGGCGTCACCTATGTGACCGATTCCGTGCTCCATGCTCAGCACCTTGCTTTGCGCGGCATGCGTACCGTGGTGCTGGGCGGCGAGCTCAAACCCGAGACCGAGGCGCTCGTTGGCCCCGATGCCTTGGCAACCCTGGACCGCTATAACTTCAACTGCGGCTTTTGGGGATCCAACGGCATCGCGGCCGAGCAAGGTCTCACCACACCGGATATCGAGGAAGCACAGGTCAAGCGTATCTCGATGCGCCATACCGCCAAACGCTTCGTAATCTCGGACGCCAGTAAATTTGGCATGGTGGCGCCCGTCAAGTTCGCGGACTTCCGCGACGCAACGATTATTACCGCAGGCGAGGTCCCCGCCAAGTACCGGGCAATGGACAACGTCATCACGGTCTAGCAGCAGGGGACGGGCTAAGGCCAAAACCACCGCGAAGGTGCCTGTCCCCATTGTGGTGGTTTAGGGCTCCCAGGGGCAGGGGGCTTCGATGTGGATGTGCTCGCCGGTTACGGGATGCGTGAAGGACACGCTGTGGGCGTGGAGCATCAGGCCGCAGGGGCGCGGCGTTCCGTACAGGTCGTCGCCAACCAGGGGGTGACGCTCGCTGGCCAGGTGCACGCGAATCTGATGCTTGCGGCCGGTGAGCAGCTCAACATCGATATACGAACGCGTGGGCAGGCCTCGGCGGCTCTTAAGGCGCTTGAGTACCTTGACGCGCGTCTGAGACGGCTTGCCGCTGGCGCCGACGCGCATCTTGCGGCTGTCGTGGCGGTCGCGGGCGATGGGCTTGTCGATGAGCTTTTCGTTCCAGTCGATCTTGCCCTCGGCGAGCGCCAGATAGTGCTTTTCGAATGCGTGGTCGATGACCATCTGGTCAAAAGCGGGCTGCGTCCGCTTGTCGAGCGAGAACAACACCACGCCGGTGGTGTCGCGGTCCAAGCGGTTGAGCGGTTGCATGTCGGTCGCGGCAAAGCCGTCGCCCATCGCCAGCAGCAGGTCGCTGGCGTAGTCGGTAAGTGTGCGCTCGCCGGTGCCGTCACCGTGGACGATCATGCCGGCAGGCTTATCGATAGCCATGAGCCAGGCGTCGCAGTAGAGGACTTGAGGTTCTTCGTTCACGTGTAAGCCTTTCGATTAGCTAATTCCCACAAACATGCAGCCCGAGGTGGCGCCGCGCAGGCGGGCGGCGGGCTTGCGGCCGGCTTGAGCCGCCTCGACGGCGCGACGGACGCGAGCGACGGCACGGCCAATCTCATCGGCCTCGAGCAAGGTTCCGTCGACCATAAGACGACGGACGCCGGCGTCGAGCAACTGCGGTACCTGCGGCGTGAGGTCGATGGGGTAAGCATCGTACAAGCGAGAGCGGCCATGGATGTCGGTGCGTACGGGCATGACCTTGCCGTCGATATTCTTGAGCGAGAGCTTGCGGGCACGCAGGCGGCAGTTGGCGCAATCGTGGATGCAGCCGTTGGCAACCTGCAGAATGCAATGCTCGCTTGTCATGACGCGTGGGCGGCCAAAGACGGTGATGCCCAGAGTCGCGGGCGCGGCGGCGCCGAACGAGACAATCTCGTCGAGCGTGATCTCGGGCGAGAGCCAAAACGCACCGGCCCCGCGCTCGGCAAGCGCCTCCATGCAGGGCGTGTTGTGCACCGGCAGGCAAGAGCGAATCTCGGCCGTGGCGCCAACCTGGGCGGCCAGGGCAAGCTCAGAGATGTTGCCAATAGCGACCGTGGCGCCGGCAACAACCCACGGGTCGACGCGCTCGTGGTCAACGGCACGGCAGACCTCGTCGAGCACGGGCACGATGCCCTGCTCAAACGCATCGGCGGGGGAGAGCTCGGCCGCATCGAGCGCGTCGGTGGTCATGTAGATGCGCGTTGCACCCTCCGCTCGCGCTGCCTCGGCGGCCTCGAGCGAGGTGACGGTGGCGCAGATCTGCGGCTCGTCGCGGTAGTGCTCGGGCATGGGCCGCGTACATTTGTCGAGCACCGGCAGCTCGAGCGTGCGGGCACGCTCGTCATACGGTGCCAGAATGGCCTCCTCCAGCGCCTTGCAGGCGGCGGCGCGCACCTTGTGCACAGCGGAGAAGCCCATGCCGCAGCCCTTATCGAGCGCCACATCAAAGCTCGCGGACTCAAAGGGCGAGGACCCCATGCGGCCCACATGCTCTACCAGATCGGACGCCTCGACCGCGCGGGTCTTGGCGGCCTCGACGGTAAAGCCCGTGGCCGTGGCCGTAAGCGAAGGGGCGTCGCAGCAAGTAAGCGTGACGGCAAACGGTTCGCCCAAACGCGCCACAACGGTTACATCAACGGCGCGGCGGCGCAGCACATCGCGCTTGAGCGCGGCGCCGGCAGCGTCAATGGCGCGCTGGCTTCGAATCACGCGCACGCGGCAGCCCTCGGGCATGCTGCGAGGCACGCGGCACTCGATGATGTCACCGGCGGCGGCATCATCGGCGGCAATGGTGGTCAGGAACTGGTCAAACTCGTTATCGTGGCGAAGCTCCAGCAGGTCGCCCTTGCCCACGGGCTCAAACAACTCAATGCGGGCGATGGCGGCGCGCCGACGGCGGTCGTCGGGCTTGAGGCCGCGCACATCGCGGTTGGCCGGGCGGCTGCCCAGCACCGTGCCCACGATCTGGCCGCGGTTGTTGGAGCGCTCGTAGCTCATCATCTCGTCACCCGAGGTACCGTCTTGGTAGGCGTGCGTAAAGTCGCGGTTAAAGCAGCGCTTGAGCTGTCGCTGGCGGGCCGCATCCTCATCCTTAGAGGTCGAAACATCGGCCAGCATGTCATCAATCTGATGACGATACACGTCGACGATGGAATACACGTAATCGGGGGCCTTCATGCGGCCCTCGAGCTTGAGCGATGCGGCGCCGGCGTCATACAGACGGCGAACAAGCTGCGAAGTGTTGGTGTCGCGCGGGCACAGCGCGCGCTCGCGTCCGGCAGGGGAGAGCGAGCGGCCGTTCTCGTCAATTAGCTTGTAGGGTAGGCGGCAGGGCTGGGCGCACATGCCGCGGTTGGCCGAGCGGCCAGCCATGGCAAAGCTCGACAGCAGGCACAGACCCGAGTAGCAAAAGCAGATGGCACCGTGGCTAAAGACCTCAAGGTCCACATCGGGCGCGGCGTTGTGAATGGCGGCGATCTCGTCGATGGAGAGCTCGCGCGAGAGAGTCACGCGGTCGGCGCCCTGCTCACGGCACCAAAGGGTTCCGCGGTCGTCGTGGATGTTCGCCTGGGTCGAGATGTGTGTCTCGATGCCGGGCATGGTGCGCTTGACCTCAAAGAACAGACCCCAGTCCTGGATAATGAAGGCGTCGGCGCCCAGCGTGGAGCAGCGATGGATGAGTTGCAGCGCATCGCCCATCTCAGACTGCTTGATGACGATGTTTACCGTGACGTAGACGCGCGACCCGGCTAGATGCGCGGCGCGGCAGGCTTGCTCAAAGGCCTCGTCGGTAAAGTTGGTTGCCTTGCGGCGGGCGTTGAAGCTGCCCATGCCGCAGTAGATGGCGTCTGCCCCGGCAGCGAGCGCGGCGGCAAAGGGCTCGGGCCCTCCGGCGGGCGCCAAAAGCTCGGGTCTGCGGTTGGTGGTTCGACTGGCGGTTGCGGTCATATCCTGCCTTTCAAAATGCTCAGATATTCAAAAGTATAGTGGTGCCGTTGCGGCAGGCGATGCCCGTGCTCCAAGCGGGATAAAGTCTTCAGCAGCTTAGGCTGGCTGACCCCGTGGAGAACCGTTCAGCTGCCAACGGGCGCCGTTGGGCGATAAAATATTCTCTCCAGCTGATAATATTCTTGCATCAAACAGAAACCTTGAGTACTATCCCAAATCAAGCGCGGTGTTCAGACCGAACTGTGCCTCCCGGTGTGAACACCGCGCTCACGCTCTCTCAATTGATCGTAAGGAGAAAAACATGAGCAAGACCGTCGTGTCTTCCGATAACGCACCCGCAGCCATCGGCCCGTATTCCCCCGGCATCCAGACCGGCAACATGGTGTTCCTGTCCGGCCAGCTGGGCATCGACCCCGCAACCGGCAAGATGCCCGAGGGCGTCGAGGCCCAGGCTAAGCAGTCCCTTGCTAACGTCGAGGCGCTGCTGACCGCTGCCGGCGCCACCTTTGCCGATGTCGTCAAGACCACGGTCTACCTGGCCGACATCGCCGACTTCGCTGCCGTGAACGAGATCTACGCTTCCAAGTTCGAGGCTCCGTTCCCCGCGCGCAGCGCTTTCCAGGTTGCCGCCCTTCCGGCCGGCGGTCTGGTTGAGATCGAGGTCGTCGCCGCTCTCTAAGGCGTTGGCAACAACTAAACATGACATGCAAAAAGACCCTGCAGCGCGTGTGAACTGCAGGGTCTTTTGTCAGGCGATGCGGCAAAATGATCCGTTTTCCTCCGTCCCCAAGGGATCAGCGGGTTAGCCCTCCTTGCGGACTTTTTGCAGGTAGCGGTAGACGCTGGGCTCCGAGATGCCCAACGCGGTGGCGGCGCAGGCCACGGCACCCTTGAGCATGAACACCCCGTTGCCGTTGAGGTGGCGAATGACGTCCACGCGGTCGCTCTGACCAAGCGACGCTACATCCAGCCCGCGCGCGCTCAGCAGCTCGGCAATGCTGCGGTCGATGAGCTCCTGTGTGGACTCCGAAAGGCTTTCGACCTCGATAGACGCGGGCTCCGCCTGCCTAGGCACAGCGTCGAAGCACGCCATGAGCTGCTGCGCCATGGCGTTGATGGAGCGCACGGTCGAGAGGTCGGTGTTGACACAGAGCATACCGACGATCTCGTCATTCTCGCGGATAAAGAACGTCGCGGACTCCAACGTCTTGCCACCGGCGCCGCGCCCTTCATAGCCCGTAATAAACGGCAGGTCGCGATACTTGGCGTCGTGCATGATCTTGAGTGCCAGATCGGTGGCGGGGCCGCCGACCTTGCGGCCGCTCACGATGCCGTTGCGAATATCGACAATGGCGTGGTCGGGATCCGAGAAATCGTGCAGCACG
>DAWDVX010000048.1:0-14728 GCA_052346145.1 Collinsella sp.
CGTCCTCCGATCTCCCGGGGCCGGCCGGTCCGGCCCTCAGGGTATCGGGTTCCCACATTCATCCGCACATGTGCGGATGAATGTGGGAAGTGTTCGGATGAAGTTGATAATCAAGGCGAAAAACTCTTTTCAAAATTCTTGAAAATTGGGGCTTGCATCGCGTGGCGTTCCTTGCAATAATAGTCGAGCGCGAAGCGCACAGGACACGGTGGGTGTAGCTCAGTTGGCTAGAGCGACGGGTTGTGGTCCCGTAGGTCGAGGGTTCGAGTCCCTTTACCCACCCCAGTTCTTGCTTCGTGTTGATATCGGGTCGTTAGCTCAGTTGGTAGAGCAGGGGACTCTTAATCCCAAGGTCCAGGGTTCGAACCCCTGACGGCCCACCAAAGAACGCACAGGTCAGCGCTTCGGCGCTGACCTTTTTTGTTTGCCGAGACCCCAAATCATAACCGTCCGTTACCGTTCGCGTTTTACGCCCCCTGCCGTTTATGCGCGGCAGGGGGCGTTTTATGCATTTAGCAGGTAGTGGACCTAGAAAATGCAATTTATAGCGTCTCGGCGGCGCGACCGGTGCCATTAAAACCGCCGTCCGCGCCGCCGCCCTCGACGATCTGCAGGGCGCGCCCGACCTGCCTGGCGGCCTTCTCGCGCTCCGCGAGACCCGGTTTTATATAGTGGCGGTAATCTGTCCCCAGGTCCGTATGACCGTGCAGGTCCATGATGCTCAGGGGGTCGACCTCGGTCGCCGCCATGATGGTCTCGGACGTGTGGCGCAGGGCCTTTGGCGGGATATACCGCAGGTCATGGCGTACGCACATGCGCCGCCAGGCGCGCACGAGGTTGTCGCCGCGCATGTTCACGATGCGCTGCCCGCTCCATTCGCGCACCTGCTCCGTAACCGAAGTGCCGCCCTCGACGGTTATGCTCGGGCGCAACTCGTCCATGATCTGGTGCAGGCGCTCGCGCCCGGCCAATAAAACCGGCACGGTGCGCACGGAATGGGCGTTCTTGGTCTCCTTGATTCCATCCTCGTCCGTGTACGCGCGGCAGACCTCGATGTACTCCGAGACGGTCGGCTTGCCCGTGGCGAAGTCGTAGGTCGTGGTGACCTTGAGGTCGCACGGGCGCACGGCAAGCGCCTCCTCCTTGCGCAGCCCGCTCAGGCCCAATATCAGGTAGGCGTTCATGACCAGGTCCGCGCGGTCGTCGCTGGCGGCGAGCCTGCGCAGCGCCTCAGCGGCCTCGGGGATGCTCCACGGCTCCACGGGAGCCTGCTTGGCCTTGGGCGCGATGACGCGGCGGCGGAAGGGCTCCACCGTCACCCAGCCGTCGTCGAAGGCGCGGCGCATGATGGCGCGCAGGGTGGTCTTGGTCTTTGCCGGCGCGCCCGAGCGCTCGATACAGCTGCGCATCATGTCGTGGGTTATCTCGGAGATGTCGATGCTCCCCAGGACGGGGGAGATGTAGTTGCACATCTGCCCGTCGTACTCGCGCAGGCTCGCACGGGAGCGCGGCTTGCCGCGGTTGCTCGGCGAGTCGCGGAACACGCCCCAGTAGTACATGTCGAGTGTCACGCCCGCGTGCGCCGCCTGGGACACGCCCAGCTCCTGCGCGAGCTGCGCGATGGCGATATCGGCCTCGGTCTCGGTGCCGTACACGGTGCGCGACACGCGCCGTACGTGGCCGTCCGCGCGGAAGCCCGCCTGCACGCGGATCACCCACTTGCCGGGCGCGACCTCGCGCTTGGAGCCGAGTTTTGACCTTGAAGTATCGTTGGTTGCCATATAATGGTCCTGCCTTTCCCTTTTGCCGGAGGGCATATGCCCCGTGCGGATCCGCCAAGATTGCCGCGCGGGGCTTTTTTGTTTGCGTTGAGGCCGGCTACGCGACTGCGCGGCGCTTGGGCCTGCCCGAGCGGGGCGTGTCGGTCAGACGCGCCGCTATGCTCTCCACGGTCACGTAGGTGCGGCGGCCCTTGCGGTAGCCCGTAAGGATCCCCGAGTCGAGCATGTGGGTGATCCTGCCGGGGGAGACGGAGAGCCTGCGCGCGGCTTCGGCCGCCGAGACCGTCTCGCCCTCCACGATGTACCCCTCGTCCGTGGAGAAGGCGACCATCATGGAGAGCCCGCCGTCTGCGGGCTCGATGAACTCGGGCTCAGGCACGGCAAGACCGTCCTTCACGAGCGCGGCCACGTAGGTGCTCGCCGCGTCCACGGACTGCTCGGCGGCCTCGGCAATCGTGTCGCCGCAGGTGAAGCATCCCGGCAGTGAGGGAAACTCCACGTCGTAGCCGCCGTCCTCGTCGGGTGTGAGCACCGCCTGGTAAACGTATGTCTTCATATCTTTCGACCCCCAAGGGGGCGGGGCTAGAGCCACCCCGCCGTCTTAGCTATCTTCCGGTACGTCCCTATCGGTATCTCCTTCTTGGAGGTGGGCACGCTGATCTGGACCCCGTCCTTTCGCGCGACCACGTGGCTGCCCTTGCCGGTGTAGAGCGTCCAACCCTCCTTCTTGAACCGCTTGAGCACCTGCGCGGGCTCCTGCACCTTGGGCATCTCTCCTCCTTTCGACAATTAAATTATAAACAGTTGATAGTTATCAATCAAGTAAAATAGCAAGTATTTATAGTTTGAATACTAACCGTGCGGATCAGTCAAGATCGTCGCACGGGGTTTCTTCGTTTGGTGGCAGTCGTTGTGCTTTCTGCAACAACTTAATCAGCCGCTTGCCCATTTTCGTGGGGTTACGAAAATGGGGGAGTAACTGGCGTTTCGGTGCGCCCGTTGGAGGTTTTTCCGGAAAAACCTGAAAAACCTAGCCGCGCCGCGGGTCATAATCGTCATGAACACCATTCCCGCTCCTGGAGGTACCCATGGCTCGCTATAGCGTCGGCGCGTACACGTACGAGGACGATTCCGTCATCCCGCAGATCTTCGACGAGGTCACGGGTACCCCGGTCGCCCTTGGCTCCAAGCTCATCTCCCGAGAGCGCGGGGACACCGTTACCGTCGAGGCAATGGGCGTCCGCCTGGTGAACGGGTCCTTGGTTCCGTTTGTCGATGCGAGCATGGATGCGGCCAATCTGTTCGAGTACAAGATCAATGCCGAAAAGTCCCCGGACACCGGCGAGTGGGTCCTTGCCGGGTACTGGGCGGTTTCCTAGGCGCCGAAGAGCTTCGCGAGCGCTCCGAGGGCCAGCAGGGCCTTGGGTACGAGGTCCGCGCTCTTCGTCGCAAGGTCGATAACTTTTGCGACGTGTTCGGCGAACCCCGCCTTGTTCTTCGCCTCGGCTGCCATGCGCGCCCGCGACAGCGCCAGCTCGAGTGCCTCTTTCGTCTCGTTGTCGAGGACGGGGTCGTTGCCGATTTCAGCCACCGCCTGGCTTACCTCTACCGAAACGTCCACCGTCGCCGAGGCCTGTGAGACGCTGCTGGAGCTAACCGTCGTGCCGTTTCCGCTGTTCGTGAGCGTGGCCATGTTTGCCACGAGCCACCCCTTTGCACGCTTCACGCCTTTCAGCGTCTTGTCCCTGGGGATTGCCGACGATCTGGTGCACATGAGCGGGAAGGAAAACCCTTCCATCTGCAGCATGAGGTCGTCGATGTGCTCCTGGGTGCTCTCACCGTATTCTCCCGCAGTGATGCAGTCGCACTCGTAGATGAGATTCTCCACGTGGGTCTCCGCTAATGATTGAGACATGGTTATCACTCCTTCCCATAAATGAATTGAATAACCTGTGTCTACGCGGACCTTACTTGATCCGCTTCCAGCCCTTCGATTTCAGGCGCTGCAGCCTGATTTTGGGACAGCTCGGCCTGGTCGCGTGCCGTCTCCAGGATCTTCGAGCGCCTCTTCTCGGTGCTCTGCCGGTAGCAGGTGATCAGCTCGCCCTCCGCGCCCGCCGGCGCCGTCGGCCTGTCTTCGGGATGCTCCTCGTACCAGCCGAGGAGGTCGTTGGGGTCGGTGTTAAGAGCTTTGGCGCACTTCCAGAGCTGCTCGACGTTGGGGAGGCTCTCGCTTCTCTCCCAAGAGCCGACCGTTCTCAGGCTTGTTCCTGTTGCGTCGGCAAGTTCCGTTTGGGACATGTGAAGGTTCTTTCTCACTTCCCTAATTCTTAGATTCATATACGCCTCCTAAATAGGACGGTTGTTGCCGAGAATCCTATAGCTTTTCTTCAGAATGAGCAAGATTCTGCAAAGTTTTCTCTTGCCAATAGGCAGACATCCGCCTATAGTTTCAAGCAACAGGAAGAAACCCGCACATTTTGAAGGAGGACGAAATGGAGTTTTCGAAGGACGAGTTCGGTGCGAACCTGCGCGCCGCCCGCGCTCGCGCCGATATGTCTCAGGAGCAGCTGGCCAACAAGGCGGGGCTCTCGGCATCTTCAATCATCGGCTACGAGAACGGCTCGATGGTCCCAGGTGTCGACAAGGCGTATGCCATCGCCCAGGCCCTCGGCTGCACACCCAACGACCTGATGGGCTGGAACACGGACGGGGCCGCATAGGGATGGGGGAGGAGATGGGAGGCAAGAAGGTGGGCGAGCTGAAACTCAGGGGCAGGTGCCCCGAGGCCATGGAGCTCGCGGAGAAGGCGAGGGAGGCTTCGGAGCACCTGCAGGCGGCCGCCGAGATCCTCAATGAGCTCGGTGAAGTCGAGCTCAACTACGAGGTCATCGCGTGCGGTAGCCCGTCCCGCAGTGGGGGCAGCGCATCGATTCCGGTCGGAGAGTGAAGCTCCGGCCGCAGACTTGGCAGCGGGCTTCGTAGCCCTCGGTTGCAATGACGCGCTCGATTCCGCTGGTGAAGATGCGGCCCAGGTTTCTCTCATTGAGTTCGACCTTCGGTTTTGACATGTAATCACCTCCTTTCGCGTAAAGGGATGAACGCAAAGGAGTTTACGGGTTCGTGGGGACACGGAGATGAATGAGATCAGACGGCTCCGCAAGAAGGCGGGACTCTCGCAGTTCAAGCTCGCGGTGAAGGCGGGCGTGACCGAGACGACGGTACGGAACTGGGAGCGCCGGGGGATAGCCGACGCGAAGTACGGGGCGGCCAAGCGGCTCGCGAGGGCGCTGGGCGTGCCCATGGAGGATCTGGAGGAAGAGGGATGACCCGGGCGCTGCTGGCCTCGGCCGTCGTGATGGACGCCGCCGGCTGGATGTGCGCCGCGCAGGGGGCCTACGGGCTGGCGCGGGTGTGCTTCTCGGCCGCCGTGCCGTTCATCGCGGCGTGGGCGCTCGCGTCGTTCTTCGACTGACGGCGGGCCCGCCCCCGTCGCGCCACGGGTTCCGTACCGCCCCCATTCCGCGGGGCCCGCGGCGCGACGGGGCCGGACCCCCTACTTCCGGCCCGCAAGGTGTCCGCCGCCGACTTGGCGGGGCGGCGGCACCGCTCCCTTTGGCGGGGGAGCGCCCTCCGGCTGCATCTATCGGTGCGGCCCTCCGGCAAGGGATTGGCTCAACGAATGAAAGGAGAAGGCCATGTGGATGTCTATAGCCAAGGGCGCGCGTTACGCCTGCTGCGACAACGTCACGTTCCGCGCGATGGTCATGCAGGGGATCATCCCGCGCTACCCGTCGCTCAACCCCAACAGCTCGCGCGAGGTGGTGAGCAGCGAGGACATCGACGCCGCCATCAAGGCGCGCGGGGCGATGCCGGCGCTGCCCTCGCCCGACTGCGTGCCCGCTCGCCGTCCGAGGCGGGTGGCGTGATGGTCGACCTTATCTGGGATGCCGGCTGCAGGCTCGGTGAGTGGTGGAACACGCTGCCCGAGCGCGTGCGCAGCGTGGCGTGCGCCGTGGCGCTCATCGGCCTGATCGCCGTCGCCGGCGCCATCGAGGGGACCGCGCCGAGCGGGATGTACTACTAGGAGGTTAGATATGCAATTTGAGAAGAAGTCTGTGCGCATGGGCGACATCAGGCCCAGCGAGCAGAACCCGCGCGAGGACTTCGGCGACATCGGCGCCCTGGCCCGCAGCATCGAGGCCACCGGCGGCGAGCCGCTGAACCCGCCCGTGGTGGTGGCGGACGGCAACGTGTTCCGCATCGTCGACGGCGAGCGCCGCTACCGCGCGCTGTCGTCCATCTACGGCGAGGACCGAGAGGTGTCCGCGCTGGTGGCCGACACCATGGACGAGGCCAACGAGCTCGTGGCCATGCTCGCCACCGACGACAAGCGCCAGCTGACCGAGGCCGAGCGCGCACGCGGCGTGCAGCAGATGCTCGTGCTTGGCGTCGACGAGCAGCGCATCGAGCGCGCGAGCCGCGCCACCGCCGGGCAGATCCGCGCTGCGCGCAAACTGCGCGGTCGCATCGACGCCGGCGTGCAGGTGACGTTGGAGCAGCTCGAGGCCGCGAGCGCCTTCGACGACGAGAAGGACATCGAGGCCGTGCTGGCGGCCGGCGACGGCTGGGCGGGCAAGGCCGACAGCATCCGCCGCCGCAACGAGCGCGAGGAGAGCATCGCGGAGGACTACGACGCCCTCGGCGACGCGGGCATCCCGGTCGTGAAGGAGGTGCCCGAGGGTTTCGCCTACGTGTACTGGGCCAACCTCGGAACTGTCGCCGAGAAGCTCAAGGGGATAGATGTCACTGGCTTCGTGGCTGTGCGGAAGGACAGCTACTGGGACCTCTACAGGCCGGGTGACGGCTCGGGCGCCGAGTCCGAGAAGACCGAGGAGGAGATCCGGGCCGAGCAGGAGGCCGCGCGCGAGGAAGCTGCGCTCAAGGGGCTGTACAGGAGCCTGATCGGCTTCGTGTCGTCCGGCGCCTTTGCCATGTCCAAGGACCTCATGATGGAGGTGCGCGTGGGCCGCGAGGACCCGCCCGCGCTGCTCATGGCGATGGGCGGCGACAGCCACCCCGAGAACGAGGAGCGCTTCGGTGCCGTACGCGACGAGTTCGCCCGCAACCTCAAGGCGTGCAAGCCCAGCGAGTACGAGGCCGGCTGCTGGCTCATGGCGGCGGCCAAGGACATGGCCCAGCTCAACAATCGCTGGGTCGGCGACGACGCGGAGGCGTGGCTCGACCACTATGACATCTTCTGCTCCGCGGGCTTCGAGCCCGGTGAGGAGGACGTGTGGCTCATGGAGAGGGTTCAAGCGAGTGCCAAGGAGGAGAAGAAGGATGAGTAGCGAGAAGAAGGTTAGGGTGACGGTCGAGGCGTGCGGCGAGGTCCGCGCTTTCGAGTGCCGCTGCGCGACGGTCGCGACCGCCAAAGGGGACGGCTCCGGCGACTCATGCTTCGTGGGCCCGACCGACATCAGCGACCTGTTCGCGCTCGCCTGCGAGTGCGCCGACACACTCTGCGCGGCCTTCAGCCAGGCGGGCATCCCAGACAGGAACGCGCGCAAGCTCGTACTCATCGCCGCGCTCGGCGCCAACCCCCATGGGCACGCTGACAGAATCCAGACCACCGACCTGGACGCGCGCAGGGAGATCCGCGACATGGCGGCGGAGCTCGGTGTCGATGCCGACATCTAGCGAGCGCCGGGCGGTCGTGCAGCGCGGGGCGGACGGGCGCTGGTTCGCCCGCCCCTACATGGGCACCGACCGCGTGACCGGCAGGCGGATCAGACCGTACAGGTCGTGGGACGCGGATCTGACGCGCGAGCAGGCCCAGGCGGAGTGCGACAAATGGGTCGCGACCTATATTCCCTCCTCGGCGCAGGACAGCTCCAAGCGCCTTTCATCGATGCTCGAGACCTACGTCTCAGACCCGGTGAACGGCCTGGCCGACAACTCCGTCGCCGCCTACCGCAGCGTGATCAGGACGATGGTGGAGCCGACTATCGGGCGAATCCCCTACGACCAGCTGCAGCCCTGGGACGTGTCCGCCGCCTACCGCATGCTGCTTGCGCCCAGGAGCGGCAAGGGCCTGTCGCCCAAGACCGTGCTCGTCATGCACGCACTGCTCAAGGGCGCGTACAGGACGTGGAGCCATGCCATCGGCCGCGACGTCATGCTCGAGGTCCAGGCGCCCAGGGCGAAGCCCGCGGAGCCGTTCGCCCTGTCCGAGCTCGATGCGGACGGGCTGTCCCGCGCGATGGTGTCCGCCATGTCCTCGCGCGACGCCACGGGCGCCAACATCGCCAGGCGCACCGAGGCAATGGCGGTCTTCCTCGCGCTCCACACGGGGCTGCGGTGCGGGGAGGTCTGCGGCCTGCAGCGCCGCGACTGGCGCCGCTCCCTGCACGACATCCACGTGGCGGGGCAGGCCGTCGAGAAGCCCAGCCTGCACAGGCAGGCCTACACCAAGGGCAAACGAGCGCGGAACGTCTCGATTTCGCCTGCGGTCGAGGCGCAGCTGGAGCGCCACCTGGCGTGGCAGGACTCGTGGCTCGTCCGCAAGGGGCCGGCCGCGCCCCTGATCACCTTCGAGCCCGCGGGAGGGCTCGCGAGGCCGTCGACCGTGACGGCCCGGTTCAAGGCGATCGCGCGCGAGCTCGAGCTGCCCGGGGAGACGGTCTTCCACACGCTCCGGCACACGCACGCCACGTGGCTGCTCACGCATGGGTGGGACATGCGCCTGGTGCAGGAGCGCCTGGGGCACGCGAACGTCAAGACGACGCTCGAGATATACGGTTCGGTGCTGCCGGGCCGCGACAGGGAGGCCGCCGCGGCCTTCACCGATTCGATCTACGGAGGTGACATGGATGGATAAGTTCAACTTCAACCGCGACTTCTACGAGGGCTGCCGCGCCCTGGGCGACAGGGAGGGCATGGCGCTCGCCTGGGCGATGCTGCGCTACGGCTACGAGGGCGTCGAGCCCAAGCTGAAGCCGGCGACCATGGCGGCCTTCAGCTTCGCAAGGGGGCGCATCGACGCCATGGTCAGCGGAAGCATGGGGGGCCGCGCAAGGGCCGCCAAGTCTTCCGGTCGGGTGCCTTGCCAAGGGGGTAGCCAAGGGGGTAGCCAACAGGGTAGCCAACAGAAGGAGAAGGAGAAGGAGAAGGAGATAACCCTTGCGGGTTATAGCGCGTCCCGCCAAGCCCCCGACGACTTCGACCCGCCCTCGATGGAGGACGTCGAGGCCTACTTCGCCGCCAACTGCCTGCGCGGCGACCCCCGCCAGTTCTTCGACCACTACGCCGCACAGGGCTGGACGCTGCCGAGCGGCCTGCCCGTGACCGACGTGTGGGCGCTCGCCCGCAACTGGAGCCGCAAGCAGGTCGGCTTCGACGCGGACCGCAAGGCGCGGGGCGGGCAGACCTCCCAGGAGGTCGAGCGGGCCTCCGTGTGGAAGCCCGTGAAGACGGATGCGGAGCGCATAGTCGAACTCAGGCGCGAGCTGGGTGAGGCGTCATGATCACCCTCCTGGAGATGCTCAGGAACGAGAAGGCCGACCCCGCCGGCGGCCGCCCGCTCGACCTGACGCGGATCTACATGGCCAACGTCATGTCGCACGGGGAGGCCGCAGTGCTGAACAAGAGGCAGGAGCTCCACGACCGTGAGGCGCGCGAGGCGCAGCGCGCCGACCTGTACGGGAGGGTCGCCGCCATCGCGGGCGGCAAAAAGCCGGAGGGCGAGGAGCCGGAGGGCGAGGACCTAGAGCGCAGGCGTGCCAAAAGTGTGACAGCGGGCGCGAAGGAGTTGGGGCAGCAGGCACTTGGGTTTCCGCCGCTAGACGGTACCGGCGGCACGGCCGAGGAGGCCGAGGCCGCAATTAATGCCATATTGTCCGAGGAGAGAAAGCGAGAGACGTTTTGACCGAGATCTCAGCGGTGATGAGGGCCTACCGCGACGCCCTCGACAGGCACCAGATTCCCTGGGCCGACGACACGTACGACACCGAGAGGGTGGGCGGGTACCGGATGCGAATCGAGCGCACCAAGACCATCCTGGACGCTCACGAGGTGAGCGTGATCTGGGGCTACCAGTGCCTGCCCGCGGACGAGCCCGACGATTCCGTCGACGGCGGCGAGGAGACCGAGATGAAGGTCCGGACCGTGGGCATAACCGACGGCTATCCCGAGTACCTGGAGGTCATGTACGACCCGATCAGCGCGGATCCGTTCGTGGCCGCGCCCGGCGACATCCTCGCGGAGGTCTTCGGCGTGAGGGGTGAGTCGCGATGAGCTACGTGTGCGGACCCGCCGACTGGATCGACCTCGCCGTCGGCCGCCTCGAGGACGCGAAGAGGTCGCTCAGGGAGCGCGACCGGCTGCGACAAGCTGCGACAGGAGTGCGACATGTCGCGACGAGCAGCGACATCTGCGACGAGCTGCGCCAGGCGAGGCGATGCCTCAACCGCGCGCTGATCATGGTCGCGGAGGAGAAAGTAATTGAGAAGGAATGGAGCACGAAGTGAGTGATAGGAACGAGTGGTTCAAGGACGTTAAGAGGCTCATACGGGGCCTCGAAGTCGAGACCGTGGAAGACCCTTTCGCATGTCCGACCGTCAAGAGCGTCACCGACGGGGACCATGTTCCGTGGGCGCTCGTGGAAGTCGCTCCACCACCTACCACTACGACGTCGAGCCGTACTGGGACATGTTCCCGTGCGAGGTGCTCGACCGCGCGCCCGAGTGGGACGGCCACACGCCAGACGACGCCATCGAGCGCATCGGCACCCTGCGGGACATCCTGCAGGCGGAGACCGAGGAGGAGGGGAGCGAGAAATGAGTGAGGAGGCAAAGATGTACACCTGCTCTTGGTGCGGGAAGCCTACTCCGAACTATAGGGAGTACTTGCATCCGATGGCTGGCATTCTGGGCGAGTCTGGATACTCGGTATGTGACGAGTGCCTAAGGGGGGGCGCGTATCGAGAGGGAATGGGAGAACGAACAGTGCGCTGAGGAACGCCTGATCTGCCCCTACTGCGAGAGTTCCATCGATGACCCGTGGTATTACGACGAGGACGATGAAGAGGTTGTGTGCCCTGAGTGCAAGCGCACGTTCGAGCTCGAGATTACCACCGTGCGCACGTATAGGACGAAACGCCGCATCGAGGACATGCCTGACGGCTGGAATGGGGGCGAGCTTCAATGAGCCGAGATTTCATTGAGCTATACGACGACGATGGCTACAGGTACATCGTCAACATGGACAAGATCTCATTCGTCAACGTCGCAGGCAGAAAGGTCTGGGCTGGTGAGGTGGCCACGCTCGCAATATGCGATGAGAGCATGGAGCGTCTTTTAAGCAGGCTGAGGGGTGAGGGCGATGCTGACTAGGGACCTGACGCCGTGCTTCGTGCAGGACTTCGGCTTGGGCTCGAGGACGGGCTACGAGAAGGCCCTGCTGGTCGGGCTGTTCGACAGGACGTTCACGTGCCTCGACCACCGCATCTCTGCGAGCGATGAGGACGCGGGGCCGACCCGCAGGCCGGTGGCGGTCGTCATGCGCAGAGACGGGCGGCTGCAGGAGGTCGACCCGTGGAGGGTCGTAATCGATGATTCGGAAGAGGTCTTCGAGATGTATTCGTGGATGTGGGACGAGGAGAGCGTCGTGTGCGAGCAGCTTGGGCTGGCGGGGGTCAAGGCCGAGAAGGGTGGTGACGAGTGATGAGGGAACATTTCATAGTCGATAACTCCACGACGCCAGACTGGGAAGTGATTCCGCTAGGCCCTGTCGACAAGGAGGGACGCAAGGTCTCCCTGTCGACCGCGACGCTCTTTGCGGACAGCGGCATGGAGCTCACGGTCCGGAGATATGAGTACCTGCTCGGCGCGGGCGTTTGGCGTGCCTGCTGCGATGAGGGGGTCGCGAGGGTGGACGATATGCACCTGATCCGCCCGGATACGTTCGGCGCCCTGATGAACGATATCGAAGCTGCTTTGGCCTGCCCTTCCAGCGAAGAACCGACGCACGCCTACAACGTTGTCTCCGGGATGTGCGATGCCTGCGCCGACAGGTGCGGCGGCACGTTGTGCCAGTCGATGGCGCTCCACAACATCTGCAACCGCATTCACTCCCTGCTCGCGGGTGATGGCGAATGAGCTGCTATTTCTGCGGCGGGTCCCACATCGCCTCCATCCACTCTGCCCCCGACCGTGGTGGCTGCAACTGGTCCGTGGGCTCCATGACGCTGATGCGCCGATACGACGGCGAGCCGATCGTCAGGGTCGAGCTGGATACCAGCGTGATACTAGACGTCTCGGTCAACGGCTCGTGCGGCGACTGTGTCAGCGCCGACGTGACGGCGGACGCCTACATCGAGGACATCAAGTACTGCCCGTTCTGCGGAGAGGAGCTTTAAGTGAACGAGAGCTATAAGGATTTGAAGGCATATCTGCTCAACGAGATCGCCGAGGACGCTCAAGACATGCTGAATGCGATCGGGGACAAGGATGTGGACGAGATCGATGACGAGGAAGTCCTCTGCTTCTGCCACAGCATCGCAACCACGATGACTACGCTGGAGACCGTCGCCATGGTCGGCATGCTCGTGCCCTGGTTTCTGGAAAGTAATGGGTGTGAGGACAAATGAACCGCAAGGACGTGACCGCCGATCTGTCCGAGAAGGTGGCCAAGAAGCTCCGCAGGCAGTTCGCCATCGTCGCGCAGGAGGTCTGGGTCGATCCCGACCATAGGGTCGACTTCGTGGCGTTCTCTCCGGGCAGTGGAGGGCGGAATGCGGCGCTCGAGCACGGGAAATTCGTATTCGTCGAGGTCAAGTCGTGCATGGCGGACTTCAAGAGTGGCCACGGCCTCACGTTCCTCGGCGACGAGAACTGGCTCGTGTGTCCCCGGGACCTCGCACACGAGCTGTACGATGAGCGTCTCCTGCCGTTTGGCGTGCAGGTCTACTGCCCCGACAACGGCGGCGCCCTGCGGCTTACGTACGACCTTCGGATGCAAGCCGCGAAGAGCCTGAGGGAAGATTCGACACTCTGCCTGCTCTGGGCGATGCTGATGGACTCGTACTCGAGGTGGCGAACGACGTGGGATGTGTTCAACGAGACAGGAGAGAGTTATGACCTTTAACGATGTCGAGTTCAAGGCGTGCCCCCGGTGCGGGGTCGAGCCCAAGATGGAGGACGTGCGCGAGCGTTCCCTGACCAAGCCCAACGTGATGAGCGTGAAATGCCCCGCCTGCGGGATGTCGAACAGCATCGCGTGGGGAAGCATGGACCTGCCGCCGTTCCGCCAGGCGGTGGCCATGCTCGCGGACAGCTGGAACAGCCGGTGATCAGCTCGGCGGTCGAGCTGTTCCGCGCGACCGCCTGGCGCGCGGTGCCCGATCTGGTGACGGGTCCCGCGCGCCGGGCGCTCGCGCACGGTCGGGCAGACGCGCCGCGGGTGACGGCGTCGCAGATCGGGGAGACGGAGCGGAGGGCGCGGGCGCTAGAGCGCGACCGGGCCCGCGCGCTCAAGAGGTCGAGGAGGGCTAGGCAATGAGGTTGTTTGAGAAGCTGCGGCGGATTCTCGTCGAGAACCGCCGCGTGCGCAAGAGCATCGAGGCGCGTCGCGCCTGCAGGTGCAGGAGGTCGATGAGATGACCGTGATGTGGGACGTGCAGGAGAGGAACTGCGCGGTCTGCGGGAGGATCTTCATCCCGCAGGCGCCGAAGGCCAAGTACTGCTCGGAGGACTGCCGGCGAAAGCACGAGCAGGACCGCGCGAAGGAGGCTAGGCGCAGGGGCGCCAGGCCGAAGAGCGACAAGGTCGACCGTTACCTGGCGCCCACGGGCCCGGCGCACGATGAGATCATGGCCATGCGCCGCGAGGTCGCGATGAGGTATTGAGTTTCCGCAGGTAGATATATAATTAAGGCCGCTGGCGTTGGAGCGCCGGCGGCCTTTGGCAAAGACGCCTCCCGGCATCCTCTATATGGCGTAGAGCATGGTACCACGCGGGAGGTCACATGGACGCAAGGGAATATCTGGAGACTGTACGGGCCGCCCAGCGCGGCATCGACCGCCGCCTGGCGGTCATCGAGTCGATGCAGGCGCGCGAGCAGGTCCGCGCCCAGCGCTACGACGCCGTGGGCAAGGGCGCGCACGGGACGGACTTCATGTGCTCGACGGATGACAGGATCGACTATGAGCGCCGCAGCGGCGCGGAGCTGTCGGAGCTGCGGCGCGAGGTGGAGCGCGGGCGCGAGCTCTGCGCGGGCGTGCGCTCGGCCAACCCCGGCAAGCGCTGGGGAGACGTGCTGGAGCTGCGCTACTGCGAGGACCGCACGCTGCAGGAGATCGCGGGGACGCTGGGCGTATCGGTGAGGTCGGTGAACTCCGACCTGTGTGCCGCCCTGGACTGGACGGATATGGTCGGTCTGGCGGCCGCCCGATCGGGTCTTGGCCGCGCTGCAGTCTGAGCCGCATATATCTCTATCGTTGCCCGTCGGCCCCGCGCCGGCGGGTTTCTCTTTGCCTACGGACTGCGCGCGATTGCACGCGGTTGCACGCGGTTGCACACAATTGCCTACAGTTGCACGCGATTGCACACAATTGCACACCGTTGCACGTTGCGATTGGGATATAACTAGGGTGTCGATTCGCAGCGCCGCCCGCGCGGGTGTGCGGGTCGGATGTGCGTGGAAGCACAGATGAGTGGCCGGGGTTCCCTTCAGCAGTTCAGGGACTCCGGCCTTACTATTGCGTTTAATTCAATAGGGGATGATGCCCGTGGTCAGCCGAGAGTACATCGCGCGATCCGCCCGCCGCCACGACACGGTCATGGCGTGGGCGTTCCGCCGCGCCCTGGGGGTCACGGCGGCGCCCCGCCGCCGACCGGGGGGTGCCGGGGGCGTGCGCCTGGAGGCGTTGCGCTACGGGGGCATCGAGG
>DAWDVX010000048.1:14815-15313 GCA_052346145.1 Collinsella sp.
TGTCCAACCGAGGGCGCTCCCCGGTGGAGTGGTAGGGGATGGGCAACCCGCGCAAGGCCAACGGCGCCCGCCGCCGCCATGTCGTGCGGTGGCTCCGCTCGCAGGGCAGGCCCTGCTGGATATGTGGGCTACCCATAGACTACGGGGTGCCGCCGGGCAACCCCGGGGCCTTCGAGTGCGATGAGCTCGTCCCGGTCAGCCGCGGCGGATCGCCCTTCGACCGCGACAACGTCGCCGCCGCGCACCGCTGCTGCAACAACTGGCGCCGCGCCCGCAGCGTCGCCGAGGTCTCGGCCGTACGCCGCGCCCTCCGCGAGCATCTCGCCGCGTGGAACTCTCCTGAGTCCTTCGTCGAGCTGTGCAAGGCGCTCAAGTCCGAACGTATTCCCTTTATTAGTCCCCCGTCCGCGCCCGAGAAACAGCCGCGGCAAACGACCTCATGGTAGGGGATGCGCCCCGGCGCTCGACCCCACGGGGGTCTTTTGACGGATGGTGGCA
>DAWDVX010000048.1:15323-16163 GCA_052346145.1 Collinsella sp.
CCGCGCCAGGGCCGCAATACCCCCGAATACGCTTTTTTACGGAAGTCAAGTAAAAACCGCAGCTAAACCGAGAAAAACTAGGCGGGTGTGTACGTGAAGATACACGATATCGTCCCATATGAGCGAAACGCGCGGCACAACGCCTCCGCCGTCCCCGTGGTCGCCGACTCAATCAAGGAGTTCGGCCTGCGCGGGACCATCGGCCTGGAGAGCCGCGAGCGCCCGGTTATTGTATGGGGGCACACCCGCGTCGAGGCGTGCAGAAGCCTGGGGTGGGACGAGATTCCCGACTCCAAGATCGAGTACTGCGACGACCTGACCGACGAGCAGATCAAGGCCTTCCGCATCGCCGACAACAAGACCGGCGAGGTGGCAACCTGGAACAAGTCGATGCTTCGCGAGGAGGTCCGCAGCCTCAAGGACTTCGACATGTCGCGGTTCGGGCTGGACTTCAAGAGCAAGCGGCTCGACTACGGCCACGAGCGCCTGAGGACGGACGACGCGTACAACCTGCGCCTTGTCAGCCGATCCGACTGCGGCCGCGACGGCATGCCCCGCATGAAGCGGTGCATGGCCAAGCCGGCGGACATGATCGGGTTCAACTACGCCAAGAGCACCCCCGAGGCCGACAAGGCCGGCCGCTGCTGCCACTTCTTCATCGACGACTACCAGTTCGAGCGCGTGTGGGCACGCCCCGCCGCCTACCTCGAGTGCCTGCGCGGCTTCGACTGCGTCCTCACGCCCGACTTCTCGCTCTACCTCGACATGCCCGATGCCATGCAGCGGTGGAACCGCTACCGCTCCCAGGCGCTCGGCCACTGGTGGCAGGAGCAGGGCCTC
>DAWDVX010000048.1:16173-17202 GCA_052346145.1 Collinsella sp.
TCCGTGTAGTCCCGACCCTGTCGTGGGCGCAGCGCCGGAGCTTCCGCTTTGCGTTCGACGGCGTCCCGCGCCGCTCGACCGTCGCCGTGTCGACCGTCGGCGTGAAGGGGGACGAGAACGCCCTGGCCGTCTGGCGCGAGGGCATGGCGGAGGCAATGAGCCGCCTGGAGCCCGCGCGCGTGCTGCTCTACGGCGGCGACATTGGATTCGATTTCGGCGGCTGCGAGGTCGTCGAGTACAAGGGAGGCGGTTTCCGTGGGAGGTAGGGGCTCATATTCTTACTCCGGCAATCGTTCGGCCAAGGACGGATCGATTCTGTCGGCCTACGCGGTCGCATCCCTGAACAAGGGTACTGCTGGGGGAACGACGGTGGAGTCTGCCATAGCCCGCTTTCGCGAGCAGCTGATGGACAATAGGTACGAGCACTCGGCCTATATCGATGACGCGGGATATGTCCATGCGCTGGGGTCGACTGGTAATGAAGGGTCGACCAGAGTCGCACCGCTGTCCGCCGTCGCCCATGAAAAGGGCGTCTCGACGATTATCCATAACCATCCTCATGGCGGCGCGGACGGCCGCAAATGGGGAGGCCCGCTTTCCGGCGGCGACCTGGAATACATCGCCTCGGCCTACAACAGGAGCGGAGGACGCGTCAAGAGGATCGTCGCGACGTCGAACGAGGGGACCTATTCCGCGCTCGTGACGAAAAGCGTGAGCGGCAAGGCCGTCAAGTCTGCCGCAAAGCGAGCCGACGCTTCGGTCATGAGCAGGAAATACCAGAGCGAAATCGCGATGTGGAGAGCCATGAACAAGGCCTACACCTCGGAGTTTGCTAAAATAGGCATTGAGATCAGCTATGAGAAGCAACCGAAGAAAAGCGGGCTTCTCGTGACCCAGAAGACCGGCACCTATGCGTGATGGGGGTTGATGCCAGATGGCATACGACGTTGACTACGATTTCGAGTTTGACGAGGACGAGTTCGGCACGGCGATGATGCCCAACGGCGTCAAGTGGCGCGGGAACCTCTG